>DATDLN010000188.1:0-26478 GCA_036519295.1 Thermoleophilaceae bacterium
CGTCATGTAGTCGTCCGTGAGGAAGAGGCGGTACGCCGCGAGCTCAGAAGCGCGGCCGCGATCTGACGCCCTGGCCGTGAGGATTGCACCGCCCGATCGGCGGCGATGGGCTCAGGCGCGGATCAACCAGAGTACCTCGTCCCGCTGCTTCTCCATGTGTTCGCGCGAGACGAGTGACTCGAGGTTGAGGCGCAAGAGCGGCTCCGTGTTGGAGGGCCGCACGTTGAAGTGCCAGTCGTCGTAGTCGATCGAGATCCCGTCGAGCCGGCTGACCTCGCCGTCCGAGTATCGCTGGGCCAGCTCCTCCATCTTTCCCTGCTGGTCTTCGACCTCCGTGTTGATCTCCCCCGATATGAAGTAACGCGAACGCAGCGGCTCCAGCAGCTCGCTGAACTTGCGATTCTCGACCGAGAGCAGTTCGAGAATCAGGAGAGCCGGGATGGTGCCCGAGTCGGCGTTATAGAAGTCGCGGAAGTAGTAGTGGCCAGAGACCTCTCCGCCGAACGCCGCGCCGGTGTCTCGCATGCGGGTCTTGAAGAATGCATGGCCCACGCGATTGACCTTGGCCGTGCCGCCGCCGCGCTCGACGACATCGCGCACGGCGCGTGAAGCCCGCACGTCGTAGAGGATTGTGGCGCCCGGTTCCTTCCGAAGGATTGAGTCGGCGAGCAGGGCGGTGAGGAAATCGCCGGCGACGAACTCGCCTGTGTCGTCGATGAAGAAGCAGCGGTCTGCGTCGCCGTCCCATGCGATGCCCAGGTCGGCGCCCGTGTCGCGCACCCTGTCGATGATGAACTTGCGATTCTCTGGGAGCAGCGGGTTCGGCTCGTGGTCCGGGAACTCTCCGTTCGGCTCCCAATAGGTCTTTACCTGCTCGATGGGGAAGGAGTCGAGGAGAGGCCCGACCATCGGTCCCGCCATGCCGTTGCCGCCGTCCACGACGACCCGCATCGGCCGGATCGTCTCTGGGTCGATGTACCCTCGGGCGGCCTCGCGGAAGGGTCCGTCGATGTCTTCACGGCGGATGTCGCCGGGTATATCCACCGGCGGCCCCGGCTCGCCGGCTGACACGATCTCCCTCAGCTCGCCGATCCCCGAGTCGCCCGAGAGCGCGATCGCGCCGCGCTTCACGAGCTTCGCCCCCGTGTAGGCCTTGGGGTTGTGGGACGCCGTGCAGACGAGCCCCCCGTCCAGTTCCCGCGAGCCGACCGTCCAGTAGACCATCTCCGTCGCCGCCATCCCGATGTCGAGAACGTCGGCGCCCTCGTCCGCGATCCCCGCCGCATAGCGCTCCGCCATGGCCGGGGCGGAGAGGCGCATGTCGTGTCCGACCGCCACGCTCAGTTCGGGCACCGGCGTGTCCTGCAGCGCGGACAGCACGCGCGCGAAGCCCCGACCGATCCGGTACGCCAGCTCCTCGTCCATCTGGTCGGGATAGATCCCGCGGACGTCGTACGCCTTGAAGATCGACGGGTCGATCACAGACCGGGTTGTACTAAAGAGGCCGGGGCGGAAGCGGGTCGGCGGCCCCGCTCAGAGCCAGCCCCGCCGACGGAAGTACCCGACCATCCCGGCGAGCAGCACGACCATTCCGCCAAGCACGATCCAGAAACCCTCTGTGTCTCCCTCCCAGGGGACGCCGACGTTCATGCCCCAGATGCTCGCGATCAGGGTGAGCGGCAGGACCACGACGCTGAACGCGGTGAGCACCCGCAGCACCTCGTTCACGCGGTGCGAGAGCACCGACTCGTTGGTGTCTTCGAGGGCCTCCACGACCTCCTTGTAGTTCTCGAGCATGTCCCAGATGCGCTCGGAGGCGTCGACGATGTCGTCGAAGTAGACCTCTAGGTCCTCGGCCAGGTAGCGCTGCTTGGTCCGCTCGAGGTCGCGCAGCACGGCGCGCTGCGGGCGAATGACCTTCCGGAAGTTGATGATCTCCTGCTTCGAGTTGGAGATGTCGCGCACGACCTCCTCCGAGCGCCCCTCGAAGATGTCCTCCTCGAGCCGCTCGAGCTTGTTGCCGATCTTCCGGAGCATCGGGAAGCAGTAGTCGAACGAGTCGTCGACGATCTTGTAGAGCAGGTAGCCGGAGCCCTTCGAGAGCAGGTTCTGGCGCACCTCGTCGGACGAGCGGCAGCGCTCGAACAGATACTCCACCGGCGGGAGCGGCGTGTTGGGAAGCGTGATGAGGTAGTCCGGCCCGATGAACATGTCGAGCTCGGCCGCGTTCAGCCGCCCGACCGTCTTGTCGAAGACCGGGAAGTACAGGACGATGAACAGGTAGTCGTCGTACTCGTCGATCTTCGGGCGCTGGTTGCGCGAGAGGACGTCCTCGTAATCCAGCGGGTGGAAGTCGAAGTGCTCCTCGAGCCACGCCCGATCGACCGGCATGGGGCGCTCGATGTTGATCCACCGCAGGCCGTCCTGCTCGACGACCTCGACGTTCGGCTCAGTGGGTGGGACTGGGCGCGCGGCATCGACCCGCGCGCGGGCGGAGCGCCTGAGACGTGGCTTCGGCAGGCTCGGCATTGCGTCTGAGCGGGTCGTCCAGCACGTTCACGGTCCTGATTCTACTTCGACGCGCTGGTATCCTCCGCCGCTTACATAGCCGTTGCATCGAGAGGGGTGGAGGGATATGGCCCTGTGAAGCCCCGGCAACCGCTCGGCGAGGGTCGCGAGATCGTCGCGGGGAAAGGTGCCAAGTCCATCGGACACACGGTCCGGCAGATGTGACAAGGGGCGCTTGAGAGAGGCCTCCGTCACAGCAGCGGCGGAGGTTTTTTCACAGGCGAAGGGAGTATTCGATGCCAGTCCAAGCGCTCCAATGCAAGGAATGTAGGGAGACCTACCCGCTCGACGCACGCTACGTGTGCGAGCGCTGCTTCGGCCCGCTCGAGGTGGCGTACGAGATCGACGGTCTCGACCCCAACGAGACGAGGCGCCGGATCCAGGCGGGTCCGCAGTCGATTTGGCGCTACGCGGACTTCCTCCCGTTCGAGCGCCCGCCGGCGCCCGGTTTGCCGGTGGGCCTGACCCCGCTGCAGAGGGCGCCGCGGCTGGCCGAGCGGCTCGGGGTGCGCGAGGTCTGGATCAAGAACGACACGGCCAACCCCACGCACTCGTTCAAGGACCGCGTCGTGGCCGTGGCCCTCGCCAAGGCACGCGAGCTCGGCTACCGGGTGGTGGCCTGCGCCTCTACTGGGAACCTGGCGAATGCGGTGGCCGCGCACGCGGCGGCGGCCGGGCTCGAGTCGTACGTCTTCATCCCGGCCGATCTCGAGGAGCAGAAGGTGCTCGCGACCGGGGTTTACGGAACTCACCTGGTGGCGGTGCAGGGGACCTACGACGACGTCAACCGGCTCTGCACCGAGCTTTCTGGCGAGCGCGAGTGGGCGTTCGTGAACGTGAACGTCCGCCCCTACTACTCAGAGGGGTCGAAGACGATCGCCTACGAGATCGCCGAGCAGCTCGGCTTCGAGCTCCCAGACCGGGTGGTGGCCCCGATCGCCTCGGGCTCGCTCTTCACGAAGATCGCCCGCGGCTTCGAGGAGTGGCTCGACATCGGCTTGATCGAGGGTGAGCTGCCCGTCTTCAACGGCGCGCAGGCCGCCGGCTGCTCGCCGGTGGCGCAGGCGTTCGAGGCCGGCCACGACGTCTGCCGGCCGGTGAGGCCGGACACGATCGACAAGTCGCTCGCGATCGGGAACCCGGCCGACGGTCCCTACGCGCTCGACCTGGCGCGGCGCTCGGGCGGCGCGGTCGATTCGGTCACGGACGATGAGATCCGGGCCGGCATCATGCTGCTTGCCGAGACCACAGGCATCTTCACCGAGACCGCCGGCGGCGTGACGACGGCTGTGCTCCACAAGCTCGCCGAGCGCGGCGACATCGACTCGGGCGAGCGCGTGGTGGTCGCGATCACGGGCGACGGGCTCAAGACGCTCGACGCCGTGCGCGGGACGTTCGAGGCCCGGCAGATCGAGCCCTCGGTGGCGGCCTTCGAGAGCGCACCCGCCGAGCAGCCGGTCGGCGCGTTGTAAGCTGCCGAGCCCTGATGACGGTCACGGTCAAGATTCCGACGCAGCTGCGCAACGTCACCGGCGGCGACACCGAGACGATGGTCGACGGCGCGTCCACGGTCGGTGAGGTGCTTGACGGGCTCTACGACCGCTACGACGGCCTGCGCGACCGAATCGCCGAGGACGGGGACCTGCGCCGCTTCGTGAACGTGTACGTCGGCGGCGAGGACATTCGCTTCCTCGAGGGACTCGACACCCCGGTCGAGGACGGCGACGAGGTGACGATCCTCCCGGCCGTCGCCGGCGGCTGAGCGCCCCTGAGCGTCCTCGTCACCGGCGCGCACGGGTTCGTCGGCGCGTGGCTGGCTGAGCGGCTCCTCGACCGCGGCGACCGGGTGGTGGCGCTGCGACGTGATCGTGAGCCCGATTCGCGATTCGTGACCGATGGTCTCGACCGACGGTGTGTGGAGGTGCTCGCCGATCTCACCGATTACGAGTCGCTTCTGCGAATCCTGAACGAGCACGAGGTTCGTACCGTCTTCCACCTCGCGGCGCAGGCCATCGTAGGCACGGCCAACCGCGGCCCGCTCGCCACCTGGGAAAGCAATGTGCGCGGTACTTACACGCTGCTCGAGGCGTGCCGGGCGACGGGTGGCCGGATCGAGCGGATCGTCGTGGCCTCGTCCGACAAGGCCTACGGGAACCACGACGAGCTCCCCTACCGCGAGGACTTCGCCCTGCGCGCCCGCAACCCTTACGACGTATCGAAGGCGTGCGCAGACATGATCGCGCGCTCGTACGCCGTCACCTTCGAGCTGCCCGTGGCCGTCACCCGGTTGGCGAACGTCTACGGCCCCGGCGACCTCAATTGGTCGCGGCTGATCCCCGACACCGCGAGGGCACTGGCCAGGAGCGAGCGCCCCGTGATCCGGTCGGACGGCACCCCCGAGCGCGACTACGTGTACGTCGAGGACGCCGTTGACGCCTACCTGGCCGTCGCCGCCTCGCTCGACCGGCCCGAGCTGCGCGGTCGCGCCTGGAACGCCGGCTGCGCGGCGCCGATCTCGGTGCGCGAGGTTGTGCAGAGATTGATCGCGGTCTCTGGGCGCAATGTCGAGCCCGAGATCAAGGGCGAGGGAACGCCTCGCGGGGAGATCGACCGGCAGTTCCTCGACTCCACCCCGATCCGCGAGGAGCTCGGCTGGAAGGCCCGCTTCGACCTCGATCGGGGATTGCCGATCACCTGGGAGTGGTACAGACGCCGGCTCGGGGCCTAGGCGCAGACGACCCCTTCGCCCCGGCAGCCGCCGCGGGGATCCACCGTCTTGCGATCCCGACACCGTTCGCGGTCGGGCGCGTAAACGTCTACGTGATCGAGGATGAGCCGCTGACGCTTGTCGATGCCGGCCCCAACTCCGGCACGTCATTTGACGAGCTGCGGCGCGGGGTCGCGGGGCTCGGCCATTCGCTCGAGGACATCGAGCTCGTGATCCTGACGCACCAGCACATCGACCATCTGGGGCTCGTCTCACTGGTGGCCGCGCAGTCAGGTGCTGACGTGGCGGCGATCGACGCAGCGGTGCCGTTCGTCGAGAACTACTCGCTCGAGGCGCAAGCTGACGACGAGTTCGCTCGGGACATCATGTTTCGCAACGGAATTCCCGAGGACGTTGTGACGGCCCTCCAGTCGGTATCGCAGGCGTTTCGCGCGTGGGGGGCCCGGGCGCACGTCACGCGCGTCTTGCGCGACGGCGAGGAGATGGTCTTCTCTGACCGCACCCTTCATGTACACCACCGGCCGGGCCACAGCCCGACCGACACGGTCTTCCACGACCGCGAGCGGCGCATCCTGATCGCCGCCGACCACCTGCTGAAGCACATTTCCTCGAATCCGCTCATCACCCGCTCCCTCGACGGGTCCGGAGAGCGCCCGCAGGCGCTCGTGACCTATCTCGACTCGCTCCGCAAGACGCGGGAGATGGACGTGGACCTCGTGCTTCCCGGACACGGAGACCCGATTTCGGACCATCGCCGCCTGATAGACGAACGCTTCGCCCTGCACCGTCGCCGGGCCGACAAGATCTACGCGCTGATCGCCGAGCGGCCGCGGAGCGCCTACGAGATCGCCCGGGCGCTCTGGGGGAACATCGCGGTCACGCAGGCCTACCTGACGCTTTCCGAGGTACTAGGCCACATCGACCTGCTGCTGAATGCCGGCCGCGTCCGAGAAGTCGAGCAGGATGGAGGGGTTCTCTTCGAGAACGTGCCCTAGCGGGAGGTTGCCACGAAGCGGTTGACGCCCCGCGGGTCGAAGTGGGGGCGATACTCCTCCCGGCGCACCTCACGAAGTCGGACCCCACACTGCTCGCAGGTCCAGAAGAACACGAGCAACCCGAGCCGGTGGTCATAGCTCGATCGGATGCCGTGGAAGCCGTCGTGTGCGCAGGCCATTTCAATGCATCAACGAACTGTGCTCGGCGGCGCTTTGCGCGACCCGACGAAATTAGTCCCCAAACTGGGGACACACGACGGGGCGGCGCTTCACAGCCGCGGCGGCTGCCTGAAGCCTTCCCCAAGATCCAGACCACCGCGGCGCACGCCGCCCCGTTTCGCTAACAACGCCTCCCCGCAGGCCGGGCTTTTACGGCTTTAAGCCTCGACCTCACGTCCAAGCGGGCGCTTCGATCTTTGGACCAGCGGATATTGCGAGCGGCGTGCGCGGCCGGAGAACATCGAGCAATGGCGACGCCGCGCGTGAGGCGCTACGCCCTGGTACTCGATCCCCCAGAGCAGCGGGAGGGGCTACCGAAGCCGCTGCGCCGATTTCACCTCGCCCGGATCGCCGTGTCGCCGCGCTCCGCGACGGGCGCGGATCGCCACGAGCGGATGGAGGAGGTGGCGCGGCGGGACGGGTCGGGCCGTGACGCCGGGTAGAGGGCCGAGTGGGTGGCCCGGTATGCGGCCGCGCCGGCGCAGAGCGCCGTCAGGGCGAAGCCCATGGTGACGACCGCGAACGCGTCCGTTGCGGGTGCCGCGCCGGGGGCCGAGAGCAGGCCGAGGTAGGCCGTGCCGAACGCCGCCACCCCGACTGCGCCCGCGACCTGGAGGCAGGTGGTGAACACGCCGCTTATGTCCGCGGCGTATCTGGGAGTCGCCGCCTTGGTGAGGTGGGCCAGGGTCGCGCTGAAGGCGGTTCCGAGGCCCAGACCTCCCAGTCCGAGAAGGACGACCAGCAGCGAGGCGGAGTGGTGGCCGGCGAACATGTCGGCGCTGATGGCGAGATAGGCCACGGCGAGGATGGCGAAGCCCGCTGGGGCGACGAGGGGCTCGACCCGGCCGGGAAGCCGCGGGATCAGCCGGCCCGGCAGGCCGAACGCCACGACCCAGGAGACCAGGATCAGCCCGGAGGCGAGCGGGCTTCGTCCCAGGCCCTCCTGGAGGTAGAGGGCGAGGGTGAAGAGCAAGGCGTAGTAGGTGGCGATGGCCGCGGCCATCCCGAGCAGACCCCATGAGATCGCCGGCTGCGCCAGCACGTGGAGGTTCACGAGCGGAGAGCCGCCCCGAGCCGCGAGGCGCCGCTCCACCGCCGCGAACGCCACGAGCAACGGAGCGCTCCCCGCGAGGCAGATCCAGGTCCATGCGGGCCAATGCTCCTGGCGACCGACTACCAGCGGCAGGACTATCAGGAGCAGTGCGCCGGACAGGGTCGCCACCCCAAGCAGGTCAATCCGCCGGGATGTCCCCGTGTCGCGCTCAGTGGGCAGGAAGCGCAGGGCGGCGAGCAGGACGGCGCCGCCGATTGGCACGTTCACCAGGAAGATCGGGCGCCACTCGGTCCCGAACAGGTCGCTCGAGACGAGCACGCCGCCGAGAACCTGCCCGGCCACCGCGCCACCGGCGAGAGCAGCGGCGTAGAGGCTGAGGGCGCGCGCCCGCTCCCCTCCCTCGAAGCTCAACTGGATCCCGGTCAGCACCTGAGGGACCGTGAGCGCCGCGCCGATTCCCTGGACGATCCTGGCCATGATCAGCGCGATCGGACTGGGAGCAAGGCCGCCCGCGAGGGAGGCCAAAGTGAAGACGCCCAGCCCGACAAGGAAAAGCCGCCGGAACCCGCGCATCTGGCCCAGCCGCGCGCCCGTGATGAGCAGCATGGCGTAGGCGAGGAAGTAACCGCCGAGGACCAGCTCCAGCTCGGCACCGGACGCCCCCAGCTCGGAGCGAATGGACGGGCCGGCGACGTTGACAATGGTGGCGTCGGCCTGAGTCATGAACATCGGCGCCAAGAGCACCGCCAGCATCCAACCTGGATTGATCCGCGAAGCCTGCATCTCTTCCAGATGAACGGGCCTCGCGCGGGCGGTGTGAGGTGCTTGCGGCTGCTACGCGCCCGGCAGGATTCGAACCTGCGGCCCCGCGCTCCGGAGGCGCGTGCTCTATCCCCTGAGCTACGGGCGCTTGCCCGAGCCAGTGTAGTCCGCGGATGCTGATCGCCGTCATATCCGATACCCACCTCCCGCGCGGCGCGCGGCGGCTGCCCGACGCCTGCCTCGAGCGGATCGCCGCCGCCGACCTGCTCCTGCACGCCGGCGATTTCGTGACGATCGAGGTGCTTCGGGAGCTCGAGGCGCTCGGCCCTCCGGTCGCGGCCGTGCACGGGAACGTGGACAGCGTCGAGCTGCACAACCTGCTGCCGGCCGAGCGGGTGGTCGAGGCGGAGGGCGCGCTGATCGCGCTGGTACACGACGCCGGGCCACGGCGCGGCCGCCTCGAGCGCATGCGCCGCCGCTTCGGCGAACGCGCCGAGGCCGTCGTCTTCGGCCACTCCCACCTACCGCTGCACGAGACCGGCCCCGGCGGCTTCCAGATCTTCAACCCGGGCAGCCCCACCGACCGCCGTCGCGCGCTTGTGCACACCATGGGCCTCGCCCGGATAGCCGGCGGCCGAGTGAGTTTCGAGCTCGTGGAGCTTCGCTGAGGAGGCGACCGAGTCAACATAGGGACCGACCATGGACCTCGACGTCCTCTTCCTCGGCACGGCCGGCTCCTCGCCCAGTCCCCGGCGCGGGCTGCCCGCCACGCTCCTCCGGCGCGGCGGCGACCGCCTGCTCGTCGACTGCGGAGAGGGCACCCAGCGTCAGCTCATGCGCTCGGTCGGCCTGATCGAGCTGGAGGAGGTGTTCATCACGCACTTCCACGCCGATCACGTGCTCGGCCTGCCCGGGATCCTCAAGACGTTCGCGCTCCGCCAGCGCGAGAGGCCGCTCACGCTCCACGGGCCGGTCGGGCTGCGGCGGCTGCTGGAGCTGCTGGCGCCGGTGATCGGCAGGCTCACGTTCGAGCTGGTCGTGGTCGAGCTCGCGCCGAACGAGGAGCTCGAGCGGGACGGGTACCGAATCGCCGCGTTCGCCACGGAGCACGTCGCGCACGGGCTCGGGTTCGCGCTCGTGGAGGAGCCTCGCCCCGGAGAGTTCGACCCGCTGCGTGCGCGCGAGCTCGGGCTCACCCCGGGGCCGGACTTCGGTCGCCTTCAGCGGGGCGAGGTCGTCAACGGAGTGCGGCCAGACCAGGTGATGGGGGAGCCCCGGCGGGGCCGGAAGGTCGTGCTCACCGGGGACACGGCCCCCTCCGACATGACCCGTCTAGTGGCCTGGGAGGCCGACCTGCTCGTGCACGAGGCGACCTTCGCCGACGAGGAGGCCGACCGGGCGGCGGAGACGGCCCACTCGACCGCCCGCCAGGCGGGTGAGCTCGCCGCCGCCGCGAGCGTGAACATGCTTGCGCTCACCCACATCTCGCCGCGCTACGCCGGCGGCGAGCTGCGCGACGAGGCGCGGGCGGCCTTCGCCGGCCCCCCCGAGCGGGTGATCGTCCCGCGCGACTTCGATCGCGTCGAGATCCCGTTCCCCGAGCGAGGCGAGCCGGTACACGTGCGGAGGTCCGAGAGCCCTTCGCAGCCGCTGGCGCCGCAGCCGGCGCCGTAGGCGCCCGCGCTCGCCCAGCCGCACGAGCGGGCCGGCCCGCGACCAGCGGCCAGCCTGGATACGGTCAATGCCGCACGGTGCAGAATGATCGCTGCGACGCACCGGTCGTATCCCCCGATTTCGGCGGTCACATCCCGCCAGAGCTCCAGCCGCCAGAGGGACAGGTGCTCGTGCTGAAAGGCCCACGGCAAGGGCTCGCAGGTCTACGACTGCGACGCCGCCACCGGAACGTGGATCTTCCGTGAGCCTGCCGCCGCGCTCAGCAGGCGCGGCAGGACGATCGGCATCCACTACGCGGGTCCCACGTGGGAACTGTTCGACGGCAGCAAGGTGACCGGCGCACAGGCAGTGACCTTGCCGGCCCCCAAGCCGGCAAAGGACATCCCCTGGCTGCTCCTCCGGGCGACCTCGCACACCGGCAGCGGCACCCTGTCCACCGTGGACTACGTCCAGCCAGTGTTCACAAAGGGAGGCGTCGCCCCCAGCGGCGGTACCTGCGACCCCGCCGTAGACAGGACCGTCGGCGTCCCTTACACCGCGGTGTACATGTTCTACTCCGACGGCGCATAGAGGGTTGGCGCCCGTGACGACCCGCGCGATCGCGCGAACGTCGCGCGGCTGATCGCACACCGTTCGTGTGCAGCGGTCCCTACGCGCGGCGCCGAACGAGGATCCGCCGCTCAGGCTAGGGCAGCCGAACGAGCTGTGCGGGCCCGCAGGCCTCGAGGTCCTGGAGGACCTGCTCCGCGTAGTCGGGGCTCCAGCGCTCCGCGCCTACGAGGTTCCCAGCCAGGTCGTTGGCCATGGCGAGCGCGTCGCGCGCCTCGGGATCGGCGCCGACGTCCTCGGTGAAGAAGAGCGAGTCGGCGGCCTCGCGCAGTAGCGACTGCTCCTCGGGCTCGAGCCGCTCGGCGCCCTCGGCGGAGACGATTCGCATGATCCTGCCGTATGCCTCTGCGCGTTCCGGGGTCACCAGCATCCACAGTAGCGGTATGTCCGGCGAGAGTCACGGTCTGGGACATCCTCACCGGGTGCTAGTCTCGCCGCGGGTTCCTTTAACCGGGTCCGGAGAGGCCAGGAAGGAGCAGTAACTTGAGCGAGAAGACGGTCCTCGACCGCGAGGACGTGCGGCGCACGCTGGTGCGGATCGCCCACGAGATCGTCGAGAAGACCGGCAAGGAGGGCGTCGCGGTCGTCGGGATACACCGTCGCGGGGCGGTTCTCGCCGCTCGGCTGCGCGACCTGGTCGCGGAGCTGGTGGGCGAGCCGGTGCCGCTCGGCGACATCGACATCAGCTTCTACCGCGACGACGTCGGGATCCGCAGCGCCGATCACCAGCCGGTGGTGCACGCCTCGCACATCGACTTCCCCGTCGAGGACACGACCATCGTCCTCGTCGACGACGTGCTCTACACCGGCCGCACGGCGCGCGCCGGGATCGACGCGCTCTTCGACTACGGGCGCCCCAGGCGCGTCCAGCTCGCCGTGCTGGCGGATCGCGGGCATCGCGAGCTGCCGATCAGGCCGGACTACGTCGGCAAGAACCTGCCGACGGCGCGCGCGGAGCGAGTGAACGTCCGCGTCGACGAGCTCGACGGGGTGGACGAGGTGGCGATCGCCGCGAAGACCGTGGAGGAGGCAACACCCGATGCCTAGGCACCTGCTGTCCGTGGACGACCTCTCGCGGGCCGACATCGAGCGGATCCTCGGCCGCGCCGAGAGCTTCGCGGAGGTGTCGGGGCGCGAGATCAAGAAGGTCCCGACCCTGCGGGGGCGGACGGTGATCAACCTCTTCTACGAGGCCTCGACGCGCACGAGCTCGAGCTTCGAGCTGGCCGCCAAGCGGCTGTCCGCCGACCTCGTAAACGTGAAGTCGAGCGGTTCGGCGGTGGAGAAGGGCGAGTCGCTCAAGGACACCGTGCAGACGCTCTCCGCCTACGACCCCGCCGCGATTGTGATCCGCTCGCCGCAGGCGGGCGCCGCGGCGCTGGTGGCCCGCTGGACGCGCGCCTCGGTGATCAACGCGGGCGACGGCAAGCACGAGCACCCAACGCAGGCGCTGCTCGATCTCTACACGCTCAAGCGCAGGGCCGGCTCGCTCGAGGGGCTCCGGGTCTGGATCGTCGGCGACGTCCTGCACAGCCGCGTGGCCCGCTCGAACATCCTCGCCTTCACCCGCATGGGCTGCGAGGTCACGGTCTGCGGGCCGCCGACGTTGATCCCGCGGGGAATCGAGGCGCTCGGCTGCCGGGTTCGCTACACGCTCGACGAGCTCGGGGACGCGGACGCGGTGTACGCGCTGCGGATGCAGCGCGAGCGCATGACCGGATCCTTCGTCCCCTCCCTGCGCGAGTACGCGGCTCGGTATCAGATCGACGGCCGGCGGCTGGGGCCGGGCCAGCTGCTCATGCATCCCGGCCCCGTGAACCGAGGGGTCGAGCTCGCGGCCGAGGTGATCGACTCGCCGCAGGCCCTCATCACCGAGCAGGTCGAGTCCGGCGTGGTGGTGAGGATGGCGGTGCTCTACGAGCTCCTGGCCGGGGGAGGCGCGCCGAGCGGTGTGCGCGCGCCCGAGGAGGCCGGGGAGCCGCAGCCGGCATGACCCCCACCCCTGCACCCCAGAACGGCTCCGGCGCGCGGCCCGAGATCGAGCTCGACCGCGGGCAGGCGCCCCCCGCCACCGTCCTCGTGCGCGGGGCGCGGCTCCTCGACCCGCGAGCCGGCCTCGACCGCAAGGCTGACCTTCTTGTGCGGCAGGGGCGCATCGCCGAAATCGGGGACGGGCTCGAGCCCCCGGAGGGCGCCGAGCTGGTCGACGCGGGCGGCCTGCACGCCTTCCCCGCCTTCGTCGATCCCCACGTTCACCTGCGCACGCCCGGCCGCGAGGACGAGGAGGACATCGACTCCGGCACGCGCGCCGCCGCGGCCGGGGGGTTCTGCGCGATCCTGGCCGAGCCCAACACCGAGCCGGCGGTCGACTCCGCACCGGTGCTGCGCTCGCTGCGCGAGCGGGCCCGGGCCGAGGCGCGCATCCCGACGGGATTTCTGGCCGCGATCACGGTGGGCCGGCGCGGCGAGCAGCTCACCGAGATGGCCGAGCTGGCCGAGGTGGGCGCCGTCGGCTTCACCGACGACGGCTCGCCGGTGGGCTCCGCGGGGGTCATGCGCCAGGCGCTGCAGTACCAGCGCCTCGCCGGCCGCCCGCTGGCGCTGCACGCGGAGGATCCCTCGCTCTCCGGGACCGGAGTGATGCACGAGGGGGCGGTGTCGGCGCTGCTCGGGCTGACGGGGATCCCGTCGGTATCCGAGTCGACGATGGTGGCCCGCGACTGCGCGCTCGCGGCCTACGAGGAGGGCTCGATCCACGTCCAGCACATCTCCGCGCGCGAGACGGTCGAGGTGATCCAGCGCGCCAAGGCGGCCGGCACGAGGGTGACCTGCGAGGCCACGCCCCATCACCTGCTCCTTACCGACGAGGCAGTGCGCTCGCTCGACACGGGCATGAAGATGAACCCGCCTTTGCGCGCCGAGGCCGACCGTCACGCGCTGATCGCGGCTCTCCGCTCCGGGACGATCGACTGCGTGGCCACCGACCACGCTCCGCACGCGCCCGAGGAGAAGGAGGAGCCGTTCGAGCTGGCGCCGATGGGAGTGACGGGTCTCGAGACGGCCTTCGCCGCGCTGCACACCGGGCTCGTGCTGCCGGGGGTGATCGATCTGGGATTGCTCGTCGCACGCATGGCGGCAGGAGGCGAGCCGTTCGGCATCGCGACGCCGTCGCTCATGCCCGGGTCGGCGGCGAACGTCTGCCTCGCGGACCTCGACGCGGAGTGGGACGTCGGCGAGGCCGGATACGAGAGCCGCTCGGCCAACTGCGCGTTCGACGGCCGCCGCCTCACAGGGCGGGTGCGGATGACGATCGCGGACGGCGCGGTGGCCTACCGCGAGCGCTCGTTCGCGCTGGGGGCGGTCGCATGACGCCTGCCTACCTGCTGCTCGAGGACGGCGCGCTCTTTGACGGCGAGTGGGCGGGCGCGGCGCATACCGCCACCGGCGAGGTCGTCTTCAACACGGCCATGTCCGGCTACCAGGAGGCGGTGAGCGACCCGAGCTACGCCGGACAGATCATCGTGTTCACCTACCCGCTGATCGGCAACTACGGGGTGGCCGCGTCCCACATGGAGTCAGACCGCGTCCACGCCCGCGCCGTGATCATGCGCGAGGGGGTCGACCGGGAGGACGCCCCGCACGCCGAGGGCGGCTGGCTCACCTGGCTCGCCGACTGCGGCGTGCCGGCCCTGACAGGAGTGGACACGCGGGCGCTCGTGCGCCACATTCGCGACAAGGGGGCGATGCGGGGCGGGCTGTTCGCGGGCCAGGTGCCCGAGCACGGGGCGATGGAGCGGGTCATGCGGGAGCCGTCGATGATCGGACGCAACCTTGCCCGCGAGGTCAGCCCGGCGGAGCCCGTGATCGCCGAGGGCGCCGGGCCGCGGGTGATCGGCATCGATACCGGAATCAAGGACTCGATCGTGCGCAACCTGCGCGAGCGGGGCGTGCACCTCGAGCTGCTCCCGTGCACGGTCACCGCCGAGCAGGTGCTGGCGCGAGAGCCCGACGCGGTCTTCCTGGCCAACGGCCCCGGGGACCCGGCCGCCCTCGACTACATGGTCGAGACGGTGCGCGGTGTGGTCGGGAAAGTCCCGGTCTGGGGGATCTGCCTGGGCCACCAGCTCCTCTGCCGCGCGGTCGGCCTCGAGACCTTCAAGCTCCCCTTCGGCCATCGCGGGGCCAACCACCCGGTCAAGGACCTCGAGACCGGGCGGATCGAGATCACCTCGCAGAACCACGGCTTCGCGGTGCTCGGCCCGGGCGGGGAGCGGACGATCGACGCCGACGAGCCGGTGCGCTGGGAGACCGACTTCGGCGCCGCCGAGCTACAGCAGCTGAACCTCTACGACCGCACCGTCGAGGGGCTCGTGCTGCGCGACGTTCCGGCGTCGACGGTCCAGTACCACCCCGAGGCGGGGCCCGGGCCGCACGACGCGCGACACCTGTTCGACCGGTTCCTGGAGCGCCTGGTTGCCGCGTAGAGACGACATCCAGAAGGTCCTCGTGATCGGCTCCGGCCCGATCGTGATCGGGCAGGCGGCCGAGTTCGACTACTCGGGGGCGCAGGCCTGCAAGGTGCTGCTCGAGGAGGGCTACGAGGTCGTGCTCGTCAACTCGAATCCGGCGACGATCATGACCGACCCCGAGTTCGCGACCGCCACCTACATCGAGCCGCTGCTGCCCGGCTCGGTGGCGAAGGTGATCGAGCGCGAGCGGCCCGACGCGCTTCTGCCCACTCTCGGCGGCGGCACCGCGCTCAACCTCGCCCGGCAGCTGTCGGAGGACGGCACGCTCGCGAAGCACCGCGTCGAGCTGATCGGAGCGGACTACGACGCGATTCGCCGTGCCGAGGACCGCGACCTCTTCCGAGCGACCATGGAGCGCGCCGGGCTGCGGGTGCCGCGCAGCGCGGCCGTCAAGTCGATGCGCGACGCCGAGCGCGCGCTGCCCGAGGTCGGGCTGCCGGCCATCGTGCGCCCCGGCTTCACGATGGGCGGCGCGGGCGGCGGCATCGCTCGCACGGAGACCGAGTTCCGCCAGGTGGTGGCGGAGGGTCTCGCCGCTAGTCCGATCGGCCAGGCGCTGATCGAGGAGTCCGTGATCGGATGGGGCGAGTTCGAGCTCGAGGTGATGCGCGACCGGAACGACAACGTCGTGATCGTCTGCTCGATCGAGAACGTCGACCCGATGGGCGTGCACACAGGCGACAGCGTCACCGTTGCCCCGCAGCAGACGCTCTCCGACGTCCAGTACCAGAACCTGCGCGACCAGGCCCTGGAGGTGATCCGCGCTGTCGGAGTTGAGACGGGCGGCTCGAACATCCAGTTCGCGGTCGACCCGGAGAGCGACGAGATCGTGGTGATCGAGATGAACCCCCGGGTCTCGCGCTCCTCGGCGCTCGCCTCGAAGGCCACGGGCTTCCCGATCGCGAAGATCGCGGCCCGGCTGGCGGTGGGCTACGCGCTCGAGGAGATCGACAACGACATCACGCGCAAGACGCCGGCCAGCTTCGAGCCGACGATCGACTACGTCGTCGTGAAGTGGCCGCGCTTCGCGTTCGAGAAGTTCCCGGGCGCGGACGGCCAGCTCCACACCTCGATGCAGTCGGTGGGCGAGGTGATGGCGATGGGGCGCACCTTCAAGCAGGCATTCGTGAAGGCGATGCGCTCGCGTGAGCTGGACGTGGAGCCGTCGTTCGGGGGCGACCTGCTCGGCCGGCTCGAGACCCCGTCGCACGATCGCTACGAGCTTCTGTTCGAGGCCGTGCGGCGCGGCGTGTCGGAGCGGGAGCTGTGCGAGCGCACCGGCATCGACCCCTGGTTCTTGGCCGAGATCGCGGCGCTCGCCCACGGCGAGGACCCAGAGGCCGGGCTCGAGCGCTCGTACAAGTCGGTCGACACCTGCGCCGCCGAGTTCGAGGCCGAGACGCCGTACTTCTACTCGGGCTGGGAGCGACGTGCGGCGCACGAGGTCCGCCGCGGGGACCGCGCGAGCGTGGTGATCCTGGGCGCCGGCCCGAACCGGATCGGGCAGGGCATCGAGTTCGACTACTGCTGCGTGCACGCCGCGATGACCGTGCGGGAGTCGGGCCGCGACGCGGTGATGATCAACTGCAACCCGGAGACCGTCTCGACCGACTACGACACGTCAGACCGGCTCTACTTCGAGCCGCTCACGCTCGACGACGTCCTCCCTGTGATCGAGCTGGAACGCCCGGAGGGCGTGATCGTCCAGTTCGGCGGCCAGACCCCGCTGAAGCTGGCGCACGGGCTTGCCGAAGCGGGCGTGCCCCTGCTCGGCACGCCGGTCGAGTCGATTCACCTGGCCGAGGACCGGCCGAGCTTCGGGGCGCTCCTGGACGAGCTGGGGCTGAAGAGCCCTCCCTACGCCACCGCAGAGTCGCCCGACGGCGCGCTCGCCGCCGCGGACCGGGTCGGCTACCCGCTCCTCGTGCGCCCCTCATACGTCCTGGGCGGACGGGCGATGGAGATCTGCTACTCGCGGGAGGCGCTCGCCGGCTACCTGCGGCGACAGAACGGCGACGCCGGCGGAACGATCTTCCTCGACCGCTTCCTCGAGAACGCGATCGAGATGGATGTCGACGCGCTCTGCGACGGCGAGCGGGTCCAGATCGGGGCCATCATGCAGCACGTCGAGGAGGCAGGCGTGCACTCGGGCGACTCGGCGTGCGTCATCCCGGCGATGTCGCTCGGCCCGGAGATGCTCGAGCAGGTCGAACGGGCGACGCGGGCGATCGCCCTGCGGCTCGGCGTGGTCGGCCTGATCAATATCCAGTTCGCCGTCTACGGCGACGAGGAGCTGTACGTGATCGAGGCGAACCCGCGCGCCTCGCGCACCGTGCCGTTCGTTTCCAAGGCGATCGGCGTGCCCCTCGCGAAGCTCGCCTGCCGCCTGATGCTCGGGGAGCGGCTCGCGGACATGGAGCTCGACATCCCGCGCATGCCGCGGCACGTCTCGGTCAAGGAGGCGGTGCTCCCGTTTGGACGCTTCCCGCGAGCCGATGCACTGCTCGGCCCCGAGATGAGGTCGACCGGCGAGGTGATGGGCGTGGCGTCCGACTATCCCGCCGCCTTCGGCAAGGCCCAGGCCGCGGCGGGTGCCGAGCTGCCCCACTCGGGGAGCGTGTTCATCTCGGTCACCGACGGCGACAAGCCCGCCGCCACCCAGATCGCGGCCGGATTCCACGACATGGGCTTCAAGGTGCTCGCCACCGGCGGCACGGCTCAGGCGATCCGGCGCATGGGCGTGCCGGTCGAGCGAATAAGAAAGCTCTCCGAGGGTTCCCCGAACGTGGTGGAGCGGATCGAGGCCGGCGAGGTGGAGCTGGTGATCAACACCCCCACGGGCTCGGGCGCCCGGGCCGACGGCTACCAGATCCGCCGCGCCGCCGTAGGCCGCGGAATCCCGTGTATCACGACGATGTCGGGCGCGAGCGCCGCCCAGCGCGCGATCCGCGCCAGGCGCTCGGAGGACGCCTCGGTCGTCTCGCTGCAGGAGCTGCACGGGCGTCCCGGCGGCGGCGGCCGCGTGTCCGGCCGGCCGGTCGAACGAACCGCATGACGCGGGCCGACGCTCCGACAGAGCCGCGGACGCTCGCGCCGCCCGAGCGCCGCATCGCGCAGGTCAGCGGCGTGGAGCGCCTCGGCGCCTACGACCTGATCACGGCGATCGACGGCTCGGGCCCGGCGCCCCGTCCGGGTCAGTTCTACATGCTCGCGACCGAGAAGCGCTGGGGCGGGGGAGCGGACGAGCGGCCGTACCTGCCGCGCGCGTTCTCGTACGCCCGGGCGCGCCGCACTACCGAGGCGCTGGAGCTCGACTTCCTACTCGAGGCCGTGGGGCCCGGCACCGAGCGACTGGCCGCCCTCGAGCCGGGTGAGGGCCTCGCGCTGGTCGGGCCGCTCGGCCTCGGCTTCCACCCGCCGCCGCCAGGCGCGAGCTCGATTCTGGTGGGGGGAGGCATCGGCGTTGCCCCGCTGCTGTGCCTGAGCGATGAGCGGATCGACCAGTGGAGCGTCCTGCTGGGCTTCCGCACCGCGGCGCACGCCCAGGCCGCGGCGCTCTTCACCGATCCGGCCGAGCTGGCCACTGACGACGGCTCGGTGGGGCGGCGTGCGCTCGTCACAGACCTCCTGCGCGAGCGCCTCGCGGGCGACGCCCGCGCCGCTGTCTTCGCCTGCGGACCACCTCCGATGCTCGAAGCGGTGCGCGCCCTCTGCGCTGAGCACGAGACACCCGCCCAGCTGGCGCTCGAATCGGGGATGGCCTGCGGCTTCGGCGCCTGCTTTGGCTGCGTCGTGCCAACCAGGGCCGGCTACATCCGGCTCTGCGTAGACGGGCCCGTCCTCGACGCGGACCAGCTCGACACGGTTCTGTTCCCCGGAGCGGGGCATTGACCGCGCGCGGTAGCGCGTTCGAGCTCTGCGGGGTCGCCCTGCGCGGGCCGGTCCTCAACGGCTCGGGCACCTTCGACGCCATCGCCGCCCGGAGGGCCTTCGGCGACGCGCTGCTCGATCGCTTTCCGTTCGACGCCTTCGTATCGAAGACGATCACGCTCGAGCCGCGCCAGGGAAACCCGCCGCCGCGGCTGTGGGAGACGCCCGCCGGCCTGATCAACTCGATCGGGCTGCCGAACAAGGGTCTCGAGGGCTTTCTGGCCTCGGACCTGCCCGAGCTGGCGGAGCTGCCGGTGCCGCTGGTGGTGTCGGTGATGGGCTTCAGCCGCGACGAGCTGGCGGCCCTCGTGGCGCTGGTAGGGGAGCGCGACGAGGTGGCGATGATCGAGCTGAACGTGTCCTGCCCAAACGTCGAGACCGGACTCGTCATGGGCGCCGACCCGGCCGAGACCGCGCGCGCTCTCGAGCGCGTGCGCCCGCTCACAGAGAAGCCGCTGATCGCGAAGCTGACACCCAATGCGAACGAGCCTGGGGCGGTGGCAGCCGCCGCAGAGGAGGCCGGCGCCGACGCCGTCTCCCTGATCAACACCCTCAAGGGGATGGCCCTCGCCCCGGGCACCGTCCGGCCGTGGCTCGGCGGCGTGACGGGCGGCGTCTCGGGCCCGGCGGTGCGGGCGATCGCACTCGAGCAGGTGCACGCGGTGTCGGCGCGGGTCGCGATCCCGACGATCGGCATGGGCGGCATCGCGAGCGGCGAGCACGCCGCCGATTTCCTGGCGGCGGGCGCGGCGTGCGTCGCGGTGGGCACCGAGAGCTTCCGCGATCCCGCCGCGGGTCGGCGGATCGCGGCCGAGCTGGGGCGCCGGCGGGAGGGCCGGGCTGGGGGACCCACCCGACTGCCGGCGGGAGGTAACCCATTCAGGGGACATGGCGCCGCTCTTTTCCCGTAACGAGCGGGATCTTGGGCCGGCCTCGAGGTCGTCTGGATGCGGCCATCTGAAAAGCCCTGCAAACTAAGATAAAACGCTCAAGCTGCCGGAAGCATCCTCAAGCTCAGGTCGAGGTCTAGCTGAATTCGCGGATTTTTTGCGATTTCGTGGTTAACCCCGCCCGCCCAGCGTGTACTATCGCCGCTCCGATGCCGGCCGCCCCCCAGTCGCCCGCCAAGACGCAGTCTGCGGGTCTCGCACCCGAGCGCTCGCTTACACAGCGGATGGACGCTCTCAAGCGCGCGAACGAGATCCGCACCAGGCGGGCGCGCCTCAAGCGAGACCTCAAGGCGGGGCGGGCGCAGATCCACGGCCTGCTGCTCGATCCGCCCGAATACCTGCTCACCGCCAAGGTTTTCGACCTTTTGCTCGCGGTGCCCAAATACGGGCGCGTGAAAGTCAATCGGATCCTCACCCACTGCCGCATCTCGCCCAGCAAGACGATCGGCGGCCTCTCCGAGCGGCAGCGCAACGAGCTGGTCTCGTACCTGCGCCGATAGACACTCCGATACTGGTCATCACAGGCCCCTCCGGCGTGGGCAAGGGCACGCTCATCAAGGAGCTCCTGAAGCGGCTCCCCGGCCTGCAGCTGGCGGTGTCCGCGACCACGCGGGAGCCGCGCGACGGCGAGGTGAATGGCCGCGACTACCACTTTCTGAGCAGAGAGGACTTCGATCGGCGTGTCGCCGCCGGTGAATTCGTCGAGCACGCAGAGTACGCGGGAAACCGCTACGGCACGCTTCGCACCGAGCTCGCCCGCCCGGCCTGCGGGATCGTGCTTGAGATCGACGTCCAGGGTGCTCGCCAGGTGCGCGAGACGCTTCCCGAGGCCACGCGCATCTTCATCGAGCCGCCATCGTTCGAGGATCTGGCGCGGCGGCTCAGGCAGCGCGGCGCCGACTCACCCGAGCAGATCGAGCGCCGGCTTCGGGCTGCGCGCGAGGAGCTGGCGGCGCGCGACGAGTTCGACCGCCGCATCGTCAACGACGACCTGGAACGCGCCTCCCGGGAGCTCACGGCCCTTGTCGCTACCATGTGCCCGCCATGATCAAGCCGCGCCTGGACAAGCTGCTCGAGCAGGTCGATTCCCACTACGCCTGTGTGCTGGTCGCCGCCAAGCGTGCGCGGCAGATCAACGCCTACTACCACAATCTCGGCGAGGGAACGTTCGACGAGTACCCGCCACCGATGGTGGAGACGGGCTCGAAGAACTACCTGAAGATCTCCCTCGAGGAGATCGCGGCCGGGAAGATCAAGTACCACTACCGGTAGCCGGCCCCGTGGCGCGGATCCTGCTCGGAGTCTCCGGCGGGATCGCCGCGTACAAGGCCGTGGAGCTGGTCCGGCTGGCCACCGGGGCGGGTCACGCCGTGCGCGTGATCCAGACACCGGCGAGCCTCAGGTTCGTTGGACGCGCGACCCTCGAGGGCGTCACCGGGGCGCCCGCGCTCGCGGACGAGTTCGAGCCGGACCCCGCCCGGGGGGCGTTCCCGGGAGAGCCCGCGCCGAAGCACGACCCGATCTCGCATCTCGAGCTCGTCCGCCGCTGCGATGTGTTCTGCGTGGCCCCGGCGTCTGCGAACACGATCGCCAAGCTCGCGCACGGGCTGGCCGACAACCTGCTGACCAGCGCCGCGCTCGCCTGCACGGCGCCGCTCGTGATCGCTCCGGCGATGAACAACCACATGTACGAGCATCCGGCGACACGGGAGAACCTGGAGACGCTGCGCCGCCGTGGCGCCCGGCTGGTCGACCCCGGCGAGGGGCGCCTGGCGTCGCAGGGGGAGTGGGGGGTCGGCCGCCTCGCGGAGCCCGCCGAGTTGCTGGCTGCGATCGAGGAGGCGCTCGACGGCGGCTTTACACCTCATTCCCTCGACGGGCTGCGCGTCCTCGTCACCGCTGGCGGGACCCGCGAGCCGATCGATTCCGTCCGCTACGTGGGGAACCGCTCATCCGGCCGGATGGGGCTGGCGCTGGCCGCCGAGGCGACCCGGCGTGGAGCGGAGGTGACGGCCATCTGCGCCAACGTGGCCCTGCCGCGCCCGGAGGGTGTGCGAAGCGTCGAGGTGGAGACGGCGGCCGAGCTGCTCGAGGCCGCGACGCCAGCCTTCGAGGAAGCCGACGTCCTCCTCATGGCCGCCGCCGTGGGCGACTTCCGGCCGGCTTCGGCGCTCGACGACAAGATCGCCAAGACCGGCCGCGAGGGGCTCACGCTCGAGCTCGAGCCCACCGAGGATGTGCTCGCCAGCCTGGCCGAGCGGCGCCGGAGCGGACAGATCCTGGTCGGCTTCGCGGCGGAGTACGGTGAGGGAGCGGTCGAACGGGGTAGGGAGAAACTGAAGCGCAAGGGCCTCGATGCGGTGGTGGTGAACGACATCTCGCGTTCGGATATTGGCTTTGACTCGGCCGACAACGAGGTCACGATCGTGACCGCTGGGGGGGAGCGGGCCGTCGGGCGCGGCTCGAAGGCCGCCGTCGCGGCCGCGATCCTCGACGAGGTCGAGCGGCTGAGGACGGTGGCCGCTGCGCCCAGTACCGTTGAGGGGGAACGATGAGCGAGAGCGCGTACGAGCTTTTCAAGAAGGGCAGCGAGCTGCTCGAGGCGGGTGACTTCATGGCGGCGGCCGTGCCGCTCGAGCGCGCGCGCTCGCTTGAGCCGGACAAGAGCTCGATCCGCGAGGCCCTGGGACGAGCCTACTTTCGCTCCGCGCGCTTCGAGCTAGCGGCCGAGGAGTTCGCCGCGGTCGTGGAGCGCTACCCCGTGAACGACTACGCCCACTTCTGCCTCGGGCGCTCGCTCCAGAAGACGGGCCGCACCAACGAGGCCAGGCGCCACGCCGCGCTTGCCGTGGGGATGCGCCCGGATCGGAAGGACTACCAGGTCTTCCGCGACTGGCTGCGCCGCGCCGCCTGAGCCGCGTCCAAATGCGGGCGCTCGTCCAGCGGGTGAGCGAGGCGGCCGTTGCCGTCGACGGCCGGGAGGTCGCCCGGATCGGCCGTGGCCTGCTCGTGCTCCTTGGGGTCCGGACCGGCGACGGGCCGGAGGAGGCGGACAGGATCGCCGCCAAGCTGGAGCGGCTTCGGGTGTTCGAGGACGCCGAGGGGAAGATGAATCTCTCCGTTCGGGAGATCGAGGGCGAGCTGCTCGTGGTCTCGCAATTCACGCTCTACGGCGACGCTCGCAAGGGCAACCGTCCGAGCTTCGTCGAGGCCGCCCCGCCCGAGCAGGCCGAGCCTCTCTACGACCGCGTTCGCGAGGCCCTCGGCGCGCGAGGCGGGGTGTTCGGCGCCCGGATGAGCGTGTCGCTGGTGGGCGACGGCCCGGTGACTCTTCTGGTCGAGGCCTGATCCGACGATTCGGGCTTTAGTGCCTATACTCGCTGTCGGAACTTTCAGTCGTACGTGGCCCTTCTCCGGGCCGCGCCTGGAGGTGGGCCTCGCAGCCCACCTTTTTTTCGACCAAAGCCCGAAGCACCCGGCTCGGCCGGGTGCGCAGGGAATGAATACCCGAAGGGGCCGGCTCGGCCGGCTGCGCAGGGAATGGATATGCAGACCGATCGCCTCACGACAAATATCGAGCAGCGACTCGCCTCGGCGGAGCCCGAGGTCGAGCTGCTGGCGTGCGAGCGGGTGGGCGCCGAGCGGCTCCGGCTGTTCATCGACCATCCCGAGGGGGTCGATCTGGATCTGTGCGAGCGGGTGACGGGTCACCTGCGCGACCTGCTCGTGGACTACGGGCTCGAGGTCTCCTCGCCTGGGCCCGAGCGTCCGCTGACGAAGCCGGATCACTTCCGCCGCTTCCTCGGCCGCCGCGCGCGTGTGCGGCTGCGCGAGCCGAGGGACGGCCACAAGAGCTTCACCGGGGAGCTCGTTGGCGCGAGCGACGACGGCGTGGTTCTCGCCGCCGACAGCGGGGTCGTGACGATCCCGTACTCGGAGATCAACAGAGGCAACCTGCTCGAGGGGGAGGGATGACCAAGGAGATCGTCGAGGCCGTCGGGGTCCTCGAGCGCGAGAAGGGAATTTCGGCCGACCGCCTGATGGCGGCGCTCGAGGATGCCCTGCTCTCGGCGTACAAGAAGACGCCCGGCGCGGCCAAGTACGCCCGAGTGGAGGTCGACCGGGGATCGGGTGACTTCCGGGTCTACGAGCTGCTCCTCCCGCCCGAGCTCGAGGAGCAGCTGCTCGACGAGGTCGAGGAGGAGCTCGGTGAGCCCACCGTCGACCCCGAGACCGGCGACCTCGTGTACCCCGAGCCGCCGGAGATCGACCAGGAGCGCCTGGCCCAGTATCGCGATCAGATCGACGAGCGCGACGCGACGCCCGAGGATTTCGGACGCATCGCGGCGCAGACCGCCAAGCAGGTCATCCTGCAGCGGATTCGCGAGGCCGAGCGTGACATGATGTTCCACGAGTACCAGGACCGCGTGGGCGAGCTGATCACGGGCATCGTCCAGCAGTCCGACTCGCGGTACACGCTCGTGCAGCTGCGCGAGCGGGTTGAGGCTTTGCTCCCGCGTAGCGAGCAGGTTCACGGCGAGCGCTACGACCACGGCCAGCGCGTCAAGGCGATCATCACCGACGTCTCGAACCAGGCCAAGGGGCCGTCGATCATCGTCTCGCGCCGTTCCCCCGAGCTGATCCGTGCCTTGTTCGAGCTGGAGGTGCCGGAGATCGCGGACGGTCTCGTGGAGATCCAGAACGTCGCGCGTGAGCCCGGTTATCGCTCGAAGATCGCGGTCGTGTCGCATGCGTCCGGGGTCGATCCGGTGGGCGCCTGCGTCGGACCGCGCGGGTCGCGCGTGCGGATGGTGGTGTCCGAGCTGCGCGGCGAGAAGATCGACATCATTCCCTTCAACGAGGAGCCGGCCCGCTTCGTCGCCAAGGCGCTGTCGCCGGCACGGGTCCGCGAGGTGCTCGTGGACGACGAGGCCAAGCAGGCCACGGTGATCGTGCCCGACGACCAGCTGTCGCTCGCGATCGGCAAGGACGGTCTCAACGCGCGGCTCGCCGCGCGGCTCACCGGCTGGCGCGTGGACATCCGCTCCGAGACCGAGTTCGCCGAGGAAGAGGCCGAGATGGGCTACGAGGAGGAGGAGGTGTCCGGCCGCTGCGCGGCGATCCTCGCCAACGGCAAGCGCTGCCCGAACGCCTCGCTCCCGGGCTCACGCTACTGCGGCATCCCGGCGCACCAGGAGCTCGAGGGCAAGGAGACCGACTACGTGGTGCCGCCCGAAGGGGACGGCGACGGGGGCGAGCCCTCGGCGGAGGAGCCGGCGGGCGAGGAGTCCGAGGAGGTACCGGCCGGCGAGCCGTCGGCCGAGCAGCCGGCGGGCGAGCCGTCAGAGGAGGTACCGGCGGGCGAGCCGTCGGACGAGGTACCGGCCCGCGAGCCCTCGGCCGGCGAGGTACCGGCCGGCGAGTCCTCGGCGGAGGACGTCGTCGCCGACGCGCCCTCCCCGGAAGAGGTCGTGGCCGATCAGCCCTCGGCCGAGGAAGTTGTGGAGGGCGAGCCGGCAGCGGAGGAAGTCGTGGACGGCCAGCCGTCGGTGGAGGAGGTCCTGGGGGCCGAGCCGTCCGTGGACGAGATCGTCGGCGCCGAGCCGTCGGCCGACGAGACCGTGGAGGCTGAGGCGTCCGCCGACGAGGCCCTCGAGGCTGAGGCGTCCGCGGACGAGGCCCTGGAGGCCGACGCAACCGCTGACGGGGGCGGCTCGGACGTGCCGGACGAAACCTCTCTCGAGGCCGAGCCCGCGGAGGCGGACGCGCCCGGCTCGGAGGAGGCGAAGCAGTCGTAGAGCCGCTTCGTCGCTGCGTCGGCTGCGGGCGCTCGCTCCCCAAGGGCGAGCTCCTGCGGCTCGTGCGTGGCGGCGACGGCGGTGTCAGGCCGGATCCCGCCGCGCGGGCCGCGGGCCGCGGAGCCTACGTGTGCGGCCGCCCCGAGTGTGCCGAGACGCTGGGGTCCGGACGCCCGCTGGCACGCTCGTTTCGGGCGCCGGTGACAGTACAACAGGAGACCATAGACTTAGTTCGCGAATGGCAAAGAAGCGCGTCCACGAGATAGCAAAGGAGCGAGGAATCACCTCGAAGGAGGCCCTGGCCGTCCTCCAGAAGGCCGGCCTCGGGGTGACTGCCCCTGCTTCGAGCGTCGAGGAGGCCGAGGCCGCGCGCGCCTTCGGCAACGGCGCGGCCGCCGATCAAGCGCAGGCCGCGGCGAAGGAGCCCGCGGGCGACGGCACGCAGGCAGCACGGAAGACCGACGGCCAAGCGCCGGCCGCGGCACCGCAGGCCGCGCCTGGAGAGGGTGGCGCGCAGCCCCAGGCGGGGCAGGCCGGGGGCGGGCAGCCCCAGGCGGAGCGCACCGCGGCTGGCGGACGCCGGCAGGCGGCGGGCCAGCAGGCCGCGAGCGCCGAAACGCAGCAGACCGGCAGCCGCGGCGCGGAGCAGGCCGCGGGGGCCG
>DATDLN010000189.1:0-10589 GCA_036519295.1 Thermoleophilaceae bacterium
GGCGCCGTTCAGCCGGGCGACGCCGAACTGGAGCTCGGGGCGAACCACCGTGAGGGTGGCGAGCGCGCCGTGGTCGCCGTGGAAGTCGAGCAGTGAGCGCAGGTCGACGTCGGCCACGCCGTCGGCGTAGGTGGCGCAGAACCGGTCCCCGTGGACGCGATCACCCACGAGGGCGATGCGCCCGCCGGTCGGGGTGTCGTTGCCGGTGTCCACACACTCGATCGTCAGCCCCGCGGGGAGACCGTCGCTCCGCACGAACTCCTCGATCATCTGCCCCCGGTCGCCCAGGCAGAGCAGAAACCGGCCAAAGCCCTGCTCGGCGTAGATCCGGATCACGTGCCAGAGGATCGGCCGGCCGCCGATCTCGACGAGCGGCTTGGGGATCGTCTCGGTGTGCTCGCGCAGGCGAGTCCCGCGCCCGCCGCAGAGGATCACCACGTCTTCCATCGCAGCGGGCCAGGATACGCCCCCGGGATCGGGGCGACCCGTGCGTACCCTGACGCGGCATGGAGCGCCGGGTCACCCCACTCGAGCTCTTCTTCGACCTCGTCTTCGTGTTTGCGTTCACGCAGGTCACCGGCCTGCTGGCCGACGAGGCGACCTGGGAGGGGCTCGCGCACGCGCTGATGATCCTCGCCCTGCTGTGGTGGTCGTGGTCCTGCTACGCGTGGCTGACGAACACGGTGGATCCCGAGGAGGAGGACGGTCCCGTGAGGACCGCCATCTTCGGCGCGATGGGCGCGATGCTGATCGTCGCGCTGACGGTCCCCGGCGCCTTTGACGGCGACGCCGTCACCTTCGGCGTCGCCTACTTCCTGGTCCGCGCGCTGCATCCGGTGCTGTACCTGCTGGTCTCCCGCGAGGATCCCGAGCTGCGCGGCGCGGTGATGCGTTTCGCGCCGCCCATGCTGGTCGCGCCCGCCCTCATCCTCGCCGCCGGCTTCTTCTCGGGCGCCACCCAAGCCGTGCTCTGGGTGCTGGCTCTGCTCGTGGACTACGTCGGCCTGCTCGTCGGCGGCGTGAGCGGATGGCGAGTCGACGCCGCGCACTTCGCCGAGCGGCACGGGCTGATCATCATCATCGCGCTGGGAGAGTCGATCGTCGCGATCGGCGTCGGCGCCGCCGACCTCGACGTCGACGGCGGCGTGATCCTCGCGGCCGCGTTCGCCCTCGTGGTGGCGGCGGCGCTCTGGTGGTCGTACTTCGACGTGGCGGCGTTGGTGGCCGCGCGCAGACTTGCCGAGGCGGCCCCGCGCGAGCGAGCCTTGATGGCCCGCGACTCCTTCACCTATCTGCATCTGCCGATGGTCGCCGGGATCATCCTGTTTGCACTCGGGGTGAAGAAGACGCTCGAGCACACCGGCGACGCGCTCGAGATCGTCCCGGCGGTGTGCCTCTGCGGCGGGATCGCTCTCTACCTCGTGGCGCACGTCCTGTTTCGCCTGCGAAACGTGCACACCCTCAACAGAAGGCGGCTGGCGACGGGGCTCATCTGCGCCGCGCTGGTGCCCGTGGCGATCGAGCTGCCCGCCCTGGCGATGCTCGGCATGCTTGCCGCGCTCGTCGGCGGGCTGATCGCCTACGAGGCGGTGCACTTCGCGCAGGCGCGGGCCCGTATCCGCCACGCTGGCTAACAGGTGGCGGCGCTCCGGTCGAGCACGCGCCCGGCCGCGTCGCGGAACTCGAACGTCGCGTGACCCGGCTCGAGGACGATTCGCAGCGCGCCGTAACGGTCGTCCCGTGCCCAGGCGAGGCGGCTGTCGCTCGAGTCGAGCGGGTAGCGCCCACGGCCACCGGCTCCGGCCACGTACTCCGTCAGCCCTCCGCTCGGGCGCAGGCGCTGGAGGTCGTGTTCGTGGCCGGTCAACACGGCCCTGGCGTGGCCGCGCAGAGCGTCCCAGAGCGGCGCGATGTCGGGCGCGTCGCCATGCACGAGCCCTGCACTGAAGCGCGGCCTGTGCCAGAAGGCGATGCGGCAGTCTCCGCCGGCCGCGAGCGCGCGCCGGAGCCATCCAAGCTGCGGCGAGCCGGGCCCGTGGGGGGCCTCCGAGTTCAGGTTGAGCAGCTCCCAGCCCGCGATCCGAACGCTCGACCAGGGTGGCTGCCGGCGGCCTTTCTTGGCGCGCCAATACGGGTAGTAGCCGCTGAAGCGGTTGCCCCACTCATGGTTGCCGGGCGTTGGCTCCGTGACAGCGCCCAGACTGCCGTAGAGCGGGTCGTAGTTACGACGGAACTCGGCGGCCGTCCCAGACTCGTAGACATCGCCGAGATAGAGGAACCGGTCGGGCCGGGCACGCCGGATCGTGGCGGCCAGGCGCCGCGGCCCAGGTCCGGGCGTGGCGGCGTCGCCCACTGCCCAGACCTCGGCGCGGTGGCGCTCGGGTGGCTGGCTTCCCTGCGAGGCGACCGCGGCCACGATCGCGAGGAGCAGCGCGAGGATCGTCACGGGAGGACGAAGACCCCGTCGCTGACGGGGCGCTCCCCGGTCGGATCGGACGGGAGGTTCACGACCGCGCCCCTGACCGTCATCGTGGTCGAGCCGCCGCCGTCGGTTGAGGGCGTCGCGGGCGCCGAGCGACTGCATAACCCGCGCCGCCTCGGGAAGGGTCACGCCCGCGCTCCAGCCCGGCCTCCGCCCGTCGATCGTCACAAGCAGGATGCGACCGTCGCGTCGCACTCCCGCGAGGGTCCGCGGGTTGCGGGAGGCCACGAACGAGCCGAAGAAGCCGGGCGCCTCGAGCGGCGCGAAGCCCTCGGCCCGTGAGGGGACCGCGATTCGCCCTCGGCTGAGGAGCCGCGGCCCACCGCCGACGACGAGCTGCTGCTCGGCAAGAGGCAGCTCGGCACCGCCCGCAAGCAGCTCGAGCCGCACCTCGGGCCGGCTGCCGGGCGGCGTCGCCTCGGTCAGGAAGCGCGCCGCGTCGGCGCTCCCCGACAGGACCAGCCCGCCGGCGGGAATCGCCGCGTTCCCCCCGCTCTCGAGGTCGCCGACCGTGCCCGAGCGGACGACGGCTTCGACACCCCCACCGGTACCGGTGGAGGGGCCGTAGCGCGGCGAGAGCACAACGAGCTCGCTCGGGTCGGTGCAGGTGAGGGCCGAATTGGGCCGCTCGGTGGGAGCGTCGTCACCCCGCCCGCTACACGCGGGGATGGAGCCGCGCAGGCGTTCCACTCCGTCCACGAGGCGCTCGCGGCCGCCGCTGACCACGGCGCCGGCGAAGGAGAGGGTCGCCACCCTCGAGGGGCACGATCAGCCCCGAGCGCCCATCCACCGGCTCGCTCAGGAGCCGGCCGCCCATCGCGAGCGCGCCGACCGGATCGCCGTCCTCCGCGAAATAGCCGCCGTTCACCCCGGCGACGGCCCGCGCGCGGCGGGCCATCGCGCTGGCGCGCTCGCGACCCTCGATCCGACGGTTTGACAGAACCCCCGTCAGCCGGCCGCCCAGGGCGCTCCGGTCGATGGTCAGCACGTGCACCCGCCAGGGCCCGCCCCCGCGCACGATCCGCGTCCACGTGACGCCGGGCGCCACGCGAACGATCGCTCGCCGCTCGTCGAGCGAGGGAGAGCCGAGCGGAAGCTCGCCGGCAGCGGCAACTGCCGCGCCCTGCAACAACGCGCCCGCGAGCGCCAAGATACCTAGCGCACGGACCGCCAAAGTAGGACAATCAGGCGCAGTCAACCCGTAGGAGGATCGCAGTGATCGGTGCTCTTCTGCTTGGGCTCGTCGTCGGCGCGGTAGTGCGGGCGATCATCCCGAACGACGCCTTCGAACACATGAGTGGTTGGAGGTCGTGGCTGGTGTCGATCATCCTCGGCCTCGCAGGGGCGATACTCGGCTGGCTCATCTTCACCGCTCTCATCGGGATCGGCGACGACGACATCTTCGACTGGGGCGGACTGCTCTCGGCGTTCATCGGGACGCTGATCGTGGTCCCGCTCGCCAGCTGGGCATTCCGGCGCGCCGGGGGAGGCCCTCGGCCGGGAGGCGTGCAGCCGAGCTGAGTTCCGGCCGCGCGAGCGGCACCCATAGGGTCAAGCCGCGGCGTGCGGGTTGAGAATCTGCGTTCCGGAAGGCTGGGCGTCCCCCTAGTCGACGGGCTTGCCGTTCGCGGTCAGCGCCACCTCGATGTTTCCACGCGTCGCGTTCGAGTACGGGCAGACGCCGTGGGCCGCGCGCACCACTTCGAGGGCCTTGTCCGGGTCGTCGATCGAAGGGAGCATCACGTCCATGTCGACGGCGAGCTGGAAGCCCCCGTCGCCGGTGGGAAGCAGCTTGACCTTGGAGGCGATCTTCGCGTCGTCGGCGTCCACCTTCTGGCGGCGCCCAACCACGCCGAGGGCGCCCTCGAAGCACGCCGCGTACCCGATGGCGAAGAGCTGCTCGGGGTTCGTGCCGCCCCCGTCGCCGCCCATCTCCTGCGGCAGCCGCAGGTCCACCTCCAGCTGCCCGTCCAACGTGTTGCCGTGGCCGGCCGCGCGACCGCCCGTGACCTCCGCTTCCGCCGTGTACAAGACCTTCGCCATCGCAGCGCCTCCGTGTCGAGGGTGGAGCTTTCACACTATTCACCGCCGATGGTGGAGGATCTGCGGGGCTCGGTAGCATCGCGCGGGCGCCTATGAGCCTCACCATCACGTGGAAGCGAGTGCTGGTCGCCGTCCTGGCGGCAGTCGGCCTGCTCGTGCCCGCATCGGTGGCCGACGCGGCGTCGTTCGTCGCCCGCCTGAAGGCTCCGGGCCACCATCCCAAGGCGGGCAAGCGGTGGCCGATCAAGGTGAGCGCCCGGACGAGCTCCGGCAAGCCGGTCCGGGCCAGCGCGTACTACCAGTTCCTCTACGGAGGACACGTTGTCTCGATGCAGTATCCGAGCCCGGGCTCACGGCCGGGCCAGTGCCCCGGCGGCCGCGGCTGTCGTCGCTCGCCGTATCCGTTCAGGGGGAGCTACAGGGACCCGACGATCGTCTGGCCGAGGCGAGCGGCGGGCTACAGGCTGACCTTCCGGGTCGTCGTGAAGAGCAAGAAGCGCGGCACGAGAAAGGTCAGCTATTCCGTGCGTGTCAGGCGCTGACGCAGGACCGGCGGGCGGACGCGGCGCGCGGGTCGTCGTCAGCGGGGTGCGGCGGGTGCACCAGGAAACGATCGTTGCCCTCGACGGCGTCTCGCTCACGCTCGACCCAGGCGACTTCACCGCTCTGACGGGACCCTCCGGCTCCGGCAAGACCTCCCTGCTGTCCGTGATCGGGGCCCTCGATCGCCCCAATGCCGGGACCGTGGAGGTGAACGGTGAGCTGATCAGCGATGGCGGCGACCGCTCGCGCTATCGCCGCGAGATGGTCGGCTTCGTGTTCCAGGACCACTACCTGCTGCCGGACCTGACGGCCCGCGCCAACGTCGAGCTGCCGCAGATCGGGGCCGGGCTCGGGCGAAGCCGGCGCGGCCCTCGGGCGCGGGAGCTGTTGGAGGAGGTCGGGATGGAGCACCGGCTCGATGTGCTCGCCCGGCATCTATCCGGCGGCGAGCGCCAGCGGGTGGCGGTCGCCCGGGCGCTGGCCAACGACCCGCAGCTGCTGCTGGCGGACGAGCCGACCGGCTCGCTCGACTCCGAATCGGCCCGGAGGGTGCTGGACCTGCTCGCCGCCGTGCGCGGCCGCCGCGGCATGACGATGCTGGTGGTCACCTACGACCGGGCCGTCGCGGAGCGGGCCGACAAGATCCTGCACCTGCTCGACGGACGGCTCGTCGACGGCGACCGCCCCAGCGGGCTAGGCGCGCGCGAGCAGCTCGACGCCTGACACCCTTGTGGCTCGCCACGCAGGGTATAGCCCCCCGAGGATGCCGATGGCCACCCCGATGAGCAGAGCCTGTCCGATCGTCCAGGGCGTCACGTGGGGAGAGACCACGGACGACACTCCGAGGGCGTCGCCGAGCCAGTCCGCCCCGACCACGCCGAGCAACAGCCCGAGCGCGGCGCCGAGCATGCTCGTCAAGACCCCCTCGGCGAGCACGACCGTCGCGATCCGCACGGGCGGCCATCCCACGGCACTGAGCAGCGCCAGCTCCCGCTGGCGCTCGAGCACCGCCATCGCCATCGTGTTCGCCACCCCGAGTCCTCCCACGATCAGCGCCAGCGCCCCGATGATCCGCACGGCATTGCGGATCAGCCTGCCGTTGGCCCCCGCCCTGACGGCGTCGTCCGGGGTCCCGATGATCTGGATCCCCGGCAGGGCTCGCCGGAGTGCGCGCTCGACGGCGTCGTGCCGAAGATGCGGCGCGATCTCGACGGCGATCGTCGTGGCATTCCCGGCACGGTGCGCCATGCGCTGCGCGGTGCGCAGGTCGATCACCGCGCCGGTGTCCTCGAAGAAGACACCGCTGTGGTAGATCCCCGCCACCCTGAACCTGCGCCGCTGAACCGTCAGCGGGTCCCCCGGTCGGAGCCCGAGCTCCGAGGCAAGCCGATCGCCGACCAGCACGTCGCGGCGTCCGGTCCGCTTCACGCCGCGGGTGACCACGAGGCGCTCGGCGAAGAAGCCTCGCGGCTCGGCTCCGAAGACCACGGCGGCCGGGTTCTGGCGCACCGCTTCGATGAGCAACAGGAGCGGAGTGGCGCGCTCGACGTCTGGACGCCGCTCCAGCCGAGAGGCCAGCGAGGCCGGCAGGATCGAGGCGGTGGGGTCGCTCACGCCCTTCTGGAATACGCCGAGGTCCGCCTGGCCGAGGTGAATGAGCTCGGCGGCGGTCCGCTTGAGGCCCGAGCCCGTCGAGAGGAGCGCGACGATCGTCCCCACCCCCAGCGCGATCCCGACCGCGGTGGCGATAGTACGCCCGTAGCGCCGAGTGAGGTTCGTGGCGACGAGCCCGAGCACCGGAGCCAGTACGCTAGCTCGCCGATGGGCCCGCAGCCGCCCCGGAACGGCGAGGGAGGCCTCCCGCGGCTGCGTGCAGACCGAGTACTGCTGGCCATTGCGGTGGCGGTCGCGCTCGTCGCGAGTGGTCGGCGTGATCGGCCATATCGCCGCCTTCGACCGCCTCCGCGACGCGCTGGGCCGCGTCGACCCGGTATGGCTCGCCCCGGCCGTGGCAGGCAAGCTCGCCGGCTATACCGGATACATCCTCGCCTACCGAGACGTGGCGGCCATGCGCGGCGGCCCGCGCCTTCCGGCCTGGGCCGTCACCCGGATCGTGGGGATCGGCTTTGGCGCGTTCGTGGCGGGATCGGCGGCGGGCGGGCTGGCGGTCGACTGGTGGGCCCTCCGCCGTGCCGGCTGCGACGGCCACGACGCTCTCCGCCGAGTGCTCGGCTTCAACACCCTGCAGTGGGCGGCGCTCGGGACGTTCGCGGCGCTCGCCGGCCTTGCGGTGGTTGCGGGAGAGGCGCCCGAGGTGCCGACGGCGATGGCGCTGGCGTGGCTCGTTGGCGTGCCGCTCTGCTTCGCGGGCGGATTGTGGGCGAGCGACCCCAAGCGACTCGATCGCCTCTCCCGCATTCCACCGGTCCCTCCACTCCGGCCGGTGACCCCGAGGGCGCTCGTCCGCTGGGCGTGGGCGGGGCTGCGGGTGGGGCTGGCGGACGCGATCGGCGGCCTCCGCTACGTGCGCCCGGCGCTGCGCCATCCCGTTCGGCACCGCGCCGGAGTGCTGGGCTATGCCCTGTACTGGGTGGGTGACCTGTTCACCCTCTACGCCTGCGTGCGCGCGTTCGGCGCGGAAATCGGCCTCGCGGCGCTGGTGCTCGCCTACGCGACCGGCTACGTGGCCACCGCGCTCCCGCTGCCGGTGGGTGGAGCCGGCGGAGTCGACGCCGCCATGACCCTCGCCCTCACGGCGGTCGGCCTCCCACTTGCGGAGGCGCTCCTCATCTCGGTGACCTATCGCGGGGTCTCGTTCTGGCTTCCGATCGCGCCGGCCCTGGCGCTCCTGCCGACGGCGCCCCGCCTGAGCCAGGACCTGGCGGAGATCGCCGCGGGCGCGGGCTCGCGAAGATGATCCGCCGCCCACCGGCGCCACTGCTCTACGAGCTGGTCGGGGTCGGCATGACCGCCTATGCGCGGCTCGTGCACCGCACGGTCGTGCTCGGCGTCGACCGCCTTCGCCTCGAGCCCGGAGTGGTGCTGGTCAGCACCCACCTCTCGGACGCCGACGTGCCGGTTCTCGGGGGCGCGCTCTACGGCGGCGCGCGGCTGTGGGGCGATCCCACGCTCACGCGGCCGAGCTTCGCCGTCGGCAACGACCTGCTTCTGCCGGGGTACCTTGCCGGCTACCCACGGGGCCTGCCGCTCGCCCTTCGCCGCGCGCTGTGGCCACTCGGGATCGGCCCCGTGATGCGCCGTTGGGTGCGCTGCCTGCCCGTCCGCCACGCAGACCGGCTGCGGCTCGTAGAGGCCCTGCGCTCGCTCCCGGAGCTCGACCTGGCCGAGGCGCTGCCTCCCGCCCGGGTCGAGGAGCTCCGCCGGCGAGCCACGCGCTTCGGCGAGCCAACCCCGCGCGTCGCGCGCGACGTGCTCGACGGCAGGTACGCGGACCTCCTCTGGCAGGACCTGACTCGCGCCGAGCTTGACGGCCCGGCGCTCGCGGGCCTGTGGGAGAACCGCCTGCGGGCGTCGGCCCTCGACCTGCGTCAGCTGATCCGCCACGTCCGCGGCGGCGGGGCGCTCATCCTCTTCCCCCACGGACGACTCTCGCCGGACGGGGCGATCGGACCACTCGACCCCCGGCCCGCCCGTCTCGTCCACCTGGCCCGTCCCACCGCCGTACAGCCGGTGGCGATCGCCCACGATCCGTTCGGGCGGGGGCGCCCGCGCGCGTTCGTGGGCATCGGCGAGGCGCGCTGCGCGCCCAGTCGCAGGGGCGGTGCGCGCGAGCTGCTCACCGCGCTGCGGCAGACCATGCCCCTGGCCTGCGGACTCGCCGTCGCGCACTCCTTGGCGGAGGTGAACCTACCCGCGCGCACGGCGACTCTCACAGAGGCCGTCGAGCGGGCCACGGAACTGGCCCGCAGCAACGGCCGGCCGATCGAGCCGGCTCTCGAGGACGACATCACTCGGCGGGCGCGCGTCGAGGAGGCGGTGCGAGCGGTGCGCGGGCTGGGGGTCGCCCATCCCTCGGTCAAGCGGGCGGCGCGAACGTACGCCACGATGCTCGAACCCGTGAAATGAGCGCGGGCCCCGCCTTCTCCCCCAGACGCGAGGTCGCGGTCGGGCTCGGCACCTATGCGGCGTACCTCTTGGTGCGCGTGGCGACCGTGAACGACCGCGGCAGGCGTGCGGCGCTTCGCAACGCTCGCCGCGTGGTGGCCGCCGAGCGACGGCTCGGCATTCACTTCGAGCCGCACCTGCAGCGAGCGTCGCTACCGCGCAGGCGCGCCCTCGTAATCGCGAACTTGTCCTACGTGACGCTCAACGTGGGGCTCACGGTCGGCTGGCTCATGCTCCTGTACGCGCGCCGCGACCCCCGCTTTCACCGCCTCCGCCGAGCATGGGTGATCGCGACACTCGGCGCCCAGCCCGCCCACCTCCTGTTCCCCACCGCTCCTCCCCGAGGGCTCGAGGGCTTCACCGACACGATTCGCGAGGTTGGCATCGACCTCGACTCCGGCTGGATCGCGCTCCTCTACAACCCGCTGGCCGCCATGCCGAGCATCCACATGGCCTATGCCGTGACAACCAGCGCCGGAATCGCGTCGACGGCCCGCTCGCCGCTCCTCCGCCGAGCGGCACGCGCCTACCCGTCGGCGGTGGCCCTGATCGTGGTGACCACTGCGAACCACTTCCTACTCGACGTGGTCGGGGGAAGCCTCCTGGGTCGCGCCAGCCTGGCCCTGGCGGGCCCCGCCGAGGGGGCCCGCTGAGGGTCCGGCAATCATGATCCGCCGAAGTAGTCGCTCGAGTCGCTCGGCGAACATCCCGCGCGCCGACGCATCCGTCGATGTCGTCATCTCCAACTGCGTCATCAACCTCTCTGCGGACAAGTACAAGGTCCTCGCCGAGGCGGCCCGGGTGCTGCGGCCGGGCGGCGGCCTCGCCGTATCGGACGTGACCGCCGATCCCGACATGGACGAGGGCACCCGCCAGGACATGGAGCAGTGGACCGGCTGCGTCGCCGGCGCGCTCACCCGCGTCGAGTTCGAGCAGGCGCTCGCCGAGGCGGGCCTCAGCGACATCGAGCTGCGCGAAACCCACCGCTTCCACGAGCACGCCACTCGGCCATCATCCGCGCCCGCCAGCCCGAGGAGGCCCGACCGGCACATCCGGAACGGGTCGACGGCGCTTAGGGGCGCACCGCGGATACGGCTACCCGGAGCCGCCCGCCTCGCGACCTACCGCGTCGGGCGGGACCGAGTCACCAAGCTCGGTGATCGCCGCGACGGCCACCATCTCCGGCGTAACGGCGATGGAGAGCCGCGCGGCACCGACCGCTGCGAGTAGCGCATAGGCCGCCGCGTGCAGTCGCCGGCCGGTCTCCATGCCGGCCCGCTCGAGGAGTTCGTCGCGCTCGTGATCCGGCAGGCCGAGCAGATACGCGTCTGCCATCGCAGCCCCTCCATCCGGCGATTCCGCGATGCCGTCGAGCACGGCGTCATCTGCCCTTGGT
>DATDLN010000190.1:0-5085 GCA_036519295.1 Thermoleophilaceae bacterium
AGGCCGAGCGAGTGCGCCGCCTCGGCCCCGGCCACCGCCCCCGAGAGCTCCGCGGCTTCGAGCTCCCCGTCCCCGGACACCTCACCGGCGGCGAGCACGCCGTCCGGCAGCTCGGCGAGGGCGAAGAAGCCGCAGGCTGGGTCGAAGACGGTGCGCGCGCCGGCCTGTGAGAGCAGTGAGGTGGCCGGTGCACCGCCGCCGGAGACCACCAGCAGATCGCAGGCCAAGATGCGTTCTCGGCCGTCCTCCTTGGCATCGCCCAGCACGACACCCTGAACCTGCCCTCGCCCGCGTGCCTCGAGCACCGTGGCGCCGCGCATCAGGTCGGCGCCGCGACGCATGAGGGCCTGGCCCGTCGCGGTCATGCCGTTCTCCCGCAGGTCCGCCACACACACCAGCTCGACGCCCGCGTCCAGCAGTGCCATCGCAGCGTGCAGGCCCCGGTCGCAGACGGTGGCCACCACGGCGCGCGTCCCGGGTTTCACCGCGTACAGCGAGATCAGGCGCCGGGCTCCGCCCGAGAGCATCACGCCGGGCAGATCGTTGCCGGGGAACAGGAGCGGCTGCTCGATGGCGCCGGTCGCGTACACGTGCCGCCTGGCCCGGACTTGGTGGAGGGTGTTCTCCTGCCAAACGGGTACGAGGCCGTCGAAGGCGCCGAGGGCCGGTGCGCTCACCAGCAGCTCGACGCCCGCGGCGCGCGCCCGTTCCGTCAGCTCGCGCGCGTATTCCCTCCCGCCCTCGGCGAGGAGACGCCCGCCCTGCTCGGGGCCCTCGTCGGCCAGTACCACGTCGGCGCCGAGCTCGCCCGCCGCCGACGCGGCCGCCAGCCCGGCCGCCCCGCCGCCCACGACCAGCACGTCGGCGTGCCGGCGGCGGTATTCGGTGCGCCACTCGCGCTCGGCCTGACTCTTCTTCAGCCGACCGAGTCCGGCCGCGTGGCGGAGCACCTTCTCGTAGAGCGGCCACAGCCGCCGCGGGCGGATGAAGGTCTTGTAGTAGAAGCCCGGCGGGGTGAAGGGCCCGCCCACCAGGTCGGTGGCCCGCATGACGTCGAAGTCGAGCGATGGCGAAGCGTTCATGTGCTCCACCCTCATCCCCTCGCGCACGGGCTCGGTGCAGGCCCGCACGCCGGGGGCGCCGTCCACCTGCACCAGGCAGTTCGGGCATTGGCCCGCGCAGCACAGGAGACCGCGCCGGCGGTGGTACTTGAAGCTGCGGGAAAAGGTGCGCTGGCCCGCGGCGTACAGCGCGGACCCGATCGTGTCGCCCCCCAGCGCCTCGACCCGGTTCCCGTCGAAAGTGAAGCCGAGCGTCCGCCCGCGATCGACGCGCTCGCCCGGCTGTGGGGGGAGTCTGCTCACGGAAGCTCCGTGAAGAGCACGTCGTTCGTCCGAGTGTCGCGCTCGGCCAGAAACCAGGCGCCGCAGCCGGAGCGGTGGAACCACCACTCCCGCTGAACGCCGGCGACGTTGCGCCGGAAGTAGTTGTAGGCGCCGAGCTCGCGCTTACCCGGACGGGCCGTGGGGCGCGGATTCACCTCGCCGCCGAAGCTGAAGTCCGTGACCTCGCGTGGGCCGCAGTTGGGACAGGTGAGGACATAGGACATGGACGCTCAGGCCTCGGCTTCGAGATGGTAATACAAATAGGTTCAAGTGTTAACACTGCCGGATGCGCTGGAGAAGCGGCCGTCGGCGCCAGGAATCCAGCTCGTGCCCGCGAGTGGCACGCGGGCCATCGCGGCCGCCTCCACGCTGACCGCCACGAGGTCCTCGGGCTCCAGATTGTGGAGGTGCGACTTGCCGCATGCGCGCGCGATTGTCTGCGCCTCGAGCACCATCGTACGCAGGTAGTTTGCTAGCCGCCGTCCCCCCAGCTCGGGGTCGAAACGGGCGGCCAGGTCGTCGTCCTGGGTTGAGATTCCGGCCGGGTCGCGACCTTCGTGCCAGTCGTCGTAGTAGCCCGCCGAGGTAGCGATCTCCGCGTAGCCCTCCTCGTGCGCCGGCGAATTGTCCCCCAGCGCCACGATGGCCGCCACGCCGATCGACGCCGCGTCCGCGCCGAGCGCCAGGACCTTCGCCACGTCGGCGCCGGACCGGATCCCGCCCGACACCACCAGCTGGACGCGCCGGTGCATGTCGAGTTCCTGGAGGGCGTCGACCGCGGGCCGGACGGCGGCGAGCGTGGGGATTCCAACGTGCTCGATGAAGACCTCCTGCGTGGCGGCGGTGCCGCCCTGCATGCCGTCCAGCACCACCACGTCGGCGCCGGCCTTGACCGCCAGCGCGGTGTCGAAGTACGGCCGCGTGGCGCCGATCTTGACGAAGATCGGCTTCTCCCAGTCGGTGATCTCCCGCAGCTCGTGGATCTTGATCTCGAGGTCGTCCGGTCCCGTCCAGTCCGGATGCCGGCAGGCGCTGCGCTGGTCGATCCCCTTCGGCAGGTCGCGCATCTCGGCCACCCGGTCGGAGATCTTCTGTCCCAGGAGCACTCCGCCCCCTCCCGGCTTCGCTCCCTGGCCGACGACGATCTCGATCGCATCGGCGCGACGCAGGTCGTCGGGGTTCATCCCGTAGCGGGACGGGAGCAGCTGGTAGACGAGCACGCTCGAGTGCTCGCGCTCCTCGGGCGTCATGCCGCCGTCGCCCGTGGTCGTGCTCGTGCCCACGCGGCTCGCGCCGCGGCCGAGCGCCTCTTTCGCCGGTCCCGACAGGGCGCCGAAGCTCATGCCCGCGATCGTGATCGGGATCTCCAGGTGGAGCGGGCGCGAGGCGTGGCGGTCGCCGAGCACTACGTCCGTGTCGCAGCGCTCCCGATAGCCCTCGAGCGGGTAGCGCGACATGCTGGCGCCGAGGAACAGGAGATCGTCGAAGTGGGGCACGGCCCGCTTGGCCCCGAAGCCGCGGATGTCGTAGATGCCCTCGCGCGCGGCGCGCTGGATCTCGTGGATCACATTGCGGTCGAACAGCGCCGACTCCCGCAGCCCCGGCCGCCAGCCCCGCCGCGAGGCGCGCCGCTCGAGCTCGTCGCGAGCCTTGCCGAGCGAGTCGAACTCGGTCATCAGTGGTGCCTCCGGTGACTCCGTGCCCGGTTCGGCGAGCTCCGGGGGCCGCCATGCCAGGACGCAGGGGGGGCGCAATGCCAGAACTGGCATTGCCCCGACCGAGGACGCCGCTTGGCGGTCATCGGGGGCCGCCGAAGCGGGTGCGGAGTTGCCGGAGGTTCCACGCTCTAGTCCGCGCCGGCGTTGTCGATCTGGAAGTTGTAGAGGCGCCGCGCCGAGCCGTACCGGCGGAACTCGCTCGGGTCGCAGTCGTCGACGCCCGCCCGGTCGAGGAGGGTGCGCAACTCGCCCATGTGCGGTTCGTCCAGCTCCTTCTCGACACAGTCCGCCCCCAGCCCGGCCACCTTCCCGCGCACGTAGAGGTGCGCCTCGTAGATGGAGTCGCCGAGGGCGTCCCCGGCGTCGCCGCACACCACGAGACGGCCCTTCTGGGCCATGAACCCGCTCATGTGCCCCACCGAGCCGCGTACCACGATGTCCACACCCTTCATCGAGATGCCGCAGCGGGCCGCGGCGTCGCCCCGTATCACGAGCAGGCCTCCACGTCCGGTTGCGCCGGCCGACTGGCTCGCGTTGCCGTCGACCACGACGGTCCCGGACATCATGTTCTCCCCCGCCCCTGTGCCGCAGTTGCCGTGCACGCGCACGACCGCCCGCTTGTTCATGCCCGCGCAGTAGTAGCCCACGTGCCCTTCGACGTCGACCTCGAGCGGGGCGTCGATGCCCGCGGCCAGCGCGTGGGCGCCGCGGGGGTTCAGCACATGCCAGCGCCGCGGCCCGTCCCCGTCGACCGCGTGCAACCCGGCGTTCAGCTCGCGAAGCGGCGTGTCCGCCAGGTCGACCGTCCTGACGGTCACGTCACGAAACCCGCGCCCGCTCCCAGACGTAGACCTTGCCGGGCTCGGGCTCCCACACGGTCGCCTCTTCCGCGCCCGGCAGCACGGCGATCGCGCGGTATTCGGACGCCATCGCCACCCAGTCGTCCGTCTCGGCCATCACCGCGGGCTTGCAGGCGATCGGATCGCGTAGCACCGCGAAGCCGTCGGCCGTGCCGACCGCGAAGGTGTAGAAGCCGTCGAGATCCTCGAGGCAGCCCTCGAGCGCCTGCTCGAGCGACGCCCCCTCGCGGAGCCGGTAGGTCAGGTAGCCGGCGGCGACCTCGGAGTCGTTGTCGGTCCGGAACTCGATCCCCTCCCGCCGTAGCCGCAGCCTCAGCCGGTTGTGGTTGGAGAGCGACCCGTTGTGGACCAGGCAGAGGTCGAGCCCGGTGGAGAACGGGTGCGAGTGCTCCGTGGTCACCCGGCTCTCCGTGGCCATCCGGGTGTGCCCGAGCGCGTGGCTCCCTTGCATGCCGGCCAGCGCGAAGCGCTCCACGAACCGGCGCGGCGAACCCTCCTCCTTGTAGATTTCGATGGTCTGGCCGGCGCTCATCACGCGCAGCTCGGGATAGCGTTCGCGCAGCCAGCTCTCCGCCTCGAATGCCTCGGTCTCCACCACGAGCACGGCGTGGCTGGCGCGCACCTCCGGCTCCCCGGCGCCGAACGCCTCGTCCAGCGCATCGCGCACGCCGCCCCACTCGAAGCCGGGGGCGGGCTCGAGCAGCGACACTTTGCAGGAGCCCGCCGGGGCGGGGGCGCGATACACGGCCACGCCGGCGCTGTCCGGCCCGCGGTCGCTCAACTGGAGCAGCATCTCGGCGAGATGGCCGCCCAGGGCCTCGCTCAACTCGAGCGACTTCGAGAACAGTCCTGCGATCCCACACATGACGCGCTTCCGCGGCCGAGTGTAGGGACGCACCGCGCACGCGCCCATGGTCCCCGGCGCACAATTCGCGCGAGGGGAGTGTGGGATTTACACATTGGCCGCACCCCTGGAAGTGGATACCTTGCCGCCATGAACGGCCAGCCCCTCACCGCGCCCGAGTCGCGCGAGGACGTCGAGCGCTACATCCGAGAACACGATGTGGAATTCCTCTTTGCCCAGTTCGTCGACATGTACGGCAAGCCGAACGCGAAGCTCGT
>DATDLN010000191.1:0-31638 GCA_036519295.1 Thermoleophilaceae bacterium
CATGGGAGCTGCTTGGTAGACCGCATGGAGGACCGGATGGCCTCGCCCCGGCGATAGGCGCGCCGTACGCGGCCGCCTCCTGTCGCGCGCGAGCCTCGCAAACCGTGGTGAAGGCGCCTGGCTCGGAATCAACCGCGGCAATCCTTGCGAGCGCTGCGTCCACAACCTCGACCGGGGAAAGCGCGCCCGCCTAATACGCGGCGAGCACCTCGCGCGCCGAAGGCTCGCAGATGTCCGCCCCTGCGCTCTGTAGCCCCTGCCGCTTAGCGCGGGCCCAACAAATCGGCGCTGAGCCTCTGCGTACGCGCGATCAAGTCGGATTGGCATGGAAACTGTTGACAGTCGACTCCAAACTGGATAGAAGCCAAAGGGGATTGGCTCCGATATCGACTGGGCCGAAACGAAGCATCAGCGCTCATCGCGCGAAGGGAATCGACGGTTCCGGGCGTAAGAGACGCACCGGTGGTGCGGGGGCACGGCTGTCTGACCGCACCGGGGGTGGCCTGTGCGGGATCGGCCGCGCGGCACTGGTTGAGCAACTTGTCCAATCGCTAGAAGCCGCCATCGCCAGCGGAACGATCACGGTCGACTCCTGGCTCCGGCAGGAGACCCTGGCCGCGGAGTTCGAGGTGAGCCGTACGCCGGTCCGCGAGGCGTTGCGTGTCTTGCAGGCGAAGGGCATGGTCGACGTGGTGCCGAACCGCGGGGCGCCCGTGCGGGGCCCGACGTCGCGTGATATCCGGGAGGCGTATGTGCTCCGCGCGGAGCTCGAGGGGTTCGCTGCCGAGCTCGCGGCTCGTTGGATTCGCGACGACCAGCTCCGTGGGCTTCGCGAGGCCGAGGAGCTGTTCCAGCACTGCGTCGAGGCGTTCCTGAGCGAAACATCGGAGGCGGAAGGCATGGGCTGGATGCACGCGAACGATCTCTTCCATCGTGCCGTCCACGAGGGAGCCGGAAACTCGCGACTTCAGGACGCCATCGAAGATCTCCACCGTGGCTTCCCACGCAACCTCACCTGGTCGGCCCTCAGCGGCGACTCCCGGCTCCTCCCGAGAACGCGGAGGAGCACCGGCGCATTCGCATCGCGATCGAAGAGCGCGACCCGCTGGAGGCGCGCAAGTTGATGACCCAGCACGTGTTGCGCGCGGGAGAGCTGTTCGCGGTGTGGTTCGAGCGGGGGGCACACCCGAGGTGAGGGGGCCGGGCAGGTCGTGGTCGAGCTCGCGGAGCAACTCGACATCCCGCTTCCGCACATACGGACAATCGACGCCCGGCCGCCGGCGGCGTCTCAAGCGATGGTGGCCGGTTGAGCAAGGAGGCCGAATCAGATGCAGGATCGCAGTGCCCCTAGATGGTGTGGCCGCTACCAGTGCGCGATCACGCTGTCGGTCGATTTCGACGCCGAGTCGCTCTGGAGCGGCACGTTCGGGTTGACCACTCCCAGCCCGATGTCGCGCGGTGACTACGACATCCGGGCCGGCCTGCCGCGCATCCTCGAGCTTTTCGATCGGCACGCGATGCCGGCGACGTTCATGGTGCCGGCGCAGGTCGTGGACGAGCATCCGGACGCCTGCCGGGAGATCGCCGCGCGCGGACTTCACGAGGTCGGCTATCACGGCTACTACCACGAGAGCGTGCTCGAGCTCGAAATCGACGAGGAACGCGAGCTTATGAAGCGGGGCATCGCGAGGCTCGAGGACTGCTTCGAGCAAACGCCGCGCGGCAACCGGTCACCGCCGTTCGCGCTCGGCCCGCACACGGCGGAGCTACTGGAGGAGTTGGGGTTTCGCTACGACTCGAGCCTCTTCGGCCACGACGAACCGTACCGGCCTCGCGTACCGTCGGTCGGGGGGCCGCTGCGCGACTTCGTCGAGCTGCCGGTGAGCTGGGAACTCGACGACGCACCGTACTTCCTCTTCAACTTCTTCCCCTACATGTGCGGAATGGCCACGCCCTCTCAGGTACTGGAGATCTGGAAGGCCGAGTTCGAGGGCTCGTACCGGGCCGGCGGCTGCTTCTTGTTGGTTGTCCACCCCTTCTGCATCGGGAGGCATCCCCGCATCAGGATGCTCGACGAGCTCATCCAGTACATAAAGGGCTTCCCGGACGTGTGGTTCGCCCACCATCTAGACGTGGCCGACGAGTGGCGCAGCGCCCGGGAGCGTGCGCACGGCTGGGAGATCTCGGGGCAGCGAGCGTCGGCCGACTAGTGGGCTGTCCCGAACGTTTGACCGGAGGTGGAGATGCGGTCCCCGGAGGTGTTCGTGCGGGAGCTGACTCCGGAGGAGGGGAATCGGCTGAAGTCGCTCTCGCGGCGGGCGAAGTACCTGGCCAAGCGCCAGCGGGCAGATCGTGCTCGCCTCGGCGAAGCATGCCGGGGCCGCAGATAGCCGAGGTGGTGCGCTCTGATCCCTCGCACTTGCGAAAGATGATCCACGAGGAACGTTCGCGGAGACCCACTAGGCCCACACGGAAGCAAGCTCGGGCCGCTGCTCGTGCCAGTCGGTGGCCCGCTGGAATGCGTGGGCGGCGCGGAGCACCGCCTCCTCTCCCAAGCCTGGCCCGACGAGCGCGAAGCCGACCGGCAGGCCCTCGATGAGGCCGCACGGCACGCTCGCCACTGGACAGCCCAGGAGGCTCCAGGGCGAGTTGTAGGGAATGAGCGCGAGCCGGTAGAGGACCTCGCGTCCCTCGAGCTCTACCGTCTCCTCGCCGAGCCGCGGTGGCAGCACGGGCATGCTCGGGGCGGCCAGCAGGTCGACACCCTCGAACAGCCGCCGCAGCTCGTCGCGGGCGACCCGGCGCGCGCGCTGCGCGGTGACGTAGAGCGTCGAGGGCAGGACCAGACCGACGAGCAGCCGGGCGCGGACATCGGGGTCGTATTCCGGAAGCCGGGTGCGCATCCATTCCATGTGGGCAGCGGCCGCCTCCTGGAACTGCATCGCCTGCTGGATCGTTCCGGCGTGGTCGATCAGGGACGGCGCAACGGCCACAAGCCTGGCGCCGAGCGACCGCAACTCCGCCAGCGCTGCCTCGACCGTCGCGCCGATCCTCGGTTCGGCACGTTCGACGAGACGCGAGATGACGCCGACGCGGACGCCGCGAATTCCGCCTTCCAACCGGTCGCTGTAGGGAGGCACGACGGCGCGCCTCGTCAAGGGATCCTCCGGGTCGTGGCCCGCGGTCGCCGCCAGCAGGAGAGCGCAGTCCTCCGCGGAACGCGCGATCGGCCCGACGGTGTCGAAGCTCCAGGCGACCGGCACGACCCCACGGTTCGAGACGCGGCCGGTGGACGGCCGCAGCCCGGTCGCGCCGCAGAACGAGGAGGGGATGCGGATCGAGCCCGCCGTGTCGGTGCCGAGCGTGCCGGCGACGAGCTCGGCGGCGATCGCCGCGCCGCTCCCTCCGCTCGAGCCACCGCAGACACGGTCGAGGGACCACGGGTTGCGGGCCGGTCCGAAGCAGGTGCTGGTCGTGAGCGCGCCGTACGCGAACTCGTGAAGGTTGAGCTTGCCGAGGACGATCGCGCCCGCCGCGCGCAACCGCTCGGTGACGAAGGAGTCCCGCTCGGGGACGTTGTGCGCAAGGACACGCGAGGCGGCCGTCGTGGGGGTCCCGGCGACGTCGATCACGTCCTTCAGGGCGACGGGCACGCCCCACAGCGGTCCCCGCTCCGGGCTCGCCTCGAGCGCGGTCGCCTCGGCAAGCGCCTCCTCGGCGCGGACCGTGATGTAGGCACCCACCCTGTCGTCCAGGCCCTCGATCCGGTCGAGGTAGTGCTGCACCGCGTCGCGGGGAGAGAGCTCCCGCGCGCGCAGCCGGCGCGCGAGCCGGGCGACCGTCACTCGACCTCCGGCCCCGCCGGAGGGGTGCTCGGCGGGATCAGGCGCTCCATCTCGTCGAACGCGGGCAGCAGGACGTCGAGGAAGGCGCGGACCGCCTCGAGGTCCTCGTCCGTGGGCGTGACCCCCTGCGCCTCAGCGAGCATGCGGAGCTCGGCGAGCGTAGGAGTCGCCAGCATGGCGGCAGTCTAACGCGCTAAGTTAGACTTACGCCGCAATCGAGGGAGACCTGAGGGGTGCCCTTCGTGATGAGCATGGAGCTCGACCGCGACGATCCCTGGGTCAGGCGGGGCTACGGGCAGGCATCGATCGAACCGGGCGAGCGGCCCGCCGTGCTCGTCGTGGATCTCCAGTACGCCTTCACCGATCCCGCCTTCGAGTTTGGCGGCGCGGAGCTGATCGAGCGGGCAACAGCGAACACGGCTCGGCTGCTCGAAACGGCGCGCGCCAGCGGCGTGCCGGTCTTTCACACGGTCGTGGCATGGGAGGACGAGCGGGACATCGGCCTCTGGACCATCAAGCTTCCGCCCTGCGCGAAGATCACGCCCGACTCCCGCTGGGCCAAGGTGGACGAGCGTGTTTGGAGCGAGTCGGACACGTTGCTGCCGAAGAAGTGGCCTTCCTTCTTCCACGGCACGCCGCTTCACTCCATGCTGACGCTGGCGAGGCGTGACACCGTGATCGTGACCGGCTGCACGACGTCGGGCTGCGTGCGCGCCACGACCGTCGATGCCTTCTCGAATGGCTACAGGACGCTCGTCCCGGAGGATTGCGTAGGCGACCAGGGCGACGACGCCCACCGATCCAACCTGCGCGACGTGCACCGCCGCTACGCCGAGGTCACGAGCAGCGACGAGGTGATTGCCTACCTCGAGGGTGCACGGAAGCCTGGGGCGATCGCCTTCCCGTAGGTCTCGATGATCTCGAGGATGTTCTCCACCTGGGTGTAGATGTTGAACTCGCTGACGCCGAGCCGCTCGAGCTCCCGAAGCTTCTCCGCGCATTGCTCCGTCGTCCCGATGACCGCGAAACGGTCGACGATCTCGTCCGGGACGTAATCGGCGTGCTCCGCGCCCGCGCCCGCATGGTCGTGGTAGTCGTAGTGGGTTCGCTTCTCGACGTAGCTTACGAGCTCGTCGGGAAGGCCCTCCGGGTCGTGATGCCGCAGGACATCGGCGATGTGATTGCCGACCATGGCGCCGAACCACCGACACTTCGCTCGCGCCTCGTCTAGATCGTCCGAGATGTACGTCGGGGCGGCGCAGTGCACGGTGATGTCGTCCGGGTCCCGTCTCGCCTCCTCGGCACTAGCCCGTACCTGACGCAGCGCCCACTCGATGACGAACGGATCGGCGATCTGCAAGATGACGCCGTCGCCCACTCGCCCCGCCAGGCGGAGCGCCTTGGGACCATACGCGGCAACGTAGACCGGCACCTCGTGGCGGGCCCACGGGATTCGCGCGTCGATGCCGTCGACTCGCATCTCCGCACCGCTTCCGAGCGTGCGGATGACGTGCACGGCGTGCTCGACGTCGGCCAGGTTGGCCGGCTTGCGCTTGAGCACGCGAACCGAGCTGTCGCCGCGGCCGATGCCGCAGATCATTCGCCCGTCCGTGATCTGGTTCAGGGTGGCAAAAGCGCTCGCGGTCACGATCGGATCCCGGGTGCGGGGATTCGTCACGCAGGTTCCGAACTCGAAGTCCGGCTTCACGGTGCCGATCAGCCATCCCATGAGACTCCAGCACTCCTGCCAGAGGACGTGCGAATCCCAGGACCACGCTTGGTCGAGTCCTGCGTCGCGCGCCGTCTCCCAGAGCTCGAGGGAAGTGGTGTACCGCTCGGTTGCGTAGCTGAATCCGAACTTCATGGACTTGTGCTCCTCCCTCGTGGTTGCCCCGCGAACGCTACGCCGAGATCATCTTCTTCTCGACCCCGACCCCGGCAGCCAGCGCGCGCTCGTACTCGAGCGGGACGGTGGCGGAGTCCTGGAGCGCGATCCCGGTGGAGTCGAAGACGGTGATCTGCTCATCCGACTGGCGCCCCTCGAGCTCACCGGCGATCACCTTTCCGATCTCGCCGGCCATGTCGTCCTCGGCGATGAGCCCCTCCCTCAGCGGGACGTTGATCTCGCCATCGGTCCGACACTGGCGGATGTCGTCCACGAGGATCCGGGCGCGGTGCAGGATCCGCGTGTCGAGCTCCTGCTTGCCCTCGAGGTCGGCGCCGAGCGCGGCGACGTGCGTGCCCGGCGAGAGCCACTCGTTCTTGACGATCGCGTCGCGTGCGTGGGTCGCGGTGACGACGACGTCGGCGCCCCGAACGACCTGCTCGAGATCCGTGGACGGGACGAGCTCGACGTCCGGATGCTTCGGCCCCTCTTCCTGGGCGAACCCGTCGAGCGTCGCCTGGCTGCGGCTCCAGACCCGCACCTCCTCGAAGGGAAACACGCCCTTGCACGTGGCAAGCGCACCCCTACCGACGAAGCCGGCGCCGACGATTGCGAGCACCCTCGAGTCCTTGCGAGCGAGCCACTTCGCGGACACCGCCGCAGACGCGCCGGTCCGCATCATCGTGTGGTGCGATCCATCGCAGATCGCGAGCGGGAACCCGCTCTCGGGATGGGTGTAGACGAGGATGGAGAAGACGGTCGGCAGGTCGAACCTCGCGTTGTCCTCGCGAATCGACACCCACTTGCAGGCGGCCGCCTCCGGCTCCTCGATGTACGAGGGCATCACCTCCCACTCGCCGGGATACCTGTCGATCACGATGTGGCCCTTCGGCTCCATGTAGGCGCGGCCGAGCCCGTGCATGCGGAAGGCATGCTCCACGCAGTCGTTGTACTCGGCCGGGGTCAGCAGGCCGATCATGTCGGTGCGGCTCAGGATGAGCGTCTTGCGATTGCGCCAGCTATCCATCAGAGATCAGACGCTCGCCAGCTGCTCGCGCTCCCACGGAGCGACGCTCTCGAGGTAGTCGAGCACGCGCTCGAGCGGCTCCACGTCGCCGAACTTTGCGTCGATGTCGAAGAGGTTCCACTCGACCACGCCCGCTACTCGATCTCCCACGCACTCCCGAACCACGATCGGACGGAAGCCCTCGGCGATGGCGTCCTCCACCGTGTGGCGGACACACCCGGCCATGGTGACGCCGGTGACTATGACCGTGTCCACCCGGGCCGCCTTCAGGAAGCCGGAGAGATATGTACCGTGAAAAGCGCTTGCGCGCTTCTTGACGATGACCTGCTCATCGGCCCTCGGGGCGACCCGCTCGTCGATCGCGACGGCGTCGGTGCCGAGCTTGAGCGCCTCGAGCGGGATCTTGCGATGCCAGAGGCCCATGTCCGTGTTCGGGCCCTCGGTGACCGCGTAGGCGGTCGTCGTGAAGGCGACCGGGATCGTCTTCACCCGGGCGGCGGCGAGGAGGCGCTGGACGCCCGGGATGATGACGTCCATGCCGTCGCAGCTGAACGGGTTTCCAGGCCGCGTCCAAGCGTTGCCCAGGTCGATGTTCAACAGCGCCGGCCGCTCGCCGAAGCCAACTCGACGCATGAATCCCCGGCCCCGATAGAGGACGGAGTCGGCTGCGAAGACGCGATCGAGCGCCTGTGTGATCTCGTAGCTCATCGAGCTCCTTTCCCCGAGTGCTCGGCCAACTGCGGGCCAAATACGCCCGCCGCCGAGAGCTCTTCCACACGCTGCGGCGAGTAGCCGCAGAGGTCACCGAGCACTTCGTCCGTGTGCTCTCCGCGGGCGGGCGCGAAGCGGTTCGGCTTCGGATCCTCGCCGACGCGGAGCGGAGTGGCAAGCTGGCGAACCGTTCCGAGGCGGGGATGGTCGCTCTCGACGAGCCCGTCGCGGGCGGCGACCTGTGGGTCGGCGAGCGCCTGCGCGACGGTGTTCACGCGCGCGCTCGGCACCTCGGCCGCGCGCAGGGTCTCGAGCCACTCATCCGTCGAGCGCGTGCAGAAGATCTCGCGCAGCTCCGGGATGAGCTCCTCGCGGTGCTCGTTTCGGGCCGCGAAATCCACGAAGCGCGGGTCGGTGGCCAGATCGGGCCGCTCGATGGCCTTGCAGAGCCGCTCCCAGAACTTCTGCTTCGGACAGGCGACGATGATCCACCCGTCCGCGGTAGGGAAGTTCTGAAAGGGGACCATCGAAGGGTGGGCGGACTCCGAGATCCGCTGGGGCTCGAAGCCGCGCGACGCGACCCAGGTTCCCACATACGCCAGCTCGTGCAATGCCGTCTCGAACAGCGAGATGTCGCAGTCACAGCCGATGCCGTCCCGCCGCGCGCGCCAGAGCCCGGCCATAAGCGCGAGCGCCGCGACGTAGCCGGCTGACAGGTCCACGAGCGAAAGTCCGCTCTTCGTAGGCGGACCCTCGGGCTCACCGGTCAGGCTCATCCAACCAGCGAGTCCCTGGATCGTGTAGTCGTAGCCGCCTTGAACCGCCCGCGGGCCGGTCATCCCGAAGCCCGACAGCGAGCAACACACGACGCTCGGGTTCGCGTGCTTCAGGTCGTCGTAGGTGATGCGAAGGCGCTTCGGCTGGTCGCCGCGGAGATTCGAGAAGACCGCGTCCACCGCCCCGACCAGATCCTCGAGCACACCACGCGCCTCGCTGTGCCGCAGGTCCAGTGACACGCTCCGCTTGTTCCGGTTGAAGCTCTCGAAGAAGAGCGAGTCCTCGCCGTCCTGAAACGGGGGTACGTAGCGGCCGACGTCGCCCGCGGAGGACGGATCCTCGACCTTGATTACGTCCGCTCCCATGTCGGCGAGCTGGAGTGTCCCCCACGGGCCCGCCCCGTACTGCTCGATCGCGAGTACGCGGACGTCCGCCAGGGGCAGGCTCATGCGCCCTTGCGCAGGGAGGCCGCGCGCCAGGCGCGCTCGTACCAGGGGCGCAGGAACTCGAGATGTTCGTGCATCTCGCGCGCGGCCCCTTCCCCGTCGCGCGCCTCGATCGCCTCCGTGATGCGGCGGTGGTGCTCGTTGATGGGGCGGTGGAAGCTTCTGCCGAGATTCGACCGGGCCAGATGCGTCTGGAGGACGGTGAAGAGCGGCTGTGCGCCGATATAGAGAAGCGTGTTGCCACAGACCTCCACCACCGCGGTATGGAAGTCCCTGTTGTAGGTGAACTGCTCCTCCGTCGTCATCCGGAGCGGGTGCTCGGGGACCGTCTGTCGCAGCCGCTCGAGATCGGGCGGCTTCCACCGTTCGGCGGCGAGGCGAGCGGCGGGCACCTCGACCAGCTCGCGGGCCTCGAGCAGCTCCTCGAGGGAGACGTGCTCCGACTCCGACAGCAGGTTCAGATTGCCGCGGATGAACTCGGAGATGTGATCGACGGTCGGGAGCGTCACGTAGCTGCCCCCGCGCGTGCCCTTCGTCGTCCGAATCAGGTTCTGGGCGGCGAGGATGCGCAGCGCCTCGCGCACTGTGGCGCGGCTCACGCCGAACTCGCGCGCGAGCTCCGCCTCGTTTGGGAGGCGCTCGCCCGGGACCAGGCGGCCCGAGACGATCAGCTCGCGGAGCTGGTCGTTCACCTGCTCGTACGCTTTCCGGACGCGGCGTACCGGCATGGTGCCTTCGTCGTCTACGACGGGGCGAATCCTACGGCGCTCTCGGGCCATCAGCTCTTGCCGAACTCTCTATCACTGGCCATCGTCACGGGATTGGGCCGCCGTCCTCGCTCTCGCTCCTCGAAGTACTTCGTGAGACTGCCGGTCCCGTCCTGCCTCGAACGCAGCTCCCGCCGGAGCTCCTCGGTCGCCTGCGCGTCGATCTCCAGCGTCCGCTCATCGCCGAAGACGACACCGTAGCCGTGGCGAGCGAGCTCGATCGTTGTGAAGTCGTCGAGGATGTCCTCACGCACGAGCGCGGGATCACGGTCGAGAGGGTCACCGTACCCGGCGGCGTTGGGCTCCACCAGCTCGATGAAGTCGCCGGCGTCGAAGGGAATGCCGGTGACCTTCGCCTCGAGATACTCCTCGTCGGAGCGGTCGGCGTTCTTGCGGCACGATGCGACCAGCCCGTCCCAGCCGCCGAAGACGCCGCGCGGGGGATCGAATTGCCGATCGCCCTCGCATGAGTACACGCCCGGCACCAGAAAGCGGTTCCGGCGGATGATGCCGATCCCGCCCCGCCACTTCCCGGGCGCAGCTGGCTCCGGGCGAAGCTCGTATTGCTCGCAGCGGACCGGGAAGCGCAGGTCGAGCTCCTCGATCGGATTGTTGCGTGTATTCGCCATCAAATTGTCGACCGAGTCCATCGCGTCCTTGCCGTGGCGACCACCGTACGCGCCTTCGTTCACCTCGAGGTAGAGCCAGTACTCCCCTTGCTCCTCGAGGAAGCCCGAGTACGAGCAGAAGTGGATCCCGGCGGAGTTCCCGGCCGTGGTCTGCTCGGGCAGGGCGTCGGAGAGCGCGAGGATCGTGTTGTCGACGACCCGCTGGACCTGGGTGAAGCGCGAGAAGCAGGCGCGCGGGAAATTCGGGTTGTAGATCGACCCCTTCGGCGCGATGACGCTGACCGGTCTGAAGATGCCGTCGTTCTGCGGCACGTGCTCTGGGAAGACGACCTCGTCAAGCAGGATCGTTCTGATGGCGTAGTAGGCGCCGACGAGCAGCGAACCTTCGAACGGCACGTTGAACCCGGTGGGTACCTCGGCGTTCGACCCTGTCAGGTCGATCGTGACCGAGTCTCCCTCGACGACGACCTTCGTCTCGACCCGCAGCCGGATACCGCGGTTGCGCGCATCGTCGTCCAGCCAGCCGGTCGGGGCCTGGTACTCGCCGTCCGGGATCTTCTCGATCTCCTGGCGGAGCATCCGCTCCGAGTAGTCCATCCATTCGTAGGCCGCGCTCAGCACGACATCCTTGCCGTAGCGGTTCACCAGGCGCAGGAAGCGCTGCTTGCCGAGCTCGCAGGCGGCGAGCATCGCGTTCATGTCGCCGCGGTTCATGGTCTCGGTGCGGACGTTGTCGAACATCATCCGGTCGAGATCCTCGTTCAGCTTCCCGCCTTCGTACCAGCGCAGCGCGTTGTAGAGCTTCGCCTCCGCGTAGACGTCGAAGGCATCCGCGTTGATGCCGGGGAATGACCCGCCGACGTCGAGGACGTGCGCCGTGACCGCCGCGAAGCCGAGCAGCTCGCCGTCGGCGAAGATCGGCACCGCCACCGCGACATCGGGCGTATGCGAGGCCCCGAGGAACGGGTGGTTGTGCACGATCACATCGCCCTCGGAGATGTCGCCCTCGAGCCGGTCGAGGAAGCCGCGGATATACCAGGGAAGCGAGCCGATGTGCATCGGGGTCGAGTCGGACTCGCAGAGCTCGCGTCCCTGGGCGTCGAAGACCCCGGCTCCGAGATCCTCCGACTCCCGGATGATCGAGCTGTAGCTCATGCGAAACAGCACGCCTGCCATCTCCTTGGCGATCGCGTGGAAAGCGCCGCCGAGGACTCGCAGGGTGATCGGGTCGACCTCTACGCGCGTGCGCGTCGGCGGGCCCGGCTGACGACCAACTTCGTAATCCATCACGGACATGTCAGACCTCCACCGCTCCCGCGGTCTCCAGGGTCGCGGCTCGCGCGCCGGCCCCGGTTCCGATGACGATGTTCCCGAACCGGTCGATCGACGCCGTGAGCCCGGGCGGGATCATGGTCGTCGAGTCGTACTGGTGCACGATCGCGGGCCCCTCGACGCGGTTCCCCGCCTTGAGCGCCGCGCGATCGTAGTAGCGCGTCGGAACCTCCGTGAGCTCGCCGTCGACGCGGAACCAGGCGGTGCCCTCGTGCCGCAGGGCCGCGTCGGCGGGGGTCTCGTCACCGTGCTCCAGCTGCGCGGTCTTGAGAGGCGGCATGAGGCCGACGCCGCGAACACGCACGTTCGGCACCTCGATGTCGGATTCCTCGAAGCGGCGGGAGTACTCGCGCTCGTGGATGTCATGGAAGTCGGCGCGCAGCTTCTCTACCCACGGCTCGTCGATCGCCCCCGAGCCGACGTCGACGCGAAGCTCGTACCCCTGCCCCGCGTAGCGCGCGTCGACGACGCGCTGAATGACCAGCTGGTCGGCCGGGATGCCGTCCTCCTCGAGCTGTGCGCGCGCCTCGGCCTCGAGCTCTGCGAAGCGCCGCTCGAGCTCTCCAGCGTCGAGGGCCGAGAGCCGCTGGTAGGTGGTCGCGCCGTACTCATAGACCATGTCCGTGGCGAGGAGGCCCATCGCCGCAGTCACGCCCGGGTATGGGGGCACGAGCACGTTCGGCGTCCCAACCTCGACGGCGATCTGTGCCGCGAACAGCGGTCCGGCCCCGCCCTCGGCAACGAGTGCGAAGTCGCGCGGGTCGTAGCCCTTGCGCACCGAGTTCTCCTCGATCGACTGCACCATCGAGTGCGTCAGGATCTCGATCGCTCCCATCGCAGCTTCCTCGATCCCGACCCCGAGGGAGCGCGCGGGACCCTCCTCGATTGCCTTGCGCGCGAGGTCCGACTGGAGCTCCATGCCGCCCCCGAGGAACGCCTCGGGCTGCAGCCAACCAAGCACGACCATCGCGTCGGTCGCCGTCGCGTCCGCGCCGCCCCGACCGTAGGCGGCCGGCCCCGGATCGGCGCCCGCCGAGCGGGGACCGACCCGGAAGATCCCGCCCTGGTCCACATAGGCGATCGAGCCGCCGCCGGCGCCGATCGTATCCACGTCGACCATGGGGATCATGGCCTGGTATGGCCCGACCTTGGTGTCGAGGAGGTGCTTCATCCGCAGCTTCCCGCTCTGGGCGAGCCCGATGTCGGCGGACGTCCCGCCGACGTCGAGGGTGATGACGTTCTCGTAGCCGGCGTGCGACCCGGCCCAGATCCCGCCGACCACACCCGCCACCGGCCCCGACATGAGCAGGTTCACCGGCCGCTTGACGGCGGCTTCGGTCGTCGAGACTCCGCTCGCCGAGGTCATGAGGTGCACACCGGTGCGGACATCGAGCGCCCGCAGCTCCAGTTCGAGGCGACGGACGTAGCGGGCCACCTTGGGCCCGATGTAGGCGTTCAGGCACACGGTCGAGAAGCGCTCGTACTCGCGGTACTGAGGCAGCACCTCGGAGGAGACGGAGAGATACGCATCGGGGAACTCCTCTCGCACGATCGCGGCCACGCGCTCCTCGTGCTGAGGATTCAGGAAGGAGAACAGGAGACACACGGCGACGGCCTCTACGCCCGCCTCCTTGAGCCTGCGCACCTCCTCGCGCGCGGCGTCCTCGTCGAGCGGGACGAGCACCTTCCCCTGGCCCGTGATCCGCTCGGGCACCGTCCGCCGGTATCGACGGCGGACGATCGGGTATCGCTGCCAGGGGAGATCCTGGTAGTTGGAGAAGTTGAGCGGCTTCTTGTGGCGGGCGATGTGGAGGATGTCCCGATACCCCTCCGTCGTGATCATCCCCACATCGGCGCCGTTGTGCTCGATCACGATGTTCGTGGCGATCGTCGTGCCGTGGAAGACCTGGTCCAGCGCCGCCGGGCTCTCGCCCGCCTCCGCAGTGAGATCCTGAATGCCCTGGACCGTGCCGCGTGAGGGGTCTTCGGGGGTCGTGGGCAGCTTGTGGACGAGGACCTGCCCCGACTCGTCGTCCACGTAGATCAGGTCGGTGAAGGTGCCTCCGACGTCGACTCCGAGCCGTTTCATGCGCTTCGCTCCTTTCCCGCGACGACGATCTTCCCGAAGAAATCACGGCTCTCCATCACGTCCATCGCCTCCTTCGCCCGCTCGAGCGGGAGCGTCGTGTGGACGATCGGCGTGATGCGGCCGCGGCGGGCGAGCTCGAGGCACGTCTCGACCTCGCCACGGGCGTACACGAACGATCCGATGACAGACTTCTGTGCCCGGAAGAACGGAATGATGTCGAAGGGGACGACCTCGCCCGAGTGTGCGCCGCAGATCACCATTCGACCGTCCTTCGAGAGCGAGTCGAGCCCCTTCTGGAAGAGCTCCCCTCCAACGTGCTCGTAGACGAGGTCGGCGCCGCGGTCGTCGGTGAGGTGCATGACCTCCTCGACGACGTCCTGCTTCGTGTAGTTGATTCCCGCATCCATACCGAGCTCCGATGCGCGGGCGAGCTTCTCGTCACGGGACGAGTTGCCGATCACGTAGGCGCCCGCCATGTGCGCCAGCTGGACGGCGGCCGAGCCGATCCCGCTTCCGACGGAGTTCACCAGCACCGTCTCTCCGGCGCGCAGGTTGCCGCGTGTGAAGAGCATGTGCCATGCGGTGGCAAACGCGATCTGGATCGCCGCGGCCTCGATGTCCCCGAGCTCGTCCGGCACGCGAATCAACTGTGACGCGGAACAGACGAGGCGTTCCGCGTAGCCGCCCGAGTGCACGAAGCTGATGAATCCCGGCGTCAGGCAGAGAGACTGGCGGCCTGTGGAACAGAAACGGCAGCGGCCGCAGGTATCCATTAGGTACGGCATGGCGCGCTCGCCCAGGTCCCAGCCCTCGACGCCCTCGCCGAGCTCGGAGATCCGGCCCACGACCTCCAGGCCGAGCACGTGCGGTGGTTCGATCGCGAAGCGTGAGATCCCCTCTCTCACGTCGACGTCGAGGTGGTTGAGCGCGCAGGCGGCGATGTCGAGGGCGACCTCTCCGGGCCCGGGCCTGGGGTCCTCGATGTCCTCGAGCCGCAGCACATCGGAGCCGCCAAACTCGCGGAATACGACTGCTTTCACGAAGCCGCTCCTCCCTCACGAACCGCTTTCATCAAGGCGCTTCCCTCCTCGCACGAACGTCGGAGTATCTTATGTCTGACTTCGGCAAGAATGTCAAGGTTCATGTCGACCCTTGGACCGCCCGCTCGCTCCTCTTCGCGCCAGGCCCAGGTCGAGATCGTCAACCGTGTCTTCTCGCCGAGCGAGGAGGTGCCGGCGCGGCGCGTGGTGGAGGCGTACCAGAGCTGCACCGAGCACGGACGGGAGCGGTTGCCCTCGACGGCGAGATGATGGACCTCGCCGTGGTGGAGCGAGCGCGACAGGTACTGGCCGAAGCGGAAAGGAACACTCTCGATGGCAACTGAGCAGGCGGCGCCGAAGGTCTGGCGGGGGCGGTTCTGGGAGGACTTCGACGTCGGCGACGTCTACCGGAGCCGCCTCGGTAGGACGATCACCGAAACGGACAACGTCTGGTTCACCTGCCTGACGATGAACACCAACCAGGTCCACTTCAACGTGCCGTTTGCCCAGCGCACGCGCTTCGAGCGGCCGCTCGTAAACAGCACGCTGACGCTGGCGCTCGTCACGGGCATGACCGTCCCAGACACGAGCGAGAACGCCGCCGCCAACCTCTCGTGGACGGACATCGAGCTGCCCAACCCGGTCTTCGCCGGCGACACCCTCTGGGCCGAGAGCGAAGTCACCGGCAAGCGGGAATCGCGCTCCGACCCAACCGTCGGCATCGTCGCGATGCGCTGTCGCGGGATCAACCAGCGCCGCGAGGTGGTGATCGAGTTCAAGCGTGTGTTCATGGTCTACAGGCGCGACGCGCCGGAAGCGCAAGACGCGTTCCCGGGCACCGACGACGCCTGGAGGGTCTGAGATGACAGCCGCCCAGCGGATCGCCGAGTGGGTGAACGGCCTCGCGTTCGAGGACATCCCCCCGGACATTGCCGAGCATGCCAAGCTGCACCTCCTGGACGCGCTGGGCTGCGGCCTGGCGGCGAGCGCCCTCGGCGTGGCGACCGAGGGCCGCGAGACGATGGCCGAGCTCGGCGGCCACGAGCACGCCACGATCATCGGCCTGAGCTCGGGACTCCCCTCCGCGAGCGCCGCCTTCGCCAACGCGATGCTCTGTCACGGGCTCGACTTCGACGACACCCACCCCGACGCGGTCGCCCACGTCAGCGTCGTCACCGGCCCCGCCGCGCTCGCCGTCGGCGAAGAGATTCACGCGAGCGGCCGCGACGTCCTCGCCGCCCTCGTCGCCGCCAACGAGGTCGTCATCCGCGTGGGCATGGCGGCGTCGGGGGTCTTCCACAAGCGAGGGTTTCACCCCACCTCGATCTGCGGCATCTTCGGGGCGACCGCGGCGACCGCCCGCCTCGGCGGGCTCGACGGGGGGCAAGCGACGAGCGCGCTCGGCATCGCCGGCTCCCTCGCGTCCGGCATCTTCGCGTATCTCGAGGACGGCACTCCGACAAAACCGATCCACCCGGCGTGGGCGGCACACGGCGGTGTGCTGGCCTCCCGACTCGCTGGCCACGGCGCCGAGGGGCCGGCCAGCGTCTTCGGGGGTCGCTTCGGCCTATATCACGCCTTTCTCGGCGCCGCAGAGGGCGAGGTCGATCTCGAGTCACAGCTCGCCGACCTCGGCTCCCGCTGGGAGACCCAACGGATCGCGTACAAGCCCTACCCGGCCTGTCACTTCATGCACGGCTCGCTAGGGGCCGTGGCCGAGGCCGCCGACGGGCTGACACCGGAGGTAGTGGACGAGATCGTCGTCATCGTGCCGGAGGCGGGCGTGGGGCTGGTCCTCGAGCCGGTCGCCTCCAAACGCGCACCTCGCAGCTCGTACGAGGCGAAGTTCAGCCTCCAGTACTCGGCCGCCGCGATGATCGTGAACGGAGGAGTCGGAGTCTCGACCTACGGATCGAATGCGATTGCCGACCCGCGCGTACTCGACCTTGCCGCGCGCGTCCGCTACGAGACCAAGGCCTACCCGAGCTACCCGGGCGCATTCCCCGGTGGGGTCCGGATCCGTACAACGGACGGCCGCGAGCTCGAGGCCGACTTGGCCCACGAGCTCGGGGCGCCGGAGAACCCGCTCTCGGCCGACGAGGTGCGAGAGAAGTTCCGGCAGAACGCCCGCCTGGCCCTGGACGCGGATCAGGTCGGGAAGCTCGAGACGGCCGTGCTAGCGCTCGAGTACCAGGATGACCTCCGCCCCACCCTCGCTCCGCTCGCCGGGGGAGTGCGCTCGCCGAGCGGCTAGATGGTCCGACGTCTACTCAGATGCGGCCCAAGGACGGCGCGCGGCGGCGTCAAACGCGGCGAGCGACTCCGCCAATTTCCGCTGGGTGATCCCTCGCCCGATGAAGACGATCCGGGAGCGTCGATCGTCGTCGGGCCACGTCTCGAGATGCTCCGGCGGGTGGACGAGGTGCTGGACCCCGTTCAGAACCACTGGTCCGCTGGCGCCAACGTCGAGCAGCCCCTTGACGCGGAGCACGTCCTGGCCCCGGCTCTGGAGCAGCATGGTCAGCCAGATCCCGAACGCCGCCCAGTCCACAGGCCGGTCGAGGAAGAGGACGAACGCGCGCAGGTCGCCGCCGTGGGTGTGACCGTCTCGCAGCGCGAGATCGCGAGGGTCGGGCCCGCCAGGCTCGAGCAGCGCGACCGGGTCGACGTCGCCGAAGGACGCCTCGAGCAGGTCGGCCGCCGGGTTGAGCGTCTGCAGGCGCTCCTCCAGGCCGGCGACGGTCGTCCGGTCGGCGACGTCGGATTTGGTCACGACGAGGCGGTCGGCGACGACGACCTGCTTCACCGTCTCGGCCTGTCGCTCGAGCTGGCCGAGACCGTTGACCGCATCCACCGTGGCAACGACCGCGCCGGGCTCGAAGTGGTGCCGGACCACCGGCTCAGCCAGGAGCGTATTCAGAATCGGTGCCGGATCGGCGAGCCCGGTGGTCTCGACGAGCACGCGCCGGAAGGGCGGGATCTCCCCACGTGTGCGACGGCTCAGCAGGTCGCGAAGCTCGTCGGCGAGGTCGCCGCGCAGCGTGCAGCAGACGCAGCCGCTTGCGAGAAGCACCGTCCGCTCGTCCACGCGCCGGAGGAGGTGGTGGTCGATCGCCACCTCGCCGAGCTCGTTCACGATCACTGCGGACTCGCCGAGCTCGCGGCATCGCAGGAGCCGCGAGAGGAGCGTCGTCTTGCCGCTTCCGAGGAAGCCGGTCACGAGCGTGACCGGGAGTCGCTCAGCCACCGCGGAGCGCCGCGACAAGATCGGGGTCGAGGGGGTCGAGCGGCCGTCCGGCGAGCCGCTCCGCCGCCGCGCAGAGCCCGCCGAGATCATCCACGACCGCAGTCTTCCCCTTGCGATCCCTCAACACGTAGACCCTCCCGCCCCAGTCCACGAGCTCCAGACCGAAATGCTCGAGCACCCGATTCACGAGCCGCGCGCGGAGGAAACGCTCGCGACGACCCGAGCCACGCTCCGCCCAGTGGCTGGTTAGGAGGGCGCCGCAGAGGGCACACATTGCACTTGCTTTCTAGCACGCCGCTGAACTACGTTCGACCCCTGACATCCGACTAGGAGGAATCGATGGCGAAGGAGATCTTCTGTGCCTACGGAGTGGACGTCGATGCAGTCGCCGGCTGGCTTGGCTCGTACGGCGGCGAGGACTCTCCCGACGACATCTCGCGGGGCCTGTTCGCCGGCGAGGTCGGGACGCCGCGCCTCTTGGACCTGTTCGACGAGCACGGCATCAAGACGACGTGGTTCATTCCTGGGCACTCCATCGAGACGTTCCCGGAGGAGACCCGCAAGGTCGCCGAGGCGGGACACGAGATCGGCATGCACGGCTACTCGCACGAGAACCCGATCGCGATGACGCCCGAGCAGGAGGAGGACGTGCTCGTCAAGTGCCTAGGCCTGATCGAGGAGGCCTGGGGCCGCCGCCCCACCGGATACGTCGCCCCATGGTGGGAGTTCTCCCGCGTCACCAACGAGCTGCTCCTGAAGCACGGGATCAAGTACGACCACTCACTCATGCACAACGACTTCCACCCGTACTACGTGCGAGTCGGCGACTCGTGGACGAAGATCGACTACTCGAAGCCGGCCGCCGAGTGGATGAAGCCGCTGGTGCGCGGCGAGGAGACCGACCTGATCGAGATCCCCGCGAGCTGGTATCTCGACGATCTTCCACCGATGATGTTCATCAAGGCTTCCCCGAACAGCCACGGCTTCGTCGACCCGCGCCAGCTCGAGCAGATCTGGATGGACCAGTTCGACTGGGTCCACCGCACGCACGACTATGCGGTCTTCACGATGACTATTCACCCTGACGTCAGCGGCCGGCCGCAGGTGCTGCTGATGCACGAGCGGATCATCGAGCACATCAACTCGCACGATGGCGTGCGGTGGGTCACGTTTGACGAGATCGCCGACGACTTCGCGCAGAGAAGCCCACGGGGAGCTGAGCCCGCTCAGCGCGGCGCGCCGGAGGTCAGCGCCTGACCTACGCCGGCGCCGCCGTCACGGCCTCCGGCACGCCCTCCAGATACTCGAGCGCCGCGTCCACCGAGACCACGTCGGCGCACTTCGCGTGGATGTCGAAGAGGTTCGCCTCGTGCGGTCCCTCCGCACGGTCACCGACGCACTCGCGGGGAACGAGGGTTGGGAATCCGTACTGCAGCAGGTCGATCGCCGTCGCCCGGACGCAGCCGCTCGTGGTCGCCCCGCAGAGCACGACCGTGTCCACCCGCTGGGCGATCAGGATCGACGCCAGGTTCGTCCCGAAGAACGCGGAAGCACCCTTCTTCAACACAACCGTCTCATCGTCGCGCTGCCCCAGCCGCGGGTCGATCTCCACCCACCGCCCCCCGAGCTGTAGCTCCGCGAGCGCGGGAACCTTCTGAAGCCAAAGACCGCCATCCACGAGACTCGGCTCGAAGCCAATGGTCGTGTACACGATGGGGGTCCCCTTTTCCCGCGCCGCGTCGAGGAGGCGCCGCGTGGCCTCGACCTCCGCCGTCAGGTCGGCCCCGAGCGTGCTCTCTGGGTCGGTGAACCCGAGGCTGAAGTCCACGACGAGCACAGCCGGACGCTCGCCAAGCGTGATGCTCCCGCCGAGCCGCGCACGCTCGTAGATCTGGCGAGTGTGATCATCGGTCACGCGGTCACCGCCTTGCGACCCGCGGGCGAAAGATGCTCACCGAAGCGCGCCCGCTTGATGAATTGGCCCGCGCCGGGCTCGGCCACGAGCTCGTCGTCCTCGACGATCACCTGGCCTCGCACGAGGACGGCGTCGGGGGCGCCGCGCACCTCGGTTCCCTCGAAGAGGTTGTAGTCGACGTTCGAGTGGTGCGTGCTCGCCGAGATGGTGTGTGGCTTCTCCGGGTCGAAGACGACGATGTCCGCATCGCTTCCGACCGCGATGGTTCCCTTGCGCGGGTAGAGACCGAAGAACCTGGCCGGGTTCGTGGACAGGAGCTCCACCATCCGGTTGAGCGAGAAGCGGCCTTCGCGCGCGCCGAAGTGGTGGAGCATGTGCAGCCGGTTCTCGATGCCCGGACCGCCGTTCGGGATCTTGGAGAAATCGTCCCTTCCGATCGTCTTCTGCCCGTCCCAGTTGAAGGGGCAGTGGTCGGTTGAGACGACCGAGAGCACGTCCGTCGCGATCGCGCGCCAGAGGTGCTCCTGGTTCTCCTTCGGCCGCGGGGGAGGCGTGTACACGTACTTCCCCCCCTCGAAGTCCGGCTGATCGAGTGCCGTCTCGTCGATGAAGAGATACTGGGTGCAGGTCTCCCCCCACGCGTCCCAGTTGGCCGCGCGCGCCCGCTCGATCGGCTCAATTGCCTCCTTGCACGAGACGTGAACGACGTACAGCGGAGCGCCCGCCACGCGCGCGAGCTGGATGGCCCTGTTAGTCGCCTCCGCTTCGGTGATCGGGGGACGCGTCGCGGCGTGCCATTTCGGCTCGGTCTTGCCCTCGGCGCGCGCCTTCTTGACGAGCACGTCGATCGCGTCGCCGTTCTCGGCGTGGACCATGACGAGCGCACCCGTGTCCGCGGCGACCTGCATCACCTTGAAGAGCGTCTCGTCGTCCACCATGATCGCGCCCTTGTAGGCCATGAACAGCTTGTAGCTCGTCACTCCCTCGTCGGGCAGGCGCGCGAGGTCCTCGAGGTTTCCGCCCTCGTGCAGATCGGTCACGGCGATGTGGAAGCCAACGTCGATGACCGGCTTCGCGCGCTCGATCTTCTCGTGGTACGCGGCGAGCGCGTCCGGCAGCGAGTCACCGGGGGTCTGCATGCAGAAGTCGACGTGGGTCGTCGTCCCGCCGAAGGCGGCCGAGGTCGTGCCGGAGGTGAAGTCGTCGCACGTGACCGTCCCACCGAAGGCCATCTCCATGTGCGTGTGCGGGTCGATGCACCCCGGAAGGACGTACTTCCCGCTCGCGTCGATCACCTTGTCGGCTTGGACGTCGAGCGAGTCGCCGAGCTGAGCGACCGTCTCGCCCTCGACGAGGACGTCGCCGACGTAGTCGTCCGCCGCGGTTATGACGCGGCCGCCCTTGATGAGCACGGACATGTCTGACCCTCCCTCCTTTTGTCTGACTTCGAGCTTACTCTCCCCGACCGGTCACGAGCAAGGCACTAGGACGGCTGTCTGGCGTCCTCTAGCGGCGCCACGAGCTCCGGCTCCTCGACCGCTTCGGCTTCGAGCGCAAGCCGTCCGCGACGGCGGCGCAGCAGGATCGCCGCGGCGACCAGGAAGACGCCCACGGCCAGCAGCGAGACGGCCGTCGTGAAGGTGCCGAGCGCGTAGAGGTCGGGACGGATGACCGAACCGACGGTGAGCGCGAAGATCTGGACGGGAAGCGTGTTCTCGCCGATCGCGAGCAGGGCGGTCCGGTCGAACTCGTTCCAGGAGAGCGTGAACCCGAACAGGAACGCGCCGAGGAGACCGGTCCAGATGAGCGGGAGCGTGATCTCACGGAACGTCCTGAGGGTCCCGGCGCCGAGGTCGCGAGAGGCCTCTTCGACCCGCTCGTCGTAGCGGTTCCAGACGGCCACCATGACGAGGAAGCCGAATGGGAGGCCCCAGACGACGTGGGTACCGAGGACCGTTCTCCAGAGCGAGGGATCGACGTTCAGAAACTGCCAGAAGAGCGAGGTCCCGAGGCTGAGGAGAATGCCCGGGGTCATGAGGGCGAGCATCACGAGGTAGAAGAGGGCCGAGTCGGCCCGGAATCGCCGGCGGTAGGCGATCGAGAGGCCGAGCGACAGGAAAGCCACGACGGCGCCCGCGGCCAGGCCGAGCCAGATCGAGCGGGCGCCCGTCTCCCGGATCTCCTCCGACCGGCTCCCGCTGACGAGCGCGTCCCACCAGTAGGTCTCCGGGAACTCCCGGACGGGGAAGGAGATACCCCCGGCCGGTCCCTGGAACGAGAGGATGGCCATGATGAGCATGGGCCCGTACAGGAACAGCAGGAAGACCAGGAAGTAGCCCGCAAGGAGCCACTTGACCCAGCGCCGGCGCCTGGTCACAGCTCCTCGCGGAGGTTCGAGAATCGCAGCAGCACGAAGACCCCCACCATCATGAAGAGCACGAGGATGGTGGCGGAGGCGGCCGCTTGCGGGAACTGCACCGAGGTGACCTCGTTCTGCACGATGAGCCCCACGGAGCTCACCGTCGCTCCGCCGAGCACCCGGGTCGTCCCAAAGTCGCCCATGGAAAGCACGAACACGAAGATGGAGCCGATCACGATGCCGGGAGCGACCTGCGGCAGGATCACCTCTCGGAACGTCTTGAACCAGTTCGCGCCGAGATCGCGGGCCGCCTCGAGCGAGGCCTTGTCGATCTGCGCAAGCATGAAGAACAGCGGCGCCACCATGAACAGGATGTACAGCTGGAGCATCCCGACGATGACCGCGAAGTTCGAGAAGAGGAGAAAGTCGAGCGGCTTGTCGATCACGCCGAGATCCATGAGCCCGCGGTTGAGAGCGCCCTCGCGTCCCATCATCGGCACCCACGCGACGGCACGGATGAGGAAGCTCGTCCAGAACGGGGCGAGGGCGATGATGAAGAACGCGATCTGATTGCGGAGGCTCTCCACCTCGATCGCAAGGAAGTACGCGACCGGGAAGCCGAGGACCAGCGATGCGGCGACGACAATCAGCGCGTTCTGAAAGCTCTGCCGAAGCGTGTCCCAGTAGACATCCGAGCCGAAGACCGAGCGGAAGTTGTCGAGCGTCCAGCTCTCATCGAAGCCCGTGATCGTCCGCTCCCAGAAACCGACGAGCACGATGAAGATGACCGGCGCGACGAGGAAGAACAGGAGCCACAGCGTCCCGGGCGCCGCCCACGCGGCCGTAACCAGGCCGCGGCGCCGGCGCAGGAAGCCGCCGATCCTCGATCCGAGGCCGAGCGGGACGCCGGCGGTCGCCGCGCTCTCAGGTGCGGAGGAGCCGGACATCCTCGGAGCTCCAGGAGGCCCGGACGCGCGCCCCCTCGCGCCGCACGAGCTCGGGATAGCGCTCCGCCCCCACCTTCGCGAGCAGTTGCTTACCGTCTGACTCGAGGTGGAGCTTGACGAGGTCGCCGAGGTACTCGACCGTGCTGATCCCGCACTCCAGGCCGTTGACCCCGCCGGAGCTCGTGTCGTCGAACGCGACCTTCATCGCTCCGGCTCCCACCGACACCGAGGCCGGCGCGCCCACGTCGAGTCCGGGTTGTTCCCCGGCCAGCCGAATCGTGATCTTGTCGTCCCCCTCGATCTCGACGTAGTCGCTATCGCGCCTCGCGACGGTGCCGCGGAAGATGTTGTTGTCGCCCATGAAGGCGGCCACCACCTCGGTGTCGGGCTTCGTCGAGATCGTGAGTGGATCGCCGATCTGGGCGATCCGACCCTCCCACATCACGACGATGCGGTCGGCGACCGAGAGGGACTCCTCCTGGTCGTGAGTCACGTGGATGAACATCAGTCCCGTCTCGCGCTGGAGGTTGCGCAACTCGACGCGCATCTTGAGGCGGAGGAGCCGGTCGAGGTCGCCGAGCGGCTCGTCGAGGAGCAGCGCCTTGGGCTCCGTCACGAGCACGCGCGCGAGCGCAACTCGCTGCTGCTGCCCGCCGGAGAGCGCAGCGGGCTTGCGGTCGGCGAACTCGCGCAGCCCCACTACGTCCAGCGCCTCGACCGCTCGTTCGTGCCGCTGCTCCTTCGAGACGCCATGCATCTTCGGCCCGAACTCGACGTTCGCGAGCACCGTCTTGTGGGGGAAGAGGGCGAAGTGCTGGAAGACAGTGGTCGTGGGCCGCTTGTTCGGGGGCAGCCCGGCGAGGTTCTCGTCGTCGAGGACGATTTCCCCGCTCGTCGGCTCCTCGTGGCCTCCGATCATCCGCAGCGTGGTGGTCTTCCCGCAGCCCGAAGGGCCGAGTAGGACGACGTACTCGCCGTGCTCGATCTTGAGGTCGATGTCGTCGACCGCGACGACCTGCTCGCCGTGGCGACCGCGGAAGACCTTCGTCAGGCCACGGAGCTCGAGCCCCGAGCCCTTCGACGCCTCCGGTTGCGTACCCTCGCCAGGAGGGGTGTCAGGCGACCCCTCCGTCTGGTTCTGAACCGAGTCTCTCGCAGCCGTCATCCTACCCGGCTAGGAACTCGTTCCAGCGGTCGACGACCAGCTGGTCGTTGTCGTTGAAGAACGAGTTCCATGTGGCATACCGGCACGCGCGTTCGTCGAAGGCACCACCGTCACGAACCGTACCGACCTTGATCCCGGCTGTCTCCTCCCCGAAGGGGTTCGGAATCGCCTTCGCCGCGGGCTTGCCGGCGATCCAATAGTCCCACTCGAAGGGCTTGACGAACCGCCGGCTGGTTCCCTGGACCGCGTTGTAGTAGCCCTGGCGCATCATGATCGCGCCGGGTACGCCCGAGTGCCACCAGTTGGCGTAGTCGTAGGCGGCCTGGAGCTTCGACTCGTCCTCGGTGAGGTGGCTCGGGAAGCCCAAATGGCCGAACCAGCCCCGGAAGCCCTCCTTCGGGGCTGCATACCGGACCGGCTCGCCCGACGACTGGAGGAGCGCCACTGCCGGCGACCACATCGACTCGATCACGACCTCGCCGGACTGCATGAGGTTGACCGACTCGTCGAACGTGGTCCAGAAGGCACGGAAGTGCTTCTTCTTCTTGAGCTCGTCGAGGATCTTGAACATGCCGTCAATCTCTTCCTCGCTCATGTTGCCCTTGTCCTGGAAGCTCAGAAGATCAAGGGCTTCGGCCGCGTTCGCGGTGTCCTCGAGTGCGATACGCGGGTCGGCCAGCACGGCCGCGCGGCCGCGCCACTGCGGGTTGAAGAGCTCGCCCCACGAGAGCTCGCCCGGCTCCTTCCGAATGACGTCGGAGTTGTAGCCCAGCGAGTCCATGTTGAAGTTCATGGGCACGCCGATGAGCCCGGGCGGCTCCTCGCCTTCGGTCTGGGAATCCTCGTTCGCCCAGGCCGTCGGCCCGTCGCCCGGCTCTTCCACGGCGTCGACGTAGACCTTTCGGAATGGCGCGTCGCCTTGGCCCGTTGTGCACTTCGAATCCTTCGGATTGACGCGGCCGAACTTGACGAGGTCCGTGACCTCGTCCCAGCGCAGGATCTTCGACCGGTCGACGGCGATGAAGTTCCCCGAGCCCCAGATCTGGTCGAAGTTCTCCACGTAGCCCGAGAAGACGTCGAACGACTGGGGCTGGGTGAGCGCCCGCTGCGTCATGGTCACCGTGTCGGTGACCTCGAACTCGAGCTTGTAGCCGAGCGCCTTCTCGCCGGCCTCCTTGATCGGGTCGATCAGATCGACGCCGAGCCCGATGACACGCAAGGTTCCCGTGTACTTCTCGGGCTTGCCGCCGGAGGCGCTTTCGTCGTCGTCGTCGTCGCCGCCGCATGCGGCCAAGAAGGACGCCAGGCCGACCGCGCTCGCCATCCCCGTCCCGCCCCTCACCAGGTCGCGCCGTGTGAGATTGCGCCGCTTCAGCTCGTGCTCCAAGTGACGCTCGAGCCGGTCGTCCTTGATTTCCCACCGGTCGTACATGCCGTCCTTCTCCCTTCCCCCCTCTATGCCCTGGCTAGCGAACCTAGGGCTGTCCACGCCGTCTCAGTTCTATACGCAGAGCCCGTGCATAGTCAATAGAGAGCGTGTTAATGTCTGACTTCGCCCGGGCTGTGCGGCCAAGTTGGCGCAAGCCGTCGACCTCACTCGGTCTCGGTCATCTGCCGGTCACCGTGCTTGCGCACACGCTCGAGGGCGTGCTCGGGCGATTCCATCGGCGCCCACGGCAGCGGCTCGGGCCGACTCGGCGGCTCTTGCCCGGTCTCCGTCTTCGCGCGGGCCACGATGTCGTCGAGCTCCGGACCGAGGTCGAAGTCACGCACCTCGCCGCGCTCGCCGCGGAGCTTCTCGCGGAGCTTCGCCGTCGCCTCGGGCTGACCGAGGACCACGCCGTAGTCCCCTTCCGCCTTCTCCCTGGAGACGAGGCCCTTCGCGACGTCGGCCTCGACCCGCTCCACTGGTCGCTCGAGCGGGTCCTTCCACCCGCCACCCCCGGCGGTGCGGTAAATGAGCACGTCGCCGGGCTGCACTGAAACCTCGTCGCACTTTGCGGGCAGGAGTTCCCGAGTCCCGTCCCCTCGAACGAGGATCTTCTCCGACCGTCCCCCCGGCTTGCCCCCCAAGATCCCCCACGGGTAGGTGAGCCAGCGGTCATCGTGGATTGAGACCTCGCCGGGCTCGAGGTACACGTAGCGCTTCTCTATTCCATTCCCCCCACGGTGGAAGCCGGCGCCTCCGGAGTCCGTGATCGTCGAGTAGCCGTCGATCCGTACGGGGTAGTACGCCTCCAGGTACTCGGTCGGGATGTTCTGGAACAGCGGCCACCAGGAATGGCCATCCATCCCGTCCCCGATCGGCCGCCCCGGAATGCCACCGTAGGAGATCTCCATCAGGTAGTAGAAGTCGCCGTTTCGGTCCCAGCCCGAGTAGAGCATGTACGGGCTCGTGCCATAGCCGGCCGCGGTTGTGTGCTCGGGGCTCTTACGCGCGAGCGCACCACCGAGGACGTCGAAGAGACGCGTGAGCGCATGGGTGCGGCACCCGAGCGCCGACGGGTACTTCGGGTGGAGCAGGCTTCCATCGGGAATGACGACGTGCAGCAGCGGATAGAAGCCGTCGTTGAAGAGGATCTGGGGGTCGAAGACCATGATCAGGTAGACCCCGATGAACATCTTGAACATCGCCTCGGAGAGGTAGAAGTTCACCGGGCCCATCGCCTGCGGATCGGTACCCGACCAGTCGAAATAGGCGTTATCGCCCTCTCGCCAGATCGTGAGCTTCATCCTGTAGGGCCCGTGTCCGAGCCCGTCGTCGTCGATCCAGTCCTCGAATGACTGCGGCTCCTCCGGGATCGCCCCGAGGATCAGCTTGGCCATCGCGTTGTACGTGCGATCGAGGAGCGCCTGGCAGCCGGCGAGATACGTGTCCTTGCCGAAGCGCGCGCAGAGCTCGTGCACGCGCTTCTCGCCTGTACGGCAACCGGCGACGATGCCCATCAGGTCCGCCCTGTTCATCTCCGGCTGGCGGACCTGGTTGAGGATGACGTCGAGCACGTCCTTGTTCAGCTTCCCCTCGCGGAAGAGCTTCACGGGCGGGACACGGACCCCCTCGCCGAACACCGTCTTGGCGCCTGTTGGAAGCGAGCCGGGAAACGGCCCGCCCGCGTCCATCTGGTGGCCGAACATGCTCGACCAGCCCACGAGCTCGTCCTCCCAGAAGATCGGCAGGCAGACGAGCCAGTCGTTGATGTGCGAGATCGAGCCCCCGCACTTGTACGGGTCGCTCGTCATGATCACGTCGCCCGGGCGCACCGGTTCCTCGAAGCTCTGGAGCATCTCCGAGATGTACGAGCCGAACTGGCCGACGACCATCCGTCCCTGCGGGTCCGTGATCATTGGGAACTCGTCGTGCTGCTCGCGGATGACCGGACTCATCGCCGTCCGGTAGAGCGTCGCGTCCATCTCGAAGCGGGCGCTCTTGAGCGCGCCCTCGAGAATGTCGAGCGTGACCGGGTCGACCTCGAGCGTCGGAATCTCTGCGACCTTGATGCTGGCCATCACGCCTCCTCGGCAGGGTTGATGATCAGGTTGAGGTAACGGTCGACGCGGGCCGCGTAGCCCGCGAGCACGACCGTGGTCGAGTCGAACTCCGTCACGATGGCGGGCCCGTCGATTCGGTTGCCCGGCCGAAGGCGCGAGCGGTCATACACGCGCGTGACTCGCCAGTCGCCCTCGAAGTACACCTCGTGCTCGTCGACGACCGCTTGAGATGAGTCCGGGCCCGCACCGTCCTCCGTCTCCGCAAGGCGCGGCTTTGGCACCTCCCCAAAGCCCACGGCGCGAAGATTCACGATCTCGGAGACCGTGTCCTCCATCTTGAATCGGTAGAACTGCTCGTGGAGCTGGTCGAAGCGCTCGGCCAGCATCCGCGTGCCGTCGCCCGCAAGCAGCGCGGGGTCGATCTCCACGGGAATCTCGTATCCCTGCCGGTAGTAGCGCATGTCGACGTTGTAGGAGATGCGCTGCCTCTCCTTGGCGATGCCCTCCCCCGCGAGCCACGCCCGGGCCTCCGCGCCAAGCTCCTCCAAAATGTTCCTGAGCTCATCGCCGGTCACCTGGTCGATCGTCCGGATGAAGGTGCGCGCGAACTCGTCGCGGAAGTCGGCGACGAGATCGCCGGTGGCGCACAGCAGCCCGGGGGCAGGCGGGACGACCACCGGGAACGAGCCCATGATCCTGGCCACGGCGTTCGCGTGCATCGGCCCGGCGCCGCCGAAGGCGACCAGCGCGAACTCCCGCGGGTCGTAGCCCCGCTGGACGGAGATCAGCCGCAGCGCGCCCGCCATGTTCTCGTTGACGATGTCGAGGATGCCCTGCGCGGCGCGGTGCCGATCGAGGCCGAGCGCACCGCCGATCTTGTCCACCGCGGCCCGCGCGGCCTCCACGTCGAGCGTCATCTCTCCGCCCAGGAGCTGGGGGGGCAGGTGCCCGACGACCACGTTCGCATCGGTAACCGTGGGCTCGTCGCCGCCCTTTGGGTAGCAGGCCGGGCCGGGGTCGGCACCCGCCGACTGCGGCCCGACGCGGAGCGCTCCAGTCACCTCCGGAACGTGGGCGATCGAGCCCCCGCCGGCCCCGACCGAGCGGACGTTCACGCTCGCCACCTTGACCGGGATCACCTCGCCCGGGAGGCCGGATCCGTACGGGATCTCCGTCTCCCGAGCGATCGCCGGCTGGCCGTTCTCGCAGAGGGCGACGTCCGTGGACGTGCCCCCCATGTCGAACGTGAGGATGTTCTCGAACCCTGCCCTGCGTGCGATATAGAGCGCGGCGGCGACGCCTCCGGACGGACCCGACAGGACCCCGTATATCGGGTGCTCGGAGGCGACCCGCGCGGTCATCAGTCCGGCATCGGAGCGGAGCAGGTTGAGCTCCCCCTTGACGCCGAGGTCCTTGAGCGAGCTCTCGAGATTCCGCACATACGCCTCGACGCGCGGGCGCACGTACGAGTTCATGCAGGCGGTCAGCGTGCGCTCGTACTCGCGAAACTCGGGCAGCACGTCCGAGGAGAGCGTGACCGGAAAGTCCGGGTACTCCTCGTGGATGATCTCCTTGATCTCGCGCTCGTGGCTCGCGTTGGCGTAGGAGTTGATCAGCGAGACGGTCAACGACTCGACACCCGACTCCACGAGGTCGCGGACGGTCGCTCTCACTTGCTCGCGCTCGACCGCCTCGACAACCTCTCCCCTCGCGCTCATCCGCTCCTTCGCCTCGCGGGTGTCCTCGAGGGCCGCCGGCGGATCGGGTTTGATCATGATCATCCAGCCGGCGAGTGGACCCGGGGTCTGGGATCGGGCCAGGTGAAGAATCTGCCTGAACCCGTGGGTCGTGATCAGGCCGACCCGCGCCCCCTTGGCCTCGAGTAGCGCATTCGTCGCGACCGTCGTCCCATGCATGACGTATTCGAGCTGGTCGGGCGAGACACCGCTCTCCTCGCAGATGCGCCGGACTCCGGCGAGAACGCCTTGGGACGGGTCGGCCGGCGTCGACGGCGTCTTCACACGATGGAGATCGCCCGTCTCGTCATGGACCAGCATGAGATCGGTGAAGGTCCCGCCGACATCCACCCCAAGCCTGTACGCCATTCCCCTCTCCTCACTCGGCAACCGGCGCGAAGGTGCCGGCGCGGTAGACCTGTCCCTCGAGCGGCCGTTCGAGGACGTTCTCGAGCCAGTCCGAGACGCCCAGGAGCGCCCCGAGCTCGACCCCGGTCTCGATGCCCTCCCCGTGGAGCATGTAGACCAGATCCTCGGTGGCGATGTTGCCGGTCGCCTTTGGCGCGAAGGGGCATCCTCCAACCCCACCGACGGAGGCGTCCAGCACGGTCGCGCCCGCTTCGATGGCCGCGTAGGCGTTGGCGAAACCGGTATTGCGCGTGTTGTGCAGGTGAACACCGACGGGCTTGCCCCGCGTAACCGCTCGCTCGACCACGTCACGGACCTGGCGCGGGACCGCGACCCCAATCGTGTCGGCGAACACGATCTCATCGAACGGGTCCAGGACTCTGTCGGCCACGGCCAGCACGTAGTCGGGATCGACCTTGCCCTCGAACGGGCAGCCGAAGGAGACACCGATCGTCACCGTCGCACGGATCCCGTCCGCGCGCGCATGGGCCGCAACCCGATGCGCCACCTGCACGGACTCCTCGACCGAGGCGTTCTGGTTCCTCCGGTTGAACGTCTCCGTTGCGGCGAAGGCGAAGTGCACCTCGTCGAGGCCCCCGGCGGCGGCGAGCCGCTCGTAGCCTTTTTCGTTGAGCGCCAGCCCCGCGTAGACGACCCCGTCGCGTCGCCTGATCCGATCTAGCACCTCCGCCGCCCCGGCCATCTGCGGGACGACCTTCGGGCTCACGAAGCTGACCGCCTCGATGCGCCGTAGTCCCGCCGCGGCGAGGCGGTTGACGAGATCGGCGCGCAGCTCGGGCTCGAGCACCCTCGGCTGGTTCTGGAGCCCGTCGCGAGGTCCGACGTCACACACGGTCACGTGCACTTCAGAGCACCCCCTCGGCGCCCAGCGCGTCGATCTCCTCGTCGGACAGGCCGAGGAGGCCCCCGTAGACGTCCCGGTTGTGGCTCCCCTCCTCCCAGGGACCGGACCAGCGCACGGAACCCGGGGTGGCGGAGAACTTCGGCACGATCCCCGGTCCGATGTAGCGACCGAACTCCGGATCCTCGTGCTCCAGCAGCATCCCGCGCGCGCGGTATTGGGGGTCCTCGAAGATGTCGGCGACCGTGTAGATCGGTCCGCAAATCACACCGGCCTCGTTCAGAACACGGTCGATCTCGCTCGCGGAGTGAGCGCGCGCCCATTCCGCAATCACGCCCTCGATCTCCTCCTGATGCTCCCCCCGGGCCGAGTGGGTTGCGAACCTGGGGTCGTCCGCCAGCTCGGGGCGCCCGATCGCCGCACAAAGGCGACCGAACACCTTGTCCGCGTTGGCCGCGATGACCATCCACTTATCGTCGGCAGAGCGAAAGATGTTCGACGGGGCAACGCCCTTCAGCCCGGTGCCGCCGGGGCCGCGAACGATTCCGAGCCGGTCGTACTCGGGCACCGTGCCCTCCAAGAGAGCAAAGCACGACTCCATGAGAGAGACGTCGACGACCTGCCCCCGCTCGAAGCCAACCGCGTCGCGCTTGTAGAGAGCAGCGAGGATGCCCTGTGCGGCGAACATGCCCGCGAGCGAGTCGCCGAGCGAGATGTGCATGCGCGGAGGTGCCTCTCCGGGGAAGCCGTTGATGTGTCGGATGCCGCCCATCGCCTCGGCCACGGAGGCGAAGCCGGCGCGTGGCGCGTAGGGACCGGTTTGCCCGTACCCCGAGATGCGACAGAGGACGATGCGCGGGTTCACCTCGCTCAGCCGCTCGAAGCCGAGGTTCCAGTGCTCGAGCGTCCCGGGTCGGAAGTTCTCGACGAGGACGTCGCTACGTCTCACCAGCTCCAGCAGG
>DATDLN010000192.1:0-15550 GCA_036519295.1 Thermoleophilaceae bacterium
TGCCCTCGCTGAACTCATAGAGCCACACGTTGTGCACGTCCATGGTCTTGCCGTTCTTGGCGCGCGCTTGGACGTGTACCGGGACCACGATCTGATCGCCGCCGTCGACGAAGCCCTCGGGAGTGGACCGGAACTCGTCGAACCAGCGCCACAGCTCCCGCGTGAACCAGCCGACAACGGCCTCGACCCCGCGGAAGGTGCCTCCGTACGGAATCGAGTCGGGCACCACCAGCTCGCAATCGGGATGCAGGACATCCCTCATGTTGGCCGGGTTGTCCTTACCCCAGCCGGCAAAGGCTTGCGCGAGTAGCTCGATATTGGATGGGCTCACGGTTCCTCTTTCTCATGACGCCGCGGCAGACGCGATCCTTCCCCGAGCGAGGGACGCGAGCGCGCCCGAGCCCAAGCCGCCTCAGCGAAGTTCCTTGGGGGTAACGAACGCGACCAGCTCGGCGGAGCCCGGCCCGAGCTCTCGCCAGCTGTCCGGTACCGACAGCGTGGCGAGCGCGCCCGTTGGGAACTTGCGCTCCATGTCCTCGAGGCGCGCGCCGTCGGCAGCCAGGCCGAGCGCGAGCTCCTCGATGGCAGGGTTGTGGCCTACCAGCATCACCGACTCGATCTCGTCGGGGACGTCTTGCAGGAGCTCGAGCAGCTCCGTCCCCGATGCGCCGTACAGCTCCTCCTCGATTCGCACCTCCCCGCTCGGGGCCACGGCCTCGAGCGTCTCGCGTGTACGGCGGGCGGGCGAGCACAGCACCAGCGCCGGCGAGATCTTCTCGTCCCGGAGGTGCCGCGCCATCACCTCGGCCGCGCGGCGACCGCGCGGGGCGAGCGGACGATCACGGTCGGCGAGCGCCACGTCGTCCCGGCTCGACTTCGCGTGGCGCAGCAGGAAGAGTCGCTTCACGGCTCAGCCCATCACCCGGGCGAGCGGGCGCCGCCATTGGCGTCGCCCGCCCGGGGTCCTCCGCCTCAAGGGCTGCCTAAGAGCGTGAGCCGGCTTCGACGGTAACGCGCTCCGGGTCCGTCGGCTCGTCGCCCGGCTCGTTCTCGACGACCGGGGTCGGCGGCGTCGCGCTCTGGCGCTCGTCGTCCAGCAGATAGCGGAGCTCCTCGTCGAAGCGCTCCTGGCGCCGCATCTCCCGGCGCATCCACCAGTCGTGACACATCTAGACCACCTCTGGGTGGGTCGGGGCTCTCGTTGATGATTGCAGGTACGGGTTGCCGCTTCATCACGCTGGTTGAGGGATGGCGCACGTGCCATCTCGCCGAGCGCTCTGACGCGAGCCGGGGTGAAGCCTCGCCGGCGCGGACTCATCGGCGCTCGGTGGCCAGGCGGAGTCCGAGCCCGAGGAGCGCGGCGCCTGTGAGGCCGTCGAGCACGCGTCGGATTCGAGGCCTCTGGAGGAAGTCGCTCGCTCGAGACACAGCGAAGGCGTAACCGGTCAGCCAGGTCAGCGTCATGAGGCTGAAGAGGAGGCCAAGCGCGAACAGAGCCAGGAACGCGGGGCCCTCCTGCGGCGCGAACTGCGGCAGCAGGCTCGTGAAGAAGGCCGCCATCTTGGGGTTGCCCAGGTTGCTGATTACGCCCTGCCGATAGGCCTTCGACGTGCTGAGCGGCCGCGCCGCGGTGCGACCCGCGATCGCTCTCGCCTCATGTTGCTGTCGGAGCGCCGCCCATAGCGACTGCACCCCGAGGAAGACCAGATAGGCCGCTCCGGCCAGGCGCAGAGCGAGGAACAGAGGCTCCGAGGCGAGCAGGATCGCGACCACTCCGGCGCTCGCCGCCAGCGCCCAGATCGTCTGACCCGTCGACACGCCCAGCGCGGTGAAGATCCCACCCCGACGGCCTCCGAGCATCGTGCTGCGGATGGTCAGCGCGGTGTCCTGGCCCGGAGTGCAGATGACCAGGACCGAGACCCCCAGAAAGGCTCCGAGCTCGTCCATGTCAATCGGCCTGCCCGTTCCCCCATCCGTACTCGATCCGTCTGTGAGTCCGTCGCGCCACGGTCGTCACACTAAACCTAGACTCGGGTCGTGCCCACAGCGGACAGAGCGCTGGCCTCGGGCCAAGCGGCGGCCGCCCGCGAGTGGACGGCGCGGTGATGCCCGCGTACACGCGCATGCCGGTGGACGAGCGGCGCGGCAAGCTGCTCGAGCTCGGTGCCGAGCTGTTCGCCCGTCACTCCTTCGCCGAGCTGTCGATGGCGCGCATCGCCCGCGAGGCAGGGATCTCGAAGGCGCTCCTCTACCACTACTTCCCCACCAAGCAGGACTTCTTCGTGGCCACCCTGCAGGAGGCCGCCGAGGAGGTTCGCCGGCGAACCGAACCGGATCCCGAGCTGCCGGCCGGCGAGGCGCTGGCGGGCAGCCTCGACGCGTTCCTCGAGTGGATCGGCGAGAACGAGACCGCTTATCGCAAGCTGATGGAGAGCGCCGGCAGCGTGCCCGAGGTGGGGACGCTGATCGACGAGGTTCGGGACCGAACCTCCGCCCGCATCCTCGCCGGCCTCGGCGCCGGGGCCGACCCGCCGCCGCAGGTGCGCGCCGCGGTCCGGGCATGGCTGTGGTTCATGGACGGGGCGATCCTCGACTGGCTCGAGCATCGCGACCTCTCGCGTGCCGAACTGCGGGACTTCCTGCTCGGGGCGCTGGCGGGGGCGCTCACGGCCGCGGGTTGGGCCGCCTTCCCTCCACCCAGCGCTCCTCCCCGCCCTCGATCTCCTTCTTCCAGATCGGAGCCTCGGCCTTGACGCGATCGATGATCTCCCGCGCGCCGGCGAAAGCCTCCCCGCGGTGCGGCGCGCTCGCCGCCACGATCACGCTGGGGTCGGTCAGAGGGACCTCGCCCACCCTATGCTCGACCGCGGCCGCGCAGAGGCGGTGCCGCTCGACCGCCTCCGCCGCGATGGTCGCCAGGCGCTCCTCCGCCATCTCGGCGTAGGCCTCGTATTCGAGTCGAGCGACCTCGCGGGTAACGCCCTGGAAGGTCACGACCGCGCCGGCGCGCGGGTCGCGCACGCGCTCGGCGAGCGCATCGAGTGCCAGCGGCTCGGAGCTGACCCGAACCCAGGGCGCGGCTCGCGCCTCGCCCCCGCTGACCGGCGGGATCAGCGCCAGCTCGTCGCCCGGGTCGAGCACGCGCTCCTCATCCGCGTACTCGCGGTTAACGGCCATGACCAGAGGCAACCCGTCGGCAAGACCGTGCAGCTCGGCAATCGCATCGCCCACTCGCGCGCCGTCGGGCAGCTCCAGCGTCAGCTCGGGCTCCCCCGCGCGCTCGCGCAGCATCGCGAACAGGCGGACGGTTACCTCCATACTGGGTTGATGGTACGACGGGTGGGCAGTTGAGCCGCGTGTACGCCAGCCTCCCGCTCACCGGTCCCGCGGCCGGGCTCGGGCGGGAGGTGCGCCGTGGCGCCGAGCTCGCCCTCGAGACGACGAGGCAACCGGGCGTGGAGCTCGTTGCACTCGACTCGTTCGACGAGGACCGCGAGAAGCGCTCAACCGCCAACGCGCGGCGGGCGATCGAAGATCCCGAGACGCTCGCGTACCTTGGTGACTTCCATTCGTCTCAGGTGATGGAGACGGCGCCGCTTCTCGGCGACGCAGGGGTCCTGCAGGTGGCGCCCGTCGCCACCTTCATCGGTCTGCACGGGTCGACGCTCGTGCGGCTGATGCCGCACGACGGCGTTGGCGCCCGAGCGATAGCCGACTGGCTGGCGGAGGCCGCCGTTCGAGACCTGCTCGTCGTGCACGACCACGACGAGGGGTATGGCGTGCCGGTCGGTGCCATGTGCGTCGACGCCGCACGCGAGCGGGGCATCGTGGTGCGTTCCCGGCCCGTCTGGGACCACGACGAGGCGCCCGCCGCCGACATCGGTGAGGCGCAGGCGGTGCTTTACGTCGGCGTGGCGGGGTCGGGAGTGGCGGGACTCTGGCGAGAGCTGCATGCCGCGGATCCGACCCTGTGGCTGCTGGGCACCGAGGGAGTCGCCGACGGCTGGCTCGCGCACGAGCTCCCGCCTGCGGCCGCCGAGCGCACGCGATTCTTCGTCGCGCAGCGTGCGCCGTTCGGCTTTTACGGGTTCGAGGCGATGGCCCTCATTCTCGACGCCATCGCACAGAGTGGCGGCGATCGGGCCGCCATTGTGCGGGCCGCCCGGATGACCTGCGACCGTGACTCGATCCTCGGTCGCTACTCGATCGACGATCGGGGTCACACGACCACGACCGCTTACGGGCGCCTCGCCGTCGCCGGTGGTCAGCTGGTCTGGGACGACGGCGTGCACGCGTAAGGCCGCCGGGCCGAGCGCGAAAGCGCCCACGCCGCCAGCAGCCCGCCGAGCGCGCCGAACAGATGCCCCTGCCACGAGATGCCTCGCTGCGGCTCGAGGCCGCCGAGCAGGGCTCCGCCCCAGAGCGCTACGACGCCCGCGCCGATCGCGATCTCGCCGGCGCGGCGGTTGAAAACGCCGCGGACGATCAGGTACGTCGCATAGCCGAACACCACGCCGCTGGCGCCGAGGTGGACCGTGTTCTCGGGCGCGACGAGCCAGGTGCCAAGCCCGCTCACGACCGCCACGATCGCGGTCACGCCGAGCAGCCGCACAGGACCCTCGAACGCGATGACCACGCCCATCACGACGAACGGGATCGTGTTCGCCATCAGGTGACCGAAGCCCACGTGCAGGAATGGCGCGGCGATCACCCCGTCCAGTCCGTCCGGGTCGCGCGGCTCGATGCCGTACCGGTCCAAACGATGATCGACGGCGACGTCCACGACCTCGAGGACCCACATCAGGGCCACGATTGCGATCACGATCCCGATGGCGGTGCGACGCGAGTCGCTGGTAGGGCGTGCCGTGCCGGTCACCTTCCGAACCGTATCCTTGCCCTCGAGAGATGGCGACCACTCCGGACCAGAAGCCGAGCATCGCGCCGATCGTAGGTCCCGACGACCCCCGCCGTTTCACCGACTCGGGCATCGAGGTCAAGGTCGCCTACACCGACGAGGACGTGGCCCCGGAGCTCGAGCAGCGTCTCGGCCAGCCCGGCGACTACCCGTACACGCGCGGCATCCACACCGACATGTACCGGGGCCGGAAGTGGACGATGCGCCAGTACGCGGGCTACGCCAGCGCGAAGGAGACCAACGAGCGCTTCCACTACCTGATCGACCACGGTTCCACTGGCCTCTCGATGGCCTTTGACCTTCCCACGCAGCTTGGGCGCGACTCCGACGACCCTCTCTGCATGGGCGAGGTCGGCCGCACCGGCGTCGCCGTCGACTCGATCGACGACATGCGGCGAGTGTTCGACGGCATCCCGCTCGACGAGGTCTCGACCTCGATGACGATCAACGCCCCGGCTGCGGCCCTACTGCTGCTCTACGAGCTCGTCGGCGAGGAGCAGGGCGTTCCGGCGGAGCAGCTGCGCGGCACGACCCAGAACGACATCCTCAAGGAGTACATCGCACGCGGGAACTTCATCTATCCGCCCGCCCCGGCGATGCGACTCACCACCGACCTGTTCGCCTACTGCCGCGAGCGCATCCCGAAGTGGAACACGATCTCCATCTCGGGCTACCACATGCGCGAGAAGGGATGCTCCGCCGTGCAGGAGGTGGGCTTCACGCTGGCCAATGCCATCGCCTACGTCCATGCGGCGATCGACGCGGGCCTCGCCGTCGACGAGTTCGGGCCGCGGCTCGCCTTCTTCTTCAACGGGCACAACAACGTGTTCCAGGAGGTGGCGAAGTTCCGCGCCGCCCGGCGGATGTGGGCCCGGATCATGCGCGAGCGCTTCGGGGCGAAGGACGAGCGCTCGCTCAAGATCCGCTTCCACACCCAGACCGGCGGCGTGACCCTCGCCGCCCAGCAGCCGGAGAACAACATCGTGCGCGTGGCGCTGCAGGGCTTTGCCGCGGTCTGCGGTGGAACGCAGTCCCTCCACACGAACGGCTTCGACGAGGCCCTGGCGCTGCCGAGCGAACGCGCCGCCCGGATCGCGCTGCGTACCCAGCAGATCCTCGCGCACGAATCGGGCGCGGCCGACACCGCGGACCCGTTCGCCGGCTCCTACTTCGTCGAGGCGCTGACCGACGAGATCGAGGAGGGCGCCCAGGCGCTGATCGACAAGGTCGACGAGCTCGGCGGCTCGGTTCACTGCATCCCCTTCATTCGCGCCGAGGTGGAGGAGTCCGCCTGGGGATACGAGCAGCGCTACAAGCAGAAGCAGGACATCGTCGTCGGCGTGAACGAGTACGTGACCGAGCAGGTGGACGAGGTCGAGATCCTCCGCGTGGACCCCGAGGCCGAGCGCCAACAGGTGGAGCGGCTGACGGCCTTCAAGGAGGATCGCGACGGGGACGCCGTGGAGCGGCGGCTCGGGGAGCTGCGGCAAGCCTGCGGCGACGAAGCGAACCTGCTCGAGCCGATGCGCGCCGCGCTCAAGGAGCACGCGACGCTCGGGGAGGTGTGCGGCGTGATGCGCGAGGAGTTCGGGGAGTACTCCGAGGCCTAGACGGGCTTCTCGACGACCGCGGAAGCATCACACTCGATTGTGATTGTCGAGTGGAAGTCGGTAGCGTTGCTGCACGATGCTCGAGCTCCGCCGCCTGCGCCTGCTCCGCGAGCTGAACCAGCGAGGGACGATCGCCGCCGTGGCCGACGCGCTCCAGTTCACGCCGTCGGCCGTCTCGCAGCAGCTGGCGATGCTCGAGCGCGAGGCGGGCGTGCGGCTGCTCGAGCCGGCCGGCCGCGGGGTGCGGCTCACCGATGCGGCGCGCGTGCTGGTCGAGCACGCGGAGGCGATGCTCGATCGCGCGGCGCTGGCCGAGGCCGACCTGGAGGCGGCCGCCGGCACGGTGGCGGGCCGCGGTCGCATCGCGGGATTCGAGTCCGTGCTCCTGCGCCTCGCCCTGCCGGCGATGGAGGCGCTCGCGTCCGATGCGCCGCGGCTGCGCTGCGAGCTGGTCGAGGCCGAGCCCGAGCAGGGGCTGCCCGCGCTGGCGCTGGGCGACGTCGACCTCGTTCTCGGCGACGAGTGGCAGCACCAGCCGCTGCGGCTGCCCGCGGGAGTTCAACGTCACGACCTGTTCCCCGACCCGGTGCAACTCGTCCTGCCCGCACGGCATCCGGTGGCGCGGCGGCACCGAGACGCCGTGCCGCTCCCGGAGCTCGCCGGCGAGGCTTGGACGACCGGTCACGCCGGGATGGGCTGGGACGAGATGACCCAACGCACCTGCCGCGACCTCGGAGGCTTCGACCCCGACATCCGGCACCGCACCCACGACGCCGCCGTCAGCCTGGCGCTCGTCGCCAGCGGGCTGGCGGTAACAATGCTGCCCGACCTCGTCCTGCCCGATCGCCACCCAGGCGTTGTGCTGCGCGCCATCGCCGAGGGTCCCGTCAGCCGGGCGATCTTCGCCGCAACTCGCGACACCGACGCCGCCCGCCCCTCGACGCAGGCACTCCTCGCCGCCGTACGAGACGCGGCCGCCGCCCTGCCGAGCGCGTGAATCCGTCGGATCCGACGGACCGAGGCGGCAAGGCCCGATGCGGTGGGAGGACTCGCCGGGTGACGGGCGAACCGGGTGGCCATGCAGGACCTGACAGCGAAACGCACTCTGGTGAAGTCGCCGCCGGAGCTGTGGGAGGAGCTGAGCGAGGTTCAGCGCCTCGCAAAGCACCTCGGCGCCTTCGGCGAAATCACGATCACCAAGCTGGAGCCCGAGCACACGGTCGCCTGGGAGGGCGAGCACGCGAGCGGCACTGTCTCGATCGAGCCCTCCGGCTGGGGAACGAAAGTCATTCTCACGGCGGAGCTGACCGCGAACGGCGATCTACCGGAGCTTGGCGCTGACCACGCCGGCGAGACGATGGGAGCTACCGAGCAGGCGGCGGGGGATCGCACCGAGCTGAATGCGACCGCAGAGGAGGTCGCCGCGGATGTCGCGGCGGCGGACGCGACGACCGAGGAGGCGGCTGCGGACGCCTCGGAGACGGCCCCGACCACCGATCGGGACGAGGAGCCCTCGTACGCGGAGCGGGGCCAGGCGGATCTGATGGACGAGACCGAGCCACCCGTCCCCGAGATCTCGCCGGCGGCTGCGCTCGCCTTCGACACTGCGGGGGCGCCCGCGACTGGTACCGGGGGCGGACCAGGCACGGGCGGGCGCACCGATGGCCGGCGACGGCGGCGCGGTTTCTGGGCGCGGCTCCTCGCCGGCTGGCTGGTCCCGGAGGACAGGCTGAATCGGGCGGCCGACGAGCATGTCGAAGAGGTGGTCGAGGAGCCTCTCGTGGAGCTCGAGGGGCAGTCGACCGAGACCCAGCCGCCGCCTCAGTCCGTGGCGCTCCCGCCAGTGTCGACGACAGGGACGGCGGGCACGGAAGCGGAGCGGGCCGATCGGCGCGCCGACGAGGAACCCGAATCCGCCGAGCGGACGCCCGAGGCCCCTCCGGAGGAGCCCGAGTCCACTCCGGAGGAGCCCGAGGCTCCACCCGCAGAGCCCCTTGCAGAGACGTCGTCCGCCATCGACCACGAGGGCGCCCGGGCGGTGCTCGAGGAGACCTTGGACGCCCTCGGTTCGGCGCACCACCGGCCGTACTCGCGCAGTTAGCCTCCCGCTCACGGCAGGCCGGATTCCGGCACCGGAGTGGATCCCGGACTGGACGGCCGCCCGCATCGCGCGGAGAATCGGCCCATGGCCGCCACGCGGCGCCAGTTTCTGCAGGCGAGCGCCTCGGCCGCGGCGGCCCTGTCGCTCGACCCGGCGGCCTTCGCGCAAACGCCCGCGCGGCCGAACGTGCTGCTGCTGGTGATCGACACGCTCCGAGCGGATCACGTGAGCGCCTACGGGGGTCGGGCCCAGACGCCGAACATCGACGAGCTCGCCCGGCAGGGGCTCCGCTTCACTCGCTTCCATCCCGAGGCGATGGCGACGGTGCCCGCGAGGCGCTCCATCCTCACCGGCCGGCGGGTGTGGCCATTCCGCGGCTGGCACCCCTGGCCGGAGCTGGTCGAGGCTCCGGGCTGGCAGCCGATCGCCGACCCCGCCTCCACCTTCACCAGCGCACTCAAGCGGGCCGGCTACTGGACCGCCTACGTAACCGACAACCCCTTCCTGGGGTTCGCCTCGCCGTACCGCGAGTTCCGAAGGAGCTTCAACCGCTTCATCGGGATCGGTGGGCAGCTCGGCGGGTCGGCGCCGCTCACGCACGCGTCGAGACGGCGCCTGAACCACTGGCTGGTGCCGGAGCTCCGTAACGCCAAGATCGAGCAGCGCGTACTCAACTTCCTGGCCGCCGGCGGGGAGTACTGGCAGGACGAGTCGCATTCGTGGGCCGCCCGCGTCTACTCGGCGGGGGCAAGGGCACTGGATGTCGCCGCCGCTCACCAGCCCTTCGCGCTCGTGGCCGACACCTTCGAGCCCCACGAGCCCTGGACGCCGCCGCGCAGCTACATCGACCTCTACGGGGACAAGCGCTATCGCGGGCCGGAGCCCTGCATGAGTCGCTACGCGCGCGTATCGGAGTGGCTCAGCAGGGAGCGCGCCGGACCCGTGCTGACCCGGATGCGCGATCTCTACGCGGCGGAGGTCACGATGACCGACCGCTGGTTGGGCGTCCTCCTGGCGCGCCTGCGCGAGCTCGGCCTCGACCGCAACACGGTCATAGCGCTCGTCTCGGACCATGGCTTCCTACTCGGTGAGCACGGCTGGACCGGGAAGATCTCCTCGGTGCTCCATCCACCGCTGATCGAAGTGCCGTTCATCCTCGTGGACCCGGCGGGGCGACGAGCGGGCCGGACGAGCGCCTATCTCGCACAGACCCACGACGTCGGCCCCACCCTCCTCGCCATGGCCGGAGTCGGCCGCTCGCATGGGATGGACGGGGCGGACCTCTCGCAGCTCCTCGCCGGCGAGCGCCCGCCCGAGCGCTCCTTCGCCTACGGCGGCTACTCCAACTGGCTGTACGCCCGCACCAACCGCTGGGCCTTCATCTCCGAGAACCGCGGCCGCGGGCGCCGGCTGTACGACCTCGCGAAGGACCAGGCCGAGGCGAACAACGTGGCACGGCGGCATCCCCGGCTAATCGACGACTTCTACAGGCGGGTGGTCGGGCGAGCCGGCGGGCGGCCGCCGATCTACCGGTCCTAGCCGCAGCGCGAGCTAGGCTCGCCGCGAGATTCGCGACATGCAGCAAGCCACCACGCGTCGACGCTTTCTCCAGACTGCCGGAGCCGCCACCGCGGTCACTGTCCTGGCGCCGAGCACCCTCGACAGCGGCAGGGCGAGCGCGCGCCACGACCGGCCGAATGTCGTGGTTCTCGTGGTCGACACGCTGCGGGCGGACCACGTCTACGGAGACCGCGCGAAGACCCCGACCATGGACGCCCTGGCGCGCGAGGGTCTCAGCTTCACGCGCGCGTTCCCGGAGGCGATGCCGACCGTTCCCGCGCGCAAGTCGATCCTGACCGGCCGGCGCCAGTTCCCCTTCCGTCACTGGCACGACTATCCGGGGCTGCTCGCCATGCCTGGCTGGACTCCGATCCCCGATCTCGACTCGACCTTCACATCGGTGCTGCGCCAGGCGGGCTACTGGACCGCCTACGTGACGGACAACCCCTTCATCGGCTGGGCCGCCACGTACGACCGCTTTCGCCGGACATTCGACCGATTCGCGCGCAGGGGCGGGGAGGTCGGCGTCGCGAATCCCCGCTACAAGGTGTCGGAGCACGAGCTGCTCCACTGGCTCCACCCGGTGATCCGCGGGGATGCGGCGGTCAGGGAGCGGGTTCGGCTGTACATGGCCAACGGCGGGTACTGGCACGACGACTCGCGCTCCTTCGCCGCGCGCGTGTACACGGACGCGGTGAAGGTGCTCGACGCCGCGGTGCGCGAGCAGCCCTTCGCGCTCGTCGTGGACACGTTCGAGCCGCACGAGCCGTGGACTCCCCCGCGGGCCTACCTCGACCTCTACGGCGATCCCGACTACCAGGGACCCGAGCCTTCGAAGCCGTACTACGCGGCCGTGTCGCATTACATCGACCACGACGAGGCCGCGACCGTTCTCAGCCGCATGCGAGCCCTGTATGCGGCCGAGGTGACTATGACGGACCGCTGGCTCGGCGTCTTCATCGACCACCTCTTCCAGCTTGGGCTCGAGCGCGACACCGTGATCGTGCTGGTGGGCGACCACGGCATTCTGCTCGGGGACCACGGTTGGACCGGGAAGATCCCGATCGCGCTGCACCCCGAGCTGGCCCAGGTGCCGCTCGTCGTCGTCGACCCCGACCGGCGACTGGTGGGCCAGACGAGTTCGTACTTCGCCTCCACCCACGACGTCGCCCCAACCGTGCTCTCGATGGTCGGACTCCGCGCTCCCGGGATGGAAGGCGTCGACCTGTCGCGGCTCTTCCGCGGCGGGCGCCTCCCAGAGCGCCCCTTCACCTACGGCGGCTATGCGAACGCCCACTACCTCCGTTCGGACGCCTGGGTACTGATCGGGAGCAATCGCGGGGACCACTTCAGGCTCTTCGACCTGAAGCGGGACCCGGGCGAGCACAGGAACGTCGCCGCCCGGCGAGGGCCGCTCGCGAGGCAGCTCCACAGGCAGGTGGTCGAAAAGGCCGGAGGGCGGCTGCCGTACTACCGGTAGGCTGCGATTGCCATGCGCCAGCAATCACCCGAGACCTACGAAGAGAAGCTCGCCCACCTCGAGGAGCTCCGGATACAGGCGCTCCACACCAATCCCCAGGCGGAGGAGAAGCAGCACGCCAAGGGCAAGCTGACCGCCCGGGAGCGGGTCCAGAAGCTCCTCGACCCGGGCTCGTTCGAGGAGCTCGACACCTTCGTTCGGCACCGAACCTTCGACTTCGACATGCTCCGAAACCGACCCTGGGGCGACGCCGTGGTGAGCGGTCACGGCACGATCGACGGCCGGCCGGTGGCCATCTTCTCGCAGGACTTCACAGTCTTCGGCGGCTCGCTCGGAGAGGTGATGGGCGAGAAGATGTGCAAGGTGATGGACCTGGCGGCCCGGATCGGCTGCCCGGTCATCGGCATCAACGACTCCGGCGGGGCGCGCATCCAGGAGGGCGTGGTGTCGCTCGGCGCGTACGGCGACGTGTTCGTGCGCAACGTCCGGTGTTCGGGCGTGATCCCGCAGATCTCGCTTGTGATGGGCCCCTGTGCGGGCGGTGCCGTCTACTCCCCGGCCATGACCGACTTCATCTTCATGGTCAAGGAGACCTCGCACATGTTCATCACCGGTCCCGACGTGATCAAGACCGTGACCGGCGAGGAGGTCGAGTTCGAGGAGCTCGGCGGGGCGATGACCCACAACACGAAGTCGGGCGTCGCCCACTTCGCCTGCGACGACGAGGAGAGCTGCCTCGAGGACGTTCGCTACCTCATGTCCTTCCTGCCCCAGAACAACCTCGAGGTGCCGCCGCGGATGGACACCGGCGACGATCCCGACCGCCAGGACGCGGACCTCGACAGGATCGTCCCGGACAACCCGAACAAGCCGTACGACATGCGCGACGTGGTGCACCTGGTCGTCGACAACGGCGAGTTCTTCGAGGTCCAGGAGCACTTCGCGCGCAACGTCGTCGTCGGGTTCTCGCGATTGAACGGGCGCCCGGTCGGAGTGGTGGGAAACCAGCCCAGCCAGCTCGCCGGGGTGCTCGACATCGCGTCGTCCGAGAAGGCCGCGCGCTTCGTGCGCTTCTGCGATGCCTTCAACATCCCCCTCGTCACCTTCTGCGACGTCCCCGGCTTCCTGCCCGGCACGTCCCAGGAGTGGGGCGGGATCATCCGCCACGGGGCGAAGCTGCTCTACGCCTTCACCGAGGCCACTGTGCCCAAGCTGACGGTCGTGACGCGCAAGGCCTACGGCGGCGCCTACGACGTGATGAACTCAAAGCACATGCTGGCCGACTTCAACTACGCCTGGCCCACCGCCGAGGTCGCCGTCATGGGCCCCGAGGGTGCGGTGAACATCATCCACCGCCGCGACATCTCGTCCTCGCCCACGCCAGAGGAGCGGCGCCAGAAGCTGATCGGCGACTACAGGGCCCGCTTCGCCAACCCCTTCTCGGCCGCGGAGCGCGGCTACATCGACGACGTGATCGTGCCGCACGAGACGCGTCCCAAGCTGATCCGCGCGCTCGAGACGCTCCAGACGAAGCGCGTCGACACGCCGAAGCGCAAGCATGGGAACATCCCGCTATAGAGGGCAAAGAAGCCCCATCGGAGGAGCAAAGATCACCAATTGGTGTGATGCGCGACGGAGACCGCAAACCCTACGCTGAATCCGGGCAGTCCGGAGAGAGGGGCTAGAGACGACATGCGACATTGGAGACGGCCTCACGAGGTCGGGCTGTTCGTGGGAATCGCGGCGCTTTCGGTGCTTGCCGTATTCCCGGCGGGGGCACTCGCGTCAACGGCGAGCACGCGGATCAAGCGTGTCTTCTACACCGCCGCTGCGGGAGAGGTGAACAACCTCACCATCGCTCTCCCGGGAGCTGACTACACGCTCGACGATACGGGGGCCACGATCACCGCGGCGCCTGCTTGCACACTGGTCGGTGCCACCGCCACCTGTGCCGGCGCCGGCATCATCGGGATCACCGTCAGCGCCGGCGACGGAGACGACAGCGTGACCAACACCACGGCGACGCCTTCGACGCTGTCGGGCGGCGATGGGAACGACTCGCTGGCGGGCGGCTCCGGGAACGACATACTGCGAGGGAACAAGGGTGTCGACACGCATGCGGGCGGCGCCGGCGACGACTACATCGACGCCCGCGGAGACAGGGGGGACGTGGTGAGCTGCGGGGACGGCAACGACACCGTCGTCGCCGACGCCTCGGACTCGATCGCCGTCGATTGTGAGGCTGTGGACCGCGGCGTCCTTCCGCCGCCTCCGCCGCCCGAGGCCACCCCAAGTCCGTCTCCCACGGCCGAGGCTCTCCTCGGCCCCTCCGAGGCGGCCCTTCTCGACCCTGGCGCCTGCGCAAGCGACATGCTGGGCACTCCGGGGAACGACAGCTTGGACGGAACCGACCTGGGCGACAACCTTTTCGGGCTGCAGGGGGACGACATCCTCAACGGGATGTCCGGCGACGACTGCCTCTTCGGCGGCGTCGGATCCGACCACCTGTCCGGCTCGCAGGGCGACGACCGCCTGCTTGGCGACGACGGCAGCAATGCCATCCCGGGCAACGATCGGCTCGCCGGCAACGCGGGGAATGACTTGTTGGTCGGCGGGCCGGGCAAGGATCGGCTCTCCGGCGACGCCGGCGATGATCGGCTGTCCGGCGGACGCGGCAGCAACCGCCTGCGCGGAGGCTCAGGCAACGACCGCCTGAACGGCAGGAATAGCCGCTTCGACCGGCTCAACTGCGGTCGGGGGCGCGACATCGCCCGCGCTGACCGCATCGATCGCGTGCGTGGTTGCGAGGTGGTCCGCCCGCGGCGCCGGCGAGGCCGATCGGGCTCCTGACGCCTCGGCGGCGCCGCGCCGCGAGTTACCGCAACTGGCCCTTCATCATCCGTGTCGCCACCGGTATCAGCGAGCCGCTCGCCATCACGAGGGCGAGCAGCGCGCCGGCGGCAAGGAGGAGGAGCCCCGAGTGTGAGCTTTCGCCCGACCTCTCGCTCGGCAGGAGCGATCCGATGCGAACGAGGGAGCTCGGTCGAGCGGCCGCCACCCTTGCAGCTGCGGCCTCTCTCGCCGCGGCCGCCTTCCGCCTGGCGGCAGCGGCCCGCTCGTTGCGTTCGCGGCGACGCTGAGCCGCCCGACTGCGCGCAAGGGCCAGGTTGTCCCCCTCAGCCCTCGACCCGGCAGCGGGCGCCGGGGCCGGCTCGGATGTGGCGGCCGGTTCGGGTGCTGGGGGCGGCTCGCTCGATGGAGCCGGCTCGGATGTGACGGGTGACTCGGTCGGAGCGGGTGGGGGCTGGCCGCCGGTGGCCGGAGGCGCAGGCTGCACCGGCGTGGACTGCTCGGGGGCTGTGGGCGCTGCATCCGGAACCGGGTCGGGACTGACCTTCGGGGGGGCCGGCGCGGGATCGGGGTTCTGCTGAGCTGCCGCGGCGGGCGCGCCCACAAGGCCGAGAGCGCCCATGGCAAGCGACAGGACGACGAGTTTGGTCGGCATGCCGACCCCCGAGGCCGCGCGGCGCCGGGGCGGCCGTCTCATCCTGCACAGCGGAGCGTTCGGCTCCAAGCGTGTCACCCTCCTCGGTCTGCCGGTCCCGCCCAATTGTGGAACGTAGCCCCCAGGATGCGGGATGTCAACGTGGCTCGGGACGAGCTCTGGCGCGGACGATGGTGAAGCCGACTGTCTTGGGTTCCGAGCGGTTGCCGGCGGCATCGGTGGCCACGAAAGCCGCCTTGAACGTGCCCGGGTTCAGCTTCCTCCTGCCTATCCTGCCGCGGAACCGCCTCGTGTTGCTCCCGGCTGCGCCCTGCTGAGTGAAGCTCCCCACCTTGCGATAGAGGATGCACCGCGGCCGCCCGCGGTTGGCCCGAGTCCG
>DATDLN010000193.1:0-6665 GCA_036519295.1 Thermoleophilaceae bacterium
AACGTGATCCAGCGGCAGTTGGCGCGGGCTCGGAGCTAGGCGAGGCCTGGCAGCACCCCGCTTTGTGAGATAGGCAACAGATCGGCGGAAGCACAAGACCGCTCGTACGTTTTAAGCGGGATGCGGATTGCACTCGCCGCCGTCGCGGCCGCATCGATTCTTGCTGCCTTGCTTTCAGCGGTCCCTGCCGGCGCCGCCACCTACCCCTCCGGTTTCGAGGAGAGGACGATCGTCGGCGGCCTCGACGAGCCCGTCAGCATGGCCTGAGCGCCGGACGGGCGCCTGTTCATCATCGAGAAGCCGGGGCGCCTCAAGGTCGCCGCGCCGGGAGCCAGCCAGGCGACCACGATTCTCGACATCACCGACGACGTCAACAACTTCAACGACCGCGGCCTACTGGGCTTGGCGCTCGACACCAACTTCGCGAGCAACGGCTACCTCTACCTGTCCTACACCTACGAGCTTCGGCCGATGGTCCGCGACTCGCAGGCCCCGATGGTCTCTCGCGTCGTGCGCTACACGGTCGGCGCGAACAACGCGGTCTCGTCGCCGCAGGTGGTGCTCGGCTCCTATGCGTCGGGCTCCTGCCCGGCGGCCTCGAACACCGTCGACTGCCTGCCCGCCGACGGGCTCTCCCACTCGATCGGGACGGTCATCTCGGCTCCGGACGGGACGCTCTGGATCGGAAACGGCGACGCGGCCGACTACAACGTCGTCGACCCGCTCGCCTTCCGCACCTACGACGAGCGGAGCATGGCCGGGAAGATCTTCCACGTCGACCGCGAGGGCCACGGCCTCCCCGGCCACCCGTTCTGTGCCGGTGACAACGACCTAACGCACGTCTGCACCAAGGTCCACTCGAAGGGCTTCCGCAATCCCTTCCGCTTCAAGCTGCGGCCGAACGGATCGCTGGCGGTCGGCGACGTGGGCTGGTCGACGCGCGAGGAGGTCGACCTGATCTCGACGGGCGGGAAGAGCTACGGCTGGCCCTGTTACGAGGGGACCATCCACACTCCCGGCTACAGGGACCGCTCCGAGTGCGTGCCCGAGTACGCGAAGGAGCCTACGCCGGATGCCCACTTAGGGCCGCAGTACGACTACCCGCATGGGGGCAGCGGCAACGCTGTGATGGCGGGGCCGGAGTACACCGCCCTTGAGTACCCGACCGCGTACCGCGGGGACATCTTCTTCGCCGCTGCTCCGAGGGATTCATCAGGCGCCTGAAACTGGGCGCCTCCGGTCAGGTGACCTCCGTGGAGCCCTTCGCGACTGGCTGGCTGGGCGTGGACCTCAAGACCACCCCCACTGGCGACCTCGCCTTCCCGGACTTCATCGGAGCGATCAAGAGGATCGTCTACTCGCCGTCCAACCGCTCGCCGAGCGCCGTCCTCGGCGCCACGCCGACCAACGGGCCGGCGCCGCTCGCGGTGCTGTTCGACGCGGCGGGTTCGACCGATCCCAACGGCGATCCGCTGACCTACGACTGGGACTTCGGCGACGGGACGCAGCACGGCTCACAGCGGAATCCGCTGCAGACCTACACGCAGGCCGGGGTCTAACCGCGCGCATCACCGTGAGCGACGGCCGCGGGCTCAGCGACACGAAGACCATCACGATCGCCGTGAGCACTCATCCCCCGATGGCGAGCATCACGAGCCCCCCGAATGGGTCGCTCTACCGGGACGGGCAGACGAATTCAGCTGCAGGGCACGGCCTCGGATCCGGAGGACGGCACACTGCCGGCGTCGGCTTTCCGGTGGACCGTCCGTCTCCACCACGGCAGTCACATCCACCTGCTGAACACGTTCACGGGCGTGGTCGCGCCGAGCTTCACCGCCCTCGTGGACCATGACGCCGACTCCTTCTACGAGGTGGAGTTGAAGGTGACCGATTCGGACGGCCTCACCGACTCGCGCATCATCGAGCTCCGGCCGGAAACGGTTGCCTTCACGCTGGCGAGCGTGCCGGAGGGGGCGCCCCTCAGCTACAGCGGGATCGAGGGGGTCGGTCCCATGTTCAGAACCGCAGCCATCGGCTATCGCACGACCATCTCGGCCGCGGAGAGCTTCCTTTCGGACGGGCGCGAGTGGGTCTTCGACCACTGGTCTGACGGCGGGGCGCGGGCCCACGACGTGACCGTCCCCGCGAGCGCCACCAATCTCACCGCCTTCTACCGGGACACCGCCGTTGGCGGCGCGGCGCCGAACACGGCCACGCCCCAGTCTCCGCCCACACCTCCTTCCGCCGGCCCCAAGCCCGACGCCACGCGGCCGATTGTCCGAATCACCGCCCCGCGGCGCCGCGCGACGGTGGCAGGCAGGGTCCGACTGCGGGCGATCGCGTCTGACAACGTCGGCATCCAAACGGTGCAGTTCAAACTCGACGGCAGGCGCCTCGGGCGCGCCGACTCGCGCGCTCCCTTCTGGCTCCGCTGGAACACGCGTACCGTGAAGAACGGAACGCACCGGCTGACGGCGGTCGCCCGCGACGCCGCCGGCAACACGACCATCTCCCGGGTCGTGCGCATCAAGGTGAAGAACGAGCGCCGTGGCGGTCGGCGCGGTTCCTAACGCTCGAGCGCCGCGCCCGCGTCGTAGAGCTTGACGACGCGCACCGCGCCCGGCGGCGCCGCGTCGAGGCAGAGCTCGCAGAGCACGCATTCGTCGAGGTTCTCCTCGACCATGCGGACGCCGGCGTCGCTCGCGGCGAAGATGTCGACCGGGCAGGCCTCCTCGAGCCTGCGCGCCAGCTCGGCGTCCGACCGAGCGGAGTCGGCCACCTCGACCCGGATGAATATCCCGTCCATCAGACCGCCGCCGCCAGGCGCTGCTTGACGAGGTCGGGGATCTCCGAGATCTCCTCCGCGACGGTGATCCCGGCGGCCGCGAGTCGGGCGATCTTCTCGGTGGCCGTGTCCTCCTTGCCCTCGACGATCGTGCCGGCGTGGCCGAAGGTCATGCCGGGCATCTCGTCCATGAAGCGGCCCGCCATGAAGGCCACGATCGGCAGCGGCCGCTCGCTCCGCTCGGTCACGTGGCGCGCCAGCTCGGCCTCCATGCGGCCGCCGGGCTCCGTGTAGATGACGATCGCTTCGGTCTGCCCGTCCGCCTCGAACAGCGGCATCAGCTCCGCGTAAGTCGAGCCGATGATGGCGTCGCCGCCGATCGAGACCGCGGTCGATTGGCCGAGCCCGGCGGCGGTCAGGGTGGAGGACATCTCGGTGGTCATGCCGCCCGAGCGGGAGATGACTCCCACTGGCCCGGGGCTGTAGGCCTTGGCGGCGTCCTTGGCGGGTCCGCCGATGCCGCCCATCTTGATCACGCCGGGGACGATGATCCCGAGGCAGTTCGGTCCGATGATGCGGGCGCCCCGCGCCGCGGCAAGCTCGACCATCTGGGCGACGTCGCCCCGTGGGATGCGCTCGGTGACGATCACGACGAGCTTGACGCCGTTCTCGATCGCCTCGAACACCGCGTCCTTGGTGAAGGCCGGCGGGACCGTGACCACGGACCCGTCGACCGGCCCGCCGTGGTGATCGACGGCCTGGGCGACCGTGTCGAAGACCGGCACGCCGTGGACCTCCCGGCCAAGCCGGCCCGGGGTCACGCCCCCCACGATCCTCGCCCCCTCGCCGTAGTCGAGGCACTCGCGCGTGAGGTTGACGGCCTCGCGGCCGGTGATGCCCTGGACGATGAACGTGGTGGATCCGTCGATGAGGATCGACATCAGGCCTTCTCCACCGCCCGCCGCGCCGCCTCGTGCATCGAGACCGAGCGGTCGCAGTACTCCACGCCGTACTTCTCGAGGATCTTGAACCCCTCGTCCTCCCAGGCGCCGGGGATCCGGAAGATCGCGATCTTCTCGGCCGGGTCGTAGCCCAGCTCGAGGCAGGCCTTGATCACCCCGCGGGCGACGATGTCCACACGCGTGTTCGAGACGATCGACATCATCACCGCGATCCGCTCCACCCCCGGCTTCTGGAGCACGAGCTCGGCCAGGCCGCAGGCCTTGCGCACGGAGGGGTTGCCGCCGATCTCGCAGTAGTTGGCCGGCCGGCCGCCGTGTGCACGAACCGCGTCGAACAGCGTCAGCGAGCCACCCCCGGCGCCGATCACGAGGCCGAGGTTGCCGTCGAACTCGGTCACGTTCCCGGCCACGCCGCGGTGGTCCATCGAGTCGACCCCCTCGCCGGCCAGCTCGAACGCGGTGGGCTCGCGCGCCTGGCGCGTCTCCTCGTCGCCCACCCCGAGCTCGGCCAGCAGCGCCTTCTGGCGCGGCCGGGCTTCGTTCTCCATGTCCATGTGGGCGTCGAGGGCCACGAACGAGCCGTCCTCGAGCTCGCCCAGCGGGTTGACCTCGGCCAGAGTCATGTCGTACTTGACGAACAGCCGCGCGAGGCTGGCGAGTATGGGCGTGATGCGCGTCAGCTGCCGCCCGGACACCCCGGTCGAGGCGATCGCCTCCTTGGCCATGTAGTCGGCGAACGGCTCGATCGTCGAGAAGTGGCGGCGGCCGACCTTGTCGGGCTGCTCCTCGGCCACCTGCTCGATGTCGATGCCGCCTATCGGCGAGAAGATCATCACCGGGCGCTTGCGCAGCCCGTCCCAGACCACTCCCGCGTAGTACTCCTGCCTCACCTGGGCCTTCGGGTCGACCAGCACGCCGCGCGCCATGTGGCCGCCGATCTCGAGCCCCAGGATCCCCTCGGCGTACTCGGCGGCCTCGTCCGGCGTGTCGGCAAACTTCACGCCGCCCGCCTTCATCCGCCCGCCGGTCAGCACCTGCGACTTGATCACCACCGGCCCGCCGATGCGGTGCGCGATCTCGCGGGCCTCCTGCGCGGTGGTGGCGAAGCCGTAGTCGGTGACCGGGATCCCGGCCTTCTTCACGATGGCCCGCGACTCGTATTCGAAGAACCTCACAGCGCGTACGCCTCCGCCAGCTCCGGGTCGCGCTTTGCCAGCTCCTCGGCGAGGTCGACCATGACCTTGCACTGCTTCCAGGTGGCGTCGTCCTGCATCTTGCCGTCGATCATGTGGACGCCGCGCCCGTCGGGAATGGCCTCTATGACCTTCTTCGCGAACCTGACCTCCTCGGGGTCGGGCGAGAAGACCTTCTTCGCGATCTCGATCTGGACCGGGTGCAGCGACCAGGCGCCCACGCAGCCGAGGAGGAATGCGGCACGGAACTGCGCCTCGCACCCCTGGACGTCCTTGATGTCGCCGTAGGGCCCGTAGAAGGGGAGCAGCCCGGCGGAGGTGCAGGCGTCGACCATGCGCGCGATCGAGTAGTGCCAGGGATCCTGCTGCGCGGTGGCCCGGGGGGCATCGGGATCGTTGGGGTCCGGGTCCTCGATCACCCGATAGCCGGGGTGGCCGCCGCCGACGCGCGTCGTCTTCATCCGGCGCGAGGCCGCTAGGTCGGCCGGACCGAAGCTCATCCCCTGCATCCGCGGGCTCGCGGTGGCAATCTCCTCGAGGTTCACCACGCCCTGCGAGGTCTCGAGGATCGCGTGAACCAGGATCGGCCGCTCGAGGTTCGCCTTGGCCTCGAGCTGCGCCAGGAGCCGGTCGACGAAGTGGATGTCCCAGGGCCCTTCGACCTTCGGCACCATGACCACCTCGATGCGGTCGCCGATCTCGGCGACGATCCGCGTCAGGTCGTCCAGGACCCAGGGGCTCTCGAGGGCGTTCACGCGCGTCCACAGGGCGGTCTCGCCGAGTTCCATCTCGCGCCCGACCCTAATCAGGCCCTCGCGCGCGGCCTCCTTCCGATCGACCGGCACGGCGTCCTCGAGGTTGCCGAGCAGGATGTCGACGGTGGGCGCGATCTCGGGTGCCTTCGCGACCATCTTCTCGTTCGAGAAGTCGAGGAAGTGGATCATCCGCGAGGGCTTGAAGGGGATCTCGCGCAGCGGCTCAGGCGCCCCGATAGCGAGCGGCCTGAAGAAGTCTCTCGGGTTGCGCATGGGGCGGGCCAGCCTACCGGGCGGTTAGCATTGCGCGCCCCATGGCAGACACGCAGACTCGAGGAGTCGAGACGAACCAGGCCGAGCGCGAAGCCTCCGGCGCCCGCCCGTACGGCCGCTATCTCGAGGAGTTCGAGGTGGGCGCCGTTTACAAGCATTGGCCCGCCAAGACCGTCACCGAGTCGGACGATCACCAGTTCTGCCTCCTGACCATGAACCACCATCCGCTGCACATAAACGACGTGTATGCGGCCGAGTCGCAGCAGGGGCGAAACGTGGTGGTGGGGCCGCTCGTCTACTCGCTGGCGCTCGGGATGTCGGTGCCGGACGTCTCCGGCAAGGCGATCGCCAACCTGGCCACCGAGGAGCTCACTCACCCGGCGCCGGTGTTCCACGGCGACACGCTGTTCGCCGAGTCGGAGGTCCTCGAGGTGCGGCCGTCCGGGTCGAAGCCCGACCGCGGCGTGGTGCGGGTGCACACGCGCGTCTACAAGCAGGACGGCACACTCGTCGCGGAGTTCAAGCGGGCCGTGCTGGTGCCGCGGAAGACGCCGGCCTAGACAATATGGCCCGTGACGTCCGGCCTGAGCGGTAAGCATGGTCGGCACCCCCGCCACGAAGCGCGGGGGGTGATTGAGCGCCGCAGCTAGCACCTGCGGCGCGCCCCACAACTCCATAGGAGGGCGCCGACATGGCG
>DATDLN010000194.1:0-51899 GCA_036519295.1 Thermoleophilaceae bacterium
CGGCGGCCCGGGGAACGGGCTCGCCCACGGCCACTCCAAACCGGCGGCCAAGGCGGAGCGGGCGCCTCGCGGCAACGGCCGTGGCCCGATCGAGGCGCCGCCGGCGAGGACGCCGGTGAAGCGCGGCCCGCCGGAGCCGAAGCCCGCCGCCGACCGATCCGCGAAGTTGAAGGTCACGCCGAAGACCCCGTCCCCGGCCGCGGAACCCAAGCCCGCGGCGGAGGCGCCGCCGGCGGACAAGGCGCCGAAGGCGCCGAACGATCACGGGTCGACCACCGACTCAGCGCTGGGCAACTAGGGAGCCCTCGCTTCGCAACGAACCCCTCCGCCCGTACCCGAGCCCGGCCCGGCCGGGAGACCGAGAACCTTCAAGGCACCGCGTACTCCCGCACCTCGTCCAGCACCGAGCGGCCGCCGATCTCGACATAGCCCCCGTCCCGCGGGCGCGCCAGGATGCGCGAGCCACGGCCCTGGCGGATGTCGATCGCGCGGCCGAGCCGGGCCGCGAGCTGCACGGCCGCGGCGCCCGTGGCCTCGTCCTCGGGGATGCCGATCCGGACCGGAAACACCCGCGATCGCACGGTTCCCGCCGTCTCGTCGATCCAGGCCCAGACGCCGATCATGTCGTGGCCGCCCGGCGGACCCTCGAGCTCCTCGACCTGCTCGGGCGAACCGAGCTGCTCGTGCTCGAACTGCGGCGGCCACTCGGGACGGCCGGCGACAAAGGACATCCCGCCCTCGTAGCGCACGGCGACCTCGCCGGCGGGCGGGCGGAGCGCCTCGACCGGCGCCCGCTGCTCGGCCAGCAGCCAGGCCGTTCCGACGGTGGGATGACCCGCGAACTCGATCTCGACGGCGGGGGTGAAGATGCGGATCTCGCCTCGCTCGGGGTCGTCGACGAATACGGTCTCGCTCAGGCCGAGGTCCGCCGCCACGCCCTGGCGCCGCTCGGGCGAGATTTCGGAGCCGTCCAGGAAGACGCCAAGCGGGTTGCCGCCTGTGCCCTGCTCGACGCAGAAGACGCGCAGCTGGTGGAGTCGAGGCATGGCCCAACGCTACCCGGCCACGCGCGCTAGCCTAGCCTGCCCGCCGTGGACCAGATGGAGCTTCGAAACCGCCTGGTGATGGCCACGCAGATGTGGCGCGAGTCGACGGACGAGCCCCTGCCGCGGATGCCGCCCGGCAACCCCGCGGACCAGATCCAGGCCTTCGAGCTTCGGCTCGTGGACCTGCTGTGCGCCCAGGCGACGCCCCAGAGCGCGCGCGACGTGGCCGACCGGACATGGGATCTCGTGCACGACAGGGCGGACGACGATCCGGTCAAGCGGCGCGTGGTGGAGTGCCACGAGGCCCTCGCCCGTCTGTCCGCCCGTGGCGGCGGCCCCGAGATCTAGGCCTCATCCGGGTTTAGTCTGTCCGCGTGAGGGCGTTGCCGGAGCTCTTCGACCTCCGTGTCAAGGCGCGATCGCTGGCCTACCTCTTCACCGCCGGCGCCGGGCTCGGCCTCGTCACGCTCGCCTTCCCGCACGACGAGGCGGTCAAGGAGCCACAGCTCGTCTTGCTGGCCGGCATCGCCGTCGCGATCGCCGGCGTCGTCTACCTGGAGGCCGAGCGCATCCGCGCCTGGCAGCTGCACATCGTCCTCGGCCTGGGGACGCTCCTCCTGACGTTCGCCAACTACTACGTCGGGCAGAGCTCGCTGTATCCGCTCATGTACACGTGGACCGCGCTATACGCCTTCTACTTCTTCCCGCTGGGCGTTGCCCTCGGGCAGGTCGCCTTCATCGCGCTCTGTTACGCGGTGCTGCTCGTGATCCAGGACCCGGCCAGCCCGATCGTGCGCTGGCTGCTCGCCGTCGGCACACCGGTCGTGGCCGGCCTGCTGATCTCCCGCCTGCTCGAGCGCACCGGGGTGGAGGCGGGCACCGCCGAGCATCGCGAACGGGCGCTGCGCCAGAGCGAGGCGCGCACCCGGCTCGTGCTCGACAGCGCCCCCGACGCATTCATCACCACCGACCGCGACGGGATCATCACCACCTGGAACGTCGCCGCGGAGCGGATGTTCGGCTGGAGCGCGGTCGAGGCGATCGGCAAGCCGATGCGCGGCCTTATCATCCCGCCCGAGTTCAGGGAGCGGCACGATCAGCGCCGCCGTGCGCTGATCGAGCAGGAGGGCGCCGTGGCCACGGAGCTCTTCGACATGGTCCTCCAGCGCCGTGACGGCAACCGCTTCGACGGCGAGGCGACCGTGTCCAGGGTCATCGTCGGAGACGATGTGATCCTCTCCGGCTTCCTGCGCGACCTGACCGAGCGCCAGCGCCGCGAAGAGGAGCGCGACGAGTTGCTCCGCGCGCAGGCGGCGCGCGCCGAAGCGGAGCGAGTCGCCGAGATGATGAGCGGGATGGGGGCGCTCGTCGACGCGGCCCTGGCTCGCCCCGGCCTCGACGAGATCCTGGCGAACCTGGTGGCGGGGGTGCAGCAGGTCCTGGGGGCCGACGCCGCGACCATCTTCCTCGCCGACGAGGAGGGCGAGTGGCTGCGGATCGGCGCCTCCTCGCAGGGGACCCGGCCCGCAAGCGTCGACCCGATTCCGTTCGGCGACGGCTTCGCCGGGCGGGCGGCGCTCTCGCGGGAGCCAATGTTCGCCCAGCGCCCGGATCCGGCCGATCTGCGGGACCCCGGCCTGCACAAGCTGGAGATCGACTCGCTCCTGGCGGTGCCCTTCCTCGCGAAGGGGGCCGTGATCGGTGTTCTCGAGGTGTGCGCCTCGCCGCCGCGCCGCTTCACGGCCGACGACCTCGGCATGCTGCGCCTGGCCGGCGAGCGGGTGGCGCTCGCGATCTCCCACGCCCGGATTTACGAGCGCGAGCACCAGATGGCGGAGACCCTGCAGCGCAGCCTCCTCCCCGAGCGTCTGCCGGACCTGCCGGGTCTGAAGGTCGCCGCCAGCTACCGGCCCGCCGCGGCCGAGGCCGGAGTCGGCGGTGACTGGTACGACGTGATCCCGATTCCAGGGGGCGGCGCAGGGCTCGTGATGGGCGACGTGGCCGGAAAGGGCCTGGCCGCCGCGTCGATGGTGGGACGGCTGCGCAGTGCTCTCCGCGCCTACGCGCTCGAGGGGCACGACCCCGCCATGGTCGTGCAGCAGCTCAACCGGCTCGTGTGGACGGAGGCCGCGGAGAGCCAGATGGTCACGCTGCTCTACGTGGTGGTCGATCCGACCGAGGGCGTCGCCCGGTGGGTCAACGCCGGACACCCTCCGCCCCTCCTCGTCGGGGGCAACGGGGGGCCGGAGTTTCTCGAGGGCGGCACCTCCGTGCCCCTCGGAGTGATGCCCTTCCCCAACTACGAGGAGATGTCGGCGGCGATGGCGCCGGGCAGCGCGCTGGTGCTCTATACGGATGGGCTGGTGGAGGTCCCGGGCGCGCACATCGACGACGGGCTCTCGCGGCTCGCGGAGCAGGTGCGGGACGCACCGGAGGAGCCGAAGGCGCTCTGCGAGTACCTCCTCGGCACACTCGTCCCCGAGCGCGGGGCCCCCGACGACGTGGCGCTGCTGACGCTGCGCAACGTTCCGATAAGCGACCGCTTCCGGGTCGACTTTCCGAACGCCCCGGAGGCGCTTTCTTCGATGCGGGCCCTGCTTCGCCGCTGGCTTCGCCACGCGGGCGGTGGCGAGCAGGAGGTCGCGGAGATCACCACCGCGTGCGGCGAGGCCGCCACGAACGCCATCGAGCACGCCGGCTCGGGCGGCGGCAAGCCGTTCGAGGTCAGCGGGCGGATGCATGCGGACGAGGTGGACGTGAGCGTGCGCGACTTCGGGACCTGGCGAACCCCGCGCGAGGGCGACCAGGGGCGGGGACTGTCGCTGATGCGCGCCCTAATGGATACGGTTGAGGTCACGCCCACGTCGGAGGGCACGACGGTACGGCTGCGGCGGACATTGCGTGGATCCTGGGGGAACGGAGGTCCCGATTGAGGGAAGGACTGGTCGGGCTCGAGATCGAGAAGCGCGGGGACGTGGTGGTGGCCAGCCTGACCGGGGAGCTCGACATAGCGGGCGCCGCTCGCACGGGCGAGAGGATCACCGACGCCGTGCCCACCTCCGCCGTCGGGTTGGTGGTGGACCTCATGGAGCTCGAGTTCATGGACTCCAGCGGCATCGCGATGCTGTTCGGCCTCGCCCGCAGCCTCGGCAGCCGGCGTCAGCGGCTGAGCGTCGCGGCGCCGCCCGACGGGCCCGTGTGGCGGGTGCTCGAGATCGTCGAGTTCGAACGTGCCGCTCCCGTGCACGGCGACGTCGACGCCGCGGTCGCCGAAATCGGCTGACACCGACGAAGGCGGATGCTCGGCGTCCGACCGGTTTTTTTGGCTGGCCAGCCAGCTGGTACGCTCGCGCGACTCATGCCCGGGGTCGCCGTCGTTACCGGTGCGGGGCGCGGCTTCGGTCGCGAGATCGCGCGTCGCCTGTCGGGCCGCGGCAATGACGTGTTCGCCACCGACATCGATGCGGAGGCGGCCGCCGCGACGGCGGAGGAGGTCGGCGGCGTCTCGATGGCGCTCGACGTGCGCGACCCCGGGGCTCACCGGGCGGTCGCCCGGGCGGCGATCGAGCGCGGCCCGCTCGAGGTGTGGGTCAACAACGCCGGCGTGCTTCGGACGGGCAAGGGCTGGGAGCACGACGACGAGGAGATCCGCCTCCTCTGCGACGTGAACCTGCTCGGCGTGATCTGGGGCTCGCGCGCCGCCGTCGAAGCCATGCGCGAGCGCGGCGGCTCGAACATGCACCTGATCAACATGGCGTCTCTGTCGTCGCTAGTCCCCGTTCCCGGGCTTACGGTCTACGGGGCGACAAAGCACGCGGTGTTGGGGTTCAGCGAGTCGCTCCAGGGCGACCTGATGGCGGCCGGCCTGCCGATCAGCGTGCACGCCGTCTGCCCGGACAGCGCCGACACCGAGCTCGTGCGCGAGCGGGCGCACGAGCCCGACTCGGCGATCCTCTGGTCGGGCCCGCGGCTCCTCGCCGCCGACGAGGTGGCCGGGCAGGTGGTCGGGCTGCTCGACTCGAAGCGCGTCGTGCACGTGATCCCGCGCTGGCGGGGCTGGGCGGCGCGGGGGATGGCGCTGACCGGCCGCCCCGGGCTGCGCATGGCGGAGCCGTTGCGGAAGCTGGGCGAGCGGCGGCGCTCCCGCGGATAGGGTCTTTCGCAGAGCGAACCAAGGAGGACGAGGTGGCGGAGACGACGACGGAGCAGGCGGCCCCCGAAAGCAACGGACAGCCGGCCTCGCGGATCGAGGTCACGAACCCCGCCACGGGCGAGTCGATCGCCTCCGTGCCCGCGCTCTCCGTGGCGGACGTCGCCGGCGTGGTCGCGCGCGCCCGCGCCGCGCAGCCGGCTTGGGAGGCGGTCGGCTTCGAGGGCCGTAGGGCGATCCTCCGGCGCGCTCAGAAGTGGTTGCTCGACAACTCGGACCGGGTCGCGAGAACGATCGTGTCCGAGACCGGGAAGGCGTACGAGGACGCGCTCATCGCGGAAGTCGCATACGCCGCCGGGGCGTTGGGCTACTGGGCCAAGAGAGCGCCCAAGCTCCTGGCCGACGAGAAGATCCGCACGTCCTCTCCGCTCGTGCTCGGCCGCAGGCTCGTGGTCCGCTACGCGCCGGTTGGCGTCGTCGGTGTGATCGGCCCCTGGAACTACCCGCTGACGAACTCGTTCGGCGATTGCATTCCGGCGCTAGCTGCCGGAAACGCCTGCGTCCTGAAGCCGGCCAGCCTCACTCCGCTCACCTCCCTGTTCATCGCCGAGGGACTGCGCGAGTGCGAGCTCCCCGAGGACGTCTTCATCGTCGCGCCGGGCAGCGGCGACGTGGGCGGCGAGCTGGTCGATCACGTGGACTACGTCATGTTCACGGGCTCGACCGAGGTCGGCAGGAAGGTGATGGAGCGCGCGGCGAAGACGCTCACACCCGTGGGCCTCGAGCTCGGCGGCAAGGACCCGATGCTCGTGCTGGCCGACGCCGACCTCGAACGGGCCGCCAATGCGGCGGTGCACTACTCGATGCAGAACGGTGGCCAGACCTGCATCTCGGTCGAGCGCGTATACGTCGAGGCGCCGGTGTACGACGAGTTCGTCTCCAGGGTCGAGGGGAAGATGCGGGGGCTGCGTCAGGGAGTGCCCGGCGGCGCCGGCTCGATCGACGTCGGGGCGGTCACCTCGCCGCCGCAGGTCGATCTGATCGACGATCACGTGAAGGACGCGCTCGCCAAGGGAGCCCGCGCGCCGGTCGGCGGAGGTCGCGGCGGCGGCCCCGGCGACTTCTACGAGCCCACGCTGCTCCTCGATGTGGACCATTCGATGGAGGTCATGACCGAGGAGACCTTCGGCCCCACGCTTCCGGTGATGAAGGTCCGCGACGCTGACGAGGCGGTCAGGCTGGCCAACGACTCCCCCTACGGCCTGCAGGCTTCCGTGTGGACGAAGGACCTGGCGAAGGGAGAGCGGCTGGCGCGCATGATCGAGGCGGGCGTGGTCTCGGTGAACGACCACCAGCTGAACTACGTCGCGCTGGAGCTGCCAATGGGCGGCTGGAAGGCATCCGGCCTGGGGTCGCGCCACGGCGCCGACGGCATCCGCAAGTACACGAAGAAACAGGCCCTGCTGGTCACCCGGCTGGCGCCCAAGCGGGATCTCCACATGCTTCCGTACCGGGAGCGCACAACGAAGATGGTCGGGCGGCTTCTGCGGTTCCTGTACGGGCGCGGAAAGCGCGAATAAACGCCGCCCCGCAAGCCAAGCTTGCGCTGCGGCGCTAGGGGTACAGGTCCCCCTCTTCCCCGATCACGAAGATCGCGCTCACGGGGCAGTTGCCCGCGGCGCTGAGGATGTCGTCGAGCGGCGCGCCGTCCGGGTCCACCACCACGGCCTTGTCCTCGTCGTCGAGCTGGAAGACGTCCGGAGCCGTGTCCACGCAGTCTCCCGAGCCGATGCAGAGGCTGCGATCGACCGTCACCTCGATCCTGTTCTTCGCCGACAGGTCCGGCATCAGAGCCGGCGGCGGACCACTACCAGCGCGATGACCGCGACCAGGAGCAGTCCCAGCAGGGCGGGTGGGCCGGCCGCCCGGCGCCTCCCGTCCGTGCCCTCGCGCTTGTCCGGCGCCGGCATCGCGAACTCCTCGGCGGCGAGGACGTCGTGCGGCTCCTGGATGCCGCTCGGGTCGGCGGGAAAGCGCTCGTCGCGCGTGCCTATGCCGAACTCCTCGGCTGCCAGGACGTCGTGCGGTTCCTCGATTCCGCTCGGATCGGGGGGAACCCGTGGCTCTCGCTCGGTCATCCTCCCTATCGTTCCAAATCTGGACGCTTCGCTCGCAGATTCACGATCACTTGACATGGACATGGACGACACCACCCAGACCGAACTAGAAGCCGCGGCCTTCCGGCGTCTCGTCGAGCACCTCCGCGAGCGCACCGATGTGCAGAACCTGGACCTGATGGAGCTCGCGGGCTTCTGCCGCAACTGCCTTTCCCGCTGGTACCGGGAGGCCGCCGAGGAGCGCGGCCTCGAGCTGGACGAAGCGACCGCGCGCGAGATCGTCTACGGCATGCCGTACCCGGAGTGGAAGTCCAGGTACCAGCACGAGCCGGCCTGAGGACGAGCGCACGCGGCGCGCTCGTCCTGCCCATCGCCGCGGCCTGCGCCGTGGCCCTTCCGGCCTGCGGGAGGACGGAGGAGCAGGCCGCCGGCCCCGTGTCCCAGGCGAGCGCGCCGGGCGAGGTCGTGCTCACCCCGGAGGCCGCCCGGGAGGGGCGGAAGCGCGCGACCGAGAAGGGCAAGGCGCGTTCGCGGGCAAGGGTTGTGGAGCTCCGCGGCGCCGGGGCCGACCCGGCGGTTGCGGATGAGCCGTCCGGGGACGCACCCAGCCCCGGCGCCCTGACCGACGACGAGGTGCGCGCCGAGCTGCGCGAGGCACGCGCCGCGCTGGCCAGCTTCAAGCAGCACCTCAACACCACCGCCTTCCTGCGCACCGGCCCGCAGGCGCGCGTGCTCGCGGACGGCAGCGCCATGGCGCCCGACGACGCCCCCGACGTCGTGAAGCGGGTGATCCTCGCCGCCAACGAGATCGCCAGGTTCCCCTACAAGTGGGGCGGCGGCCATGGGGCCTGGCGCGACGACGGCTACGACTGCTCGGGCTCGGTGTCCTTCGCCCTGGCGGGAGCCGGCCTGCTGACCAGCCCGCTCACCTCAGGCGGCTTCCTCGACTACGGAACGCCCGGTCCCGGCCGCTGGATCACCATCTACACGAACTACGGACACGTATTCATGGTGGTGGCGGGCCTGGGCTTCGACACGAGCGGCCGCGGGCGGGCGGGCACGCGCTGGCAGGAGGCGCCGCGCACCATCAGCGGGTTCGCCGTTCGTCACGTGCCGGGGCTCTGATCCGTCGCGCCCAGTGGGCGCGGGATCGAGTCAGCCGGTGTACGGCGGAGCCTCGCCCCAGCCCCAGCGCGGCACGGGGGCCTTCGGCGGCGGAGCCGCGCCCGGCTGTGAGTTCGCGAGAGCCAGGCGCGTTCCCCACTCGATGTAGGCGACGAAGGCCGAGCGGAACTCCGGGTCGCCGGGCAGGCCGGCGTCATCCGCGGCGTCGCACATGAGGTTGACCCAGCGGCGGCGCTGCTCCTCGCTGATGGCGAGGTTGCGGTGCTTCGAGAGCATGTGGGGGTAGCCGCCGCGCTCCTCGGTGTAGCGGGGCGGCCCGCCGAACACCTCCGCCAGCCAGGTGGCCACGTACTGCGGGTGATGCTCGTCCATGTGGCGGAACAGGGGGCCGATGAGCGGGTCTTCGCGCACCTTGCCGTAGAAGGCCTCCGTCAGGCGCCCGAGCGCCTCGCTGCCGCCGGCCCACTCGTAGAGCGTTGGGACGCCGTCGCTCATTCCAGCTCCGCGGGGACCAGCTCTAGCTCCAGCGGCCGGCCGGCGCGCAGCAACCGGACCGTCACGGGCGAGCCGATCAGCTCCGCCACCATGAGGCGCTGGAGGTCCTCCACCCGTCCCGTGGGGGTGCCGTTAACCGACAGGATCAGGTCCTCGGGGCGGATTCCGGCGCGTCCGGCGGGACTGCCCTGCACCACCTCGACCACCTCGATGCACGAGCTTGCGTTCTCGCTCGCACGAGCCTGGGGCGGCAGCGGTCGCGGTCCCCCGGCGATGCCGAGGTAGGCGCGGCGAACCCGGCCCTCCGCCATCAGCGCGCCGATCACGCGCTGCGTGTTCTCGTTGATCGGGACCGCGAGGCCGAGGCCGACGCCCGCGACCGCCGTGTTGATGCCCACGACGCGCCCACGGCTGTCGGCGAGGGCGCCGCCGGAGCTGCCGGGGTTGAGCGCGGCGTCGGTCTGGATGACGTTGTCGATGATCCTCCCCGCGCGGCGCGAGCGTGCAGGCAGGGAGCGACCAAGATGCGAGACGACGCCGGCAGTCACCGAGCCACCGAGCCCGTGCGGGTTCCCGATCGCCACGACGAGCTGGCCGACGCGCAGCCTCTCGGCATCGCCGAGCTCCGCGGGTGACAGATCGCCGTCCGCGCTTCGGAGGACGGCGAGGTCGGAGAGCGGATCGCGGCCGAGAACCTCGAAGCGGTACTCGCGCCCATCGCTGAAAGTCGCCCGTCCGCGGTTCGTCGAGCCGCCCACCACATGGGCGGAGGTAAGCAGGAATCCGTCGGGCGTGAGCGCCACGGCGCTTCCCGCCCCGGCCGGCACCTGTCCGCCGCGCGTACGCCGCATGACCCGCAGGCTCGCGACGGTTGGCGTGAGCCGATCGGCCACCCCGACCACCACGCGCGAGTAGGCGTCGAGGGCGTCGGTTTCGGCGGGGGGAGGCCAGTCTGTCGCGCTCGCGCTCATGCCTGCTCCTTCGTTGCCGCGAACGTCACAGTCACCGCGCGCTCCTCGGTCCCGCGGACGATGGTCAGCTCGAGCTCGCCGCCCGCCGCGGGAACCGCGTCCAGGGCGGAATAGAGGGCATCCACGCCGTCGATGTCGCTCGCCCCCGCGGCCACGATCAGGTCGCCGCGCTCGATGTTGGCGCCGGCGGCGGGGCTGTCGTCCTCGACCTCGCGAACCAGCAGTCCCCCCCGCTCGGGGAGGCCGACCGCGCGACGCAGACGGCGCGCCACGCGCGGCGGCGCCACCGCGACGCCGAGGCGATGCGGCGACGGCGCTTCGCCCCGCGCAAGCTGGAGCGCCCGCTCCTTAACGGCGGCGGTGGCGGGCACGGCGAGGATCAGACCGCCGTCGAGGCGGATGCTGTTGACGCCGAGCAGGTTGCCGCCCGCGCTCACCAGCGGACCGCCGGACGATCCACGGGGAAGGGAAGCGGTGTGCTCGACCGCCCCACGGACCCGCCTGCCTCGCGGCCCCCGGAAGCTGCGCCCCTCGGAGGAGACGAAGCCGAGGGTGGCGCGCAGCCCGCGGCCGCCCGGGTTCGCCAGCGCGATCACCGGGGTGCCGATACCCGGCGCACCGTCCGGCTCCCAGGCGATGGCGGGCGCGTCGCCCGTGTCCACCGACAGCACCGCGAGATCGAGGTCGCGATCCACGCCCGCCACCTCGCCGGTCTCGCGCCTGCCGTCGGCGAAGCTGACCGCTACCTCGTCGCGCCGGAGGTTGTGCGCGTTCGTCAGCACCTGTCCTTCGGCGATTACGACGCCCGTGCCAAGGCCCCAGCCGCGACCGAGACCCACGACCGACGGACCCACCCGCTCGGCCGCCCCGCCGATCGCATCCTGCAATTCCTGAATAGCTGCCATGCTCAACTCCTAGTCACTTGCAATTTGCAAGTCACTCTACCGAATGGGGCGGCTCGGCGGAACGCCCGCGTACCATCGATTCATGGCCGAGACCGCACCCACACCACTCGCGGCGGCGCTCGACAGCGTCGGCGATCGCTGGACGCTGCTCATAGTCGAGGCCCTGCTGGACGGTCCGCGCCGATTTGGCGACCTCCAGGACGAGCTCCCGCGCATCGCACCCAACGTCCTCGCCCAGAGGCTGAGGCGGCTCGAGGGCGAGGGGCTGGTGCTCGCGCAGCCCTACTCGGAGCGTCCGCAGCGCTTCGTCTACGAGCTGACCTCGTCCGGTCACGAGCTCGCGGGGGCGCTTCGGCTCCTCGCCGATTGGGGCGCGCGTCACCGCGACAGCGGCGAGCAACCCCGGCACGAGGTCTGCGGCACCCCGGTGGAGGTGCGCTGGTGGTGCCCCACGTGCGAGCGGCCGGTGGATCAGGACGAGGCCGCCGACGTGCACTTCGCCTGACGTGCTTCGCCTGACCGGCCCGGCTTAGCCCTGGACCAGCGTCTGCGCGTCCGGGTCCCAGCGCCACGGGTAACGGCCCGGGGGCAGCCGCACGCCTCCGATCCAGCGCTCCTCCTCGGAGCTCCACGACTCCCGTCCGGCGAGGACGGCCCGCCCCCGCTCGCTGAGGCCCTCCCCGTCGAGGAGGGGAGCCAGACGGTCGAGAACGGTCCAGGCGGTGGCGTCTCCGAGGAACGGACGCTCCTCGGCCACGCTCGCGGCCCGGAAGCCCGCCTCCCGGGTGCGAGCCCCGGCGCCGACCGCCTCGAGCAGCTGGCGTTCGGTGCGGCTCAGGCCGTTGCCCGTCGACGGGTACTCCTGCAGCAGGCGATGAAGCGCCTGGCCGATCGCCGGAAGCGCGGGTGTCGCCGGGACGAGCTCGCCGAGTCCCGCCGGGTCGGGAGCGGTGAACGCCGCCCACGCGGAGCGGGCGAGCCCGTGCTGCTCACCGGTGACGGGCGGGGCGCCCCGCCCAAGCGCGGCGAGCTCCTCGGGACTCACGCCGCTTACGCCACGGAACTCATCCTGGCCCACGAGGACGAGCCGGATCGGGCCGTCGTCCGGCAGCCGGTCGAGCACCTGAACGAGCTGGAGCACGTCGTAGAGGTCGGCTTCGAACCAGAGCGTCACCGCCTCATTCGCGGCGGCGGGCGTGCATCGCGTACCTCGAAATCGCGCAGCACCTCCTCCTGCGAAAGAATCCTGTCGAGCGCAAGGAAGCGCGCCCGGACCGCCCCAAGCTCGGCCTCGTCGAGCCCGGTGGGCACGGGACCCTCGTGGAGCACATCGCGCCACGGCAGCACGTCGCCCTCGACGCCCGCCGCACGCAACGGCGGGACCGCCGCGTCGCCGTTGGTGATGTTGAGCACGGGAAGTCAGCCGGTTCAGGCGTCGGTGCTCGGTCGGGTGCCGGCCGTCATCGGCGCCGAGGCTACCGGGTGGATTCGTGGATCGCGGCCGGGGCGGGCTTTCCCCTGCAAGCTGCTACCTTCGCCCCCCTTGGACGACCAGCCCACACGCCGGCTGGAGACGGGAGCGCGGCCTCCGCGCAGACCGGGGCGCCCCCCGCGTCGCGAGCCGGAGTCCGTCTACCAGCGCCGTCGGCTGGTGGCCGCCGGCGCCGCCGGCGCTGTGCTGCTCCTGATAGTCGTTCTCATCGCGAGCGCGGGCGGCGACGATGAGCCCTCGAACACGCCCGCCGACCTCGGCGTGCCCACGACCCCCGAGGACATAGGCGAGACTCCGGCGCGAGATCGCACCGAGACCGAGCGGACCAAGACGGAGGCCGAGAGTCCCGCCGCTCAGAGCGCGCCGCCCGCAAGCGGCAACACCGGGGGCGGCACGGCCGGGGGCGGCACGGCGGGGGGCGGCACGGTCGGTGGTACAGGTGCGCCCGCCACGCAAGTCGCTCCGGTCACCCCGACGCCGCCGAGTCAGGGCACCGGTGGCGGCGCGGGCCAGAGCGGCCAGACGCAGCAGCCGGCGCCCGCGCCCCAGGGTGGTAAGGGCGGCGGCGCGGTCGCGCCGCCGGGCGACGGGAACTAGGAGTCGTCCGCCGGGCGCCCCCTCAGGCGCTTCAGCTCGCCTCGGCGCCGCTTCGTGTCCACCCGCCTCCGACGCGCCGCGGCCGTCGGTTTCGTCGCGCGCCGCTGGCGCGGCACGGTGAGGGCCGACTCGAGCCGGCCGCGCAGGCGCTCCAGAGCGAGCTCGCGGTTGCGCGCCTGGCTGCGGGTATCCTGCGCGACCGCGCGCACGACCGGACCGCAGCGGGCGGAGATCCGCCGCTTCTGCTCGTCGCTCAGCGAGCGCGAGGCCTCGACGTCGAACACCGCCTCCACCCGTGACGCGGTGACGTTCGCGTGCTGGCCGCCCGGACCGGATGAGCGGCTGGTGCGAAGCTCGACCTCGGCGAGCGGGACCGACACGCCGCGGCCGATGCTCATGGGATCGTCCACGGCTCCCGCACGCTAGCGCGGTGTGTCAGCGCCTGGCGCCGACGGACCGCAGCCGACGCCGGCGGAGGAGGCCGGCGGCGCGGCGTGCTCGGCTCGCCCGGTACTGCGCGAGCGTCATGCCGTCCGGAATGTCGCACTCGAGGGTGTTGAAGCCCTGGGCTCGAACTGTCTGCGTCGTGGGAGTCATTCTGCTCTTACGACGTTCGACTTCGACCGGAATTACGCCCTTCCTGCGCAATCGGATGAGAGACTCGGCGCCATGCACGTCGCGGTCGTAGGCCACGTGGAGTCGATCCTGTTCGCGGTCGTGCCGCACATGCCGGTGGCCGGCGAGATCATCCATGCCGAGGAGACCTTCGAGGAGCCCGCCGGCGGTGGAGCCGTGTCGGCGGTACAGCTTGCAAAGCTGGCGGGGGAGGCGACGCTCTACACCGCCCTCGGGGACGACGAGTACGGCCATCGCGCCGAGGACCGGCTACGCGGGCTCGGCCTCCGGGTGATGGTCGTCTGGCGCCGGGAGCTGCAACGGCGAGGCTTCGTCCACCTCGACTCGAACGCCGAGCGCACGATCACGGTGATCGGCAGCCGGCTGGGGCCGCGCGGGGACGACCCGCTTCCCTGGCACGAGCTCGCGGAGACCGACGCCGTGTACTTCACCGCCGGGGACGCCGCCGCAGCGCGAGCGGCGCGCGCCGCGCGCGTCCTTGTGGGCACGGCGCGCGGGCTGGAGACGCTCGCCGTGGCCGGCGTCGGGCTCGACGCGCTCGTCTCGAGCTCGAGGGACGTCGGCGAACGCTATGAGGCCGGAGTCCTCGCGCCGCCGCCGCGGCTCGTGGTCCGAACCGCCGGGTCGAGCGGCGGGGCGTTCGAGACCGCGGACGGCCGGCGCGGCAGCTGGGAGGCCACCCCGCTGCCCGGACCGCCCCGGGACGCCTACGGCTGCGGCGACAGCTTCGCCGCCGGCCTGACCTACGGGCTCGGCGCGGGCATGAGCCCCGAGGACGCACTCGAGCTGGCCGCGCGCTGCGGCGCCGCCTGCCTCAGCGGGCGGGGCCCGTACGAGGGGCAGTTGCGCCTGAAAGACCCGTAGTCGAATAGGTAGTTCCACCGATGCTGGGGACGTCGATCGCGGGCATGGTCTTCGGCATGAGCCTCGGCTACAAGCTGCTCTACGCGATCGGCTTCACTCCGTGGGAGCAGATAGGCGACCTTCCGGCCGTCACCGCGCGGGCTTCTGCGCTGTTCGATCTCGAGGAGGCGGGAAGCGAGCCGCCCTACGGGCGTGCTCGACCTCGGCTGCGGGAGCGGGATCTGGGGGGTCGCGCTGGCAAAGCGCGGCTGCCAGGTCACGGGAGTCGACATCGTCCGCAAGGCCCTGCGCCGCGCTCGCGAGAAGAGGGGGTGGAGATGCGGCTCATCGAGGGCGACGTGACCAAGCTCCGGGCCACGGACGTCGGCTCCGGATACCCGCTTCTGTTGGACTTCGGCCTCTTCCACGACGAGCTCAGCGACGAACAGCGCGAGCGGATGGGGCGCGCGGTGAGCGCGGTCGCCGCACCTGGGCGCGACGCTGCCAATGGTCGCCTGGGCGCCCGGCCGCCGTGGACCGCTGCCGCGAGGCGCGAGCCGCGCCGACATAGAGGCCGCCTACCCCGCGTGGGATGTGATCGATGAGGAACGCGTCGACGTGTCCGGCGCGCCGTTCTACAGGCACATGCGGAAGGCAGACCCGCGCCTATACCGCCTCCGCCGGCGCTGAGTCGGGCCGCCGAGCCTCACGCCACCCGCCCGTCGGCGGGCTCGATCGGGAGCCCGCTCTTCACCCACGCCTTGAGCCCGCCGGCCATGTTGTACGCGTCGTAGCCCGCGGCCCGGAAGGCGTCCGCGGCCATTGCAGAGCGGCTGCCCGACCGGCAGTAGAAGACGATCGGGCGCCCCCGATCGAGCGAGTCGGCCTCGGCCGGCAGGCGGTCGAGCTCGATGTGGGTTCCCCCGGCGATGCGGCCCGCCTCGTGTTCGTATGGCTCGCGCACGTCCACGAGCTGGGTCTCGCCGTCGCCGAGCAGCTCGGCTACGCGCTTCGGCGCCAGGTCCTCGGTCATGCCCTGAACTTACACGGCACCGGCTCGCGATCGCCTGCCTTCGAGCGATACCGCCGGCTGGGGGCCGGAGCTCGGATAGGCTCGGCGCCATGGACTGGAGCGTTCGCGGTAGGACGGTCCTGATCACCGGCGCAGCGCGCGGCATCGGCGCGGAGTCGGCGCGCCGGCTGGCCTCTCGCGGCGCCAATGTCTCGCTCGTGGGGCTCGAGCCCGACGAGCTGCGGCGAGTGGCGGAGCAGTGCGGCGCCGGCGCCGCGTGGTTCGAGGCCGACGTTACTGACTGGGAGGCCCTCGAGCGGGCCGTGGAGGGCACCGTCGAGCGCTACGGCGGTATCGACGCCGTGATCGCCAACGCCGGGATCGGGCCTGTCGGGATGGTCCGCTCCACCGACCCGGCCGCATTCGAGCGCACGATCGAGATCAATCTGCTGGGTGTCTGGCGGACCGTCCGGTCGTGCCTGCCGCACGTGATCGAGCGGCGGGGATACGTGCTCGTGATCGCCTCGCTGGCCGCGGCGGTCCACGCCCCCGGCATGGCCGCGTACGCGGCCAGCAAGGCCGGTGTGGAGGCGTTCAGCGACTCGCTCAGGATGGAGGTCAAGCACCTCGACGTCGACGTGGGCGTCGCGTACCTCTCGTTCATCGACACGGATCTGGTGCGCGCCGCCGAGGCTCATCCCGCGATGGGGGACTGGCGCGCACCCGGGCCTTTCGGGAAGAGCTACCCGGTGTCGGCGGTGGGCGACGCCATCGCCGACGGGGTCGAGCACCGGCGGCGCTGGATCGTTGTGCCCCGCTGGGCGAAGGCGACGCTCGTGCTGCGCACCGCGCTCGCCCCGCTCCTCGACCGCGTCTCGCTTGGTCCCGCGGCCGAGGCCGACGCTCTCTTCCAACAGGACATCGCCGCACGAGGAGTCGAGACAGCATCGGCGCCGCTGGGCCCGGGCGGCGAGGCCGCGCGCGAGCGGAGGGTGGACGAGCCGCAGAGGATGTAAACCCGCCGCTCCTGCGGCTATCGTCACCAACGGACGATGCCAAAGCGCGACCCCCGCATGATCCCGCTCGGCTACGGCAAGTTCGTCCGCGCCGACCGCGTCTTCGCTCTCGTTCCGCTGGAGGGCGCCGAGCGCCGCGACGGCCGCCGCACGTACGTGCACGTGGACGGGCTCTCAGAGCCGGTCGTGGCCTCCCGCTCGGAGCGCGCGATCCTGGGCGACGTGGAGGCGGCGCTGGCCGAGGCGGCCGGCATCCCGCGCCGGCGCCGGACCGTGGCGGCCGGGCAGGAGAGCCTGCTCAGCTAGAGCTCCTTGACCTCCGCCAGCACCTTCGCCACCGACTCCTTCGCGTCGCCGAACAGCAGCGCCGTGTTCTCGTTGTAGAAGAGGGGGTTGTCGATCCCGGCGAAGCCGGGATTCATCGAGCGCTTGAGCACGATCACCTGGCCGGCCTTGTCGACGTCGAGGATCGGCATGCCGTAGATCGGGGAGTTCTCCTGCTCGCGTGCAGCCGGGTTGGTCACGTCGTTGGCGCCGATGACGAGCGCCACGTCGGTGTAGGGGAACTCGGGGTTGATCTCGTCCATCTCCTTGAGATGGTCGTAGGGCACGTCGGCCTCCGCGAGAAGCACGTTCATGTGACCGGACATCCGCCCGGCGACCGGGTGGATCGCGTAGTCCACGCGCACGCCCCGCTTCTCCAGCTCGTCGGCCAGCTCACGGACGGTGTGCTGAGCCTGTGCGACGGCCATGCCGTAGCCGGGCGCGACGACCACCTTGCCGGCGTAGGCGAGCTGGATGGCGACGTCGGCCGGATCGGTGGAGCGCACCGGCCCCCGGTCCCCGTCGTCGCCCGCGCCCGCGGCGACGGCCACGCCGCCGAAGCCGCCGGCCACGATGTTCGGGATCGAGCGGTTCATGGCCTCGGCCATCAAGTGGGTGAGGATCGAGCCCGAGGCGCCCACGAGCATGCCGGCAACGATGAGCGCGACGTTGTCGAGCGCCACGCCCGCGGAGGCGGCGGACAGGCCGGTGAAGGCGTTCAGGAGGGAGATCACGACCGGCATGTCGGCGCCCCCGATCGGCAGCACCACCATGTTGCCGAGAATCGCCGCCGCAACCAGGATCAGGATGAAGAGCCCCTGTGACTCGGTGCCCGTCGCGATCACCACCGCGCAGCCGACCGTCACCAGCAGCAGCGCGGCGTTCACGAACTGCTGGCCGGGCAGCTGGATCGGCCGTCCCGGGATCAGCTCCTGGAGCTTGCCGAAAGCGATGTTCGAGCCCCAGAAGGAGATCGAGCCGATAATCGCCGCGAACAGGAGCGGGATCAGCGTCTCGAGCGGTGGGTTGCCGCCCGCGGCGAGCGACTCGCGGTACTCCGACCACGAGATGAGGGCCACCGCGCCGCCGCCGACGCCGTTGAACAGCGCCACCATCTGCGGCATCGCGGTCATCTTCACGGTGCGCGCAGCGGGCACTCCGACCGCGGTGCCGACGGCCATCCCCAGCGCGATCAGGCCGTAGTTGCCGACCTCCTCCATCAGCAGCGTTGCTATGACGGCGATCGCCATTCCCACCGCCGCCACGAGGTTGCCCCTGCGGGCCGTGCCCGGGCTGTTGAGAAAGTGCAGGCCGAGGATGAAGCAGATGAAGGCGACGATGTAGAGCGACCGGATGAAGTCGGGGTCCTGCAGGAAGGAGGCGATCGGCACCATCAGGCGGCCTCGTCAAGCCGCGGCCGCTCGGCCTCCTCGACCTCCCGCTGGGGCTCGGGTCGGCGCCGGAACATGTGCAGCATGCGGTCGGTCACCAGGAAGCCGCCGACCACGTTGATTGTGCCGAACACGATCGCGATCGTGAGCAGCAGCTCGGTGAGGAAGCCCTCGGCTGGGCCGATCAGGAGCAGCCCGCCGAGGAGGACGATCCCGTGGATCGCGTTGGTCGCCGACATGAGCGGCGTATGCAGGGTGTTCGGCACCTTCGAGATCACCTCGAAGCCGACGAACGCGGCCAGCACGAGGATGGTGAGCTCGGTCAGGAGGTCCATGGCCTACGCCGTCACCCCCGCTGCCGCCCGGGCACCCTCGTGCACGATCTGGCCGTCGCGGGTGATGCAGGCGCCGGCCAGCACCTCGTCGTCGAAGTCCAGGGCCAGTTCACCCTCCTTCACCATCAGCTCCAGGAGCGATTGGACGTTGCGCGCGTAGAGGCTGGAGGCGTGGTCGGCCATTCGAGACGCCAGGCCCAGGGGACCGACGATCGTCACGTCATGGCGCACCACGGTCTCCCCGGGCTCGGTCAGCTCGCAGTTGCCGCCGCTCTCCGCCGCCAGGTCGACGATCACCGAGCCCGGGCTCATGTTGAGCACCGCCTGCTCGGTGACGAGCAGCGGGGCGGGCCGGCCCGGCACGGCGGCGGTGGAGATCACGGCGTCCATCTGACCGATCGCCTCGGCCAGCAGCTCGCGCTGGCGCTGCTGCTCCTCATCGGTGAGCGCACGCGCGTATCCGCCCGCGGCCTCCGCGTCCTCGAACCTCATGTCCAGCTCGAGAAAGCGAGCGCCGAGCGACTCGATCTGCTCCTTCACGGCCGAACGGACGTCGAACGCCTGCACCGCCGCGCCCAGCCGTCGGGAGGTCGCGATCGCCTGCAGCCCGGCCACGCCCGCCCCGAGCACCAGCACCTTCGCGGGACGCACCGTGCCGGCGGCCGTGGTGAGCATCGGGAAGAAACGCGGCAGCTCCTGCGCCGCGATGAGCGCCGCCAGATAGCCGGTCACCGTCGCCTGGGAGGAGAGCGCGTCCATCGACTGCGCCCGGGTGATCCTGGGGATCGCCTCCATCGCAAAGCTCGTGACCTCGGCCTCGGCGAGCGCGCGGACGGTATCGGCCGCGGTGAGGGGCTGGAGGAAGCCCACCAGCACGCCTCCCCGGCGCAGCCGGCCGATCTCCTCCGCGCTGGGCGGCGCCACCTTGGCGACCACGTCGCCCGAGAACCCGTCGCCGATCGCGGCGCCCGCGTTCTCGTAGGCGGAATCGGGCTGGTGCGCGCCGGCGCCAGCACCCGCCTCGACCACCACCTCGATCCCGCTCTTGGCGAGGCGATCGACTACCTCCGGGACCAGCGCCACGCGGCGCTCGCCCGCGGCAGTTTCCTTTGGTACGGAGACGTTCATGGATCCGCCGGGCAGGGGTGCCGGGGGCGCGGCATGCTAGTGGAGCCTTCATGAAAAGGCGGCGCAACGCCTCCCGGGTCCTTCCTAGACTGCCCGGGCCGTGCCTCGAGTAATCGCGCTAGCCCTGGTGCTCGCGGCCGCTATCGCAAGCGCCGCCGCGGCGGAGGGGCCGAGCGTGCCCGCCTGTGCCCTCGGCACCAGCGCCGCCGACCTGCGCGGGTTCTACGCGGCCGAGCTCGCCCGCGCCGAGAGCAGCTTCCGCGGCGGCCGCGAGGCTCGGCGGGCGTTCTCCGCCGGCCTGGCCGCCTACACGTACGGCGTGCCGCCGCTGAGCGTCGGGCTCACTGTGAGGCGCTTCCCCGCCAACACGGTCATCAGCATCGCCAAGCTAGTCGAGCCGGCCGTGCAGGTGGTCGTGCTCCCCAACCACGACACCGCCTACACCGTGGCGCAGCTCGACCTGTCTGGCGGACCGCTCATCATCGACGTGCCCGATACGGCCGGCCGCTACTACGTCCTTCAGCTCCTCGATGCGTACTCGAACACCGTGGGGTACATCGGTCGCCGCACCACCGGCACCGAGGCCGGCTCGTTCGCGGTCGTTCCGCCCGGCTTCGCCGGCGCCCTGCCCGCCGGCGTCAGCCGGATCGACAGCCCCACCGCGCTGGTCTGGCTGCTCGGACGCACCCTCGTCCGCGACGAAACGGAGATTCCAGCGGTCATGCCGCTGCTGGCCGGCTACACGGCCACTCCGCTCGAGCGCTGGGCCGCCGGCGAGCGCCGGCCGTCCCTCGTGCTGCCCGCATTTCCCCCGCTGCCCCGCATCTTCCTGCCGCGCGGCCTCGCGTTCTTCGACTCCCTCGGAACCTACCTGCGCGACAACCCTCCGCCCGCGCGCGACGCCTGTGCCCTGCGGGCGTTCGCCGCGGCCGGGATCGGGCCGGGCCGCGCGCCGTCGGTCGAGGCGAGCCCGCCGGTGCGCGCGGGCCTGGAGGCCGCCGGGCGCTACGGCCCGCGGCTCCTCTCCGCCGCGGTGCGGCGCTCGAACGCCTACAGCCGCGGGCGAAACAATGGCTGGCTGGTGCAGCCGGCGTACGTCGGCAGGTACGGAAGGAACTATCTCGGACGGGCGGTCGTCGCCCGGATGGCGCTCGGCGCAAACACGCGCGAGGAGACCGTCTACCCGCTCGGCCTCACGGACAGCCGCGGCCGGCCGCTGGGCGGGCGCCACCGGTACAGGCTCCGTTTCGAGCGCGGACAGCTGCCGCCGGTGGGCGCCTTCTGGTCGCTGACGATGTACGACGACGACGGCTACCTGTACCCGAACCCGCTTGGCCGCTACGCGATCGGCGATCGCACGAGCGGCCTGCGCCGCGGGAGGGACGGCTCGCTCACCCTGTTCATCCAGCGTCGACGGCCGGCGGGCGGCGCGGCGTCCAACTGGCTGCCGGCGCCGGCGGGGCGCTTCCGCGTGGCCCTGCGCCTCTACGAGCCGCGACGCTCGGTGCTATCCGGCGCCTGGCTGCCGCCGCCTCTCGTAAGAGCGAAGTGACCGCTCTTACACGGCCGCCCGTGTGTCTAAACTCGAAAGTCGCCGCATCCAATTGATGGAACAAAAGACCGTCGAGAAGCTAGACCGCGTCGTCGTCCGCTTTGCCGGCGACTCGGGCGATGGTATGCAGCTCACCGGCAGCCGCTTCACCGACGCCACCGCGGTCGTAGGCAACGACCTCGCCACGCTCCCCGACTTCCCCGCCGAGATACGAGCGCCGGCCGGAACGCCCCACGGCGTCTCGGCATTCCAGATCCACTTCGCCTCGCGCGACATCCTCACCCCGGGGGACAGCCCCAACGTGCTCGTTGCGATGAACCCCGCCGCGCTGATCACGCAGGTAGGCTCGCTCGAGAAGGGCGGCACGGTGATCGTCAACGAGGACGGCTTCACCGACCACAACCTGAAGAAGGCGGGCTACGAGTCGAACCCGCTCGAGGACGGCGCGCTCGACGACTACCAGCTGTTCCGCGTCCCGATGACGTCGATGACCGTCCGCGCCACCGAGGAGATCGAGGGCATCTCCTCCCGCGACGCCGCGCGCTGCAAGAACCTGTTCGCCCTCGGGCTCGTCAGCTGGATGTACGGCCGTCCGACCGAGCCCTCCGTCCACTGGGTCGAGAAGAAGTTCGCCGACAAGCCGTCCGTGCGCGACGCCAACCTGGCCGCCTTCCGGGCGGGCTACAACTTCGGCGAGACCGCCGAGCTCCTGGCCGTGCACTACGAGGTGGACGCGGCGCCCGCGGCGCCGGGCACCTACCGCAACGTCAACGGGGCACAGGCGCTCGCCTACGGGCTGATCGCGGCGAGCGTGCAGTCGGGCCTGCAGCTCTTCTACGCGAGCTATCCGATCACGCCGGCGTCCGAGCTGCTGCACGCGCTCTCCCGCTACCGGAGGCTCGGTGTTCGGACCGTCCAGGCCGAGGACGAGATCGCCGCGGCGAACATGTCCCTCGGCGCGTCGTTCGCCGGCCAGCTCGGCGTGACCGCCACGAGCGGACCCGGAATGGACCTGAAGGCGGAGACGATCGGCCTGGCCGTGGCGCTCGAGCTGCCGCTGGTGGTCATCGACGTGCAGCGCGCCGGACCCTCCACCGGCATGCCGACGAAGACCGAGGCGGCCGATCTCCTGATGGCTCTCTACGGCCGTCACGGCGAGTCGCCGCTGCCGGTGATCGCGCCATGCACCCCGGCAGACTGCTTCGGCGCCGCCATCGAGGCGGCGCGCACCGCCGTCATCCACCGCACCCCGGTGATCCTGCTGTCCGACACGTTCCTGGCGAACTCGTCCGAGCCGTGGCGCCTGCCGGACGTGTCGTCGCTGCCCGCGATCGACCCGAAGTTCGCCACCGATCCAACCGGTTTCTTCCCGTACGCCCGCGACAAGAACCTGGCGCGGCCCTGGGCCGTCCCGGGAACGCCGGGGCTGCGGCACCGGATCGGCGGGCTCGAGAAGGAGGACGTGACCGGCAACATCTCGTATGACCCGGCCAATCACGAGCACATGACCCGCCTGCGCGCCGAGCGGATCGAGCGGGTGGCGGTGCCGGACATCGAGGTCGACGACCCGGACGGGGACGCATCGCTGCTGGTTCTCGGCTGGGGCTCGAGCTACGGCGCCATCCAGGGCGCGGCGCGACGGGTGAGGCGGGAAAGGGACGTCAAGGTGGCCACCGCGCACATCAGGCACCTGCACCCGCTGCCTGGCAACACCGAGGAAATTCTGCGCTCGTACGAGCGCGTGCTCGTGCCGGAGATGAACATGGGCCAGCTCGTGAAGGTGCTGCGCGCCGAGTTCCTCGTGGACCTCGAGAGCTACACGAAGGTCGACGGCCTCCCGATCTTCACCCGCGACATGATGGAGCAGATCCTGGAGCGCATCGGATGAGTAAAAACGGAGGATCGAGCAACGGCGGCGACGTTCTCAAGCTGACCAAGGGTGATTTCTCGTCCGACCAGGAGACCCGCTGGTGTCCGGGCTGCGGCGACTACGCCGTCCTCGCCTCGGTGCAGTCGTTCATGCCGGATCTCGGCATCCAACCGGACAAGATCGTCTTTGTCACCGGCATCGGCTGCGCCGGCCGTTTCGTCTACTACATGGACACCTACGGGATGCACGGCATCCACGGCCGAGCTCCTGCGCTCGCCACCGGCGTGGCCAGCTCGCGCCCCGACCTGTCGGTGTGGGTCGTCACCGGGGACGGCGACGCGCTTTCGATCGGCGGCAATCACCTCATCCACGCGCTGCGCCGCAACGTGCCGCTCAAGATCCTGCTCTTCAACAACCAGATCTACGGCCTCACTAAGGGCCAGTACTCGCCGACGAGCGAGGAGGGCAAGGTCACGAAATCCACGCCCTTCGGCTCGCAGGACCATCCCTTCAACCCGGTGTCGCTGGCGCTGGGCGCCGAGGCGACCTTCGTCGCCCGCACGGTCGACACCGACAAGCCGCACATGGCCGAGACCCTGCGCGCGGCGGCCGCCCACGAGGGCGCCGCCTTCATCGAGATCTATCAGAACTGCAACGTGTTCAACGACGGCGCCTTCGACGCCGTCCGCGCCAAGGGCCAGCGTGAGCTGAACCAGATCCGGCTCGAGCACGGGAAGCCGATCCGCTTCGGGGCGGACGGGGAGCGTGGGGTGATGCGCGGCGCGGACGGCCGGCTCGAGCTCGTCGAGGTCGCCGACGTCGGGGAGGACGCCCTGCTCGTGCACGACGCGGCCCGCGAGGAGCCGAGCCTCGCCTTCGAGCTGGCCCACCTGGCGGCGCGCCCCACCGGGCCGACGCCGATCGGCATCTTCCGCTCCGTTTCCCGCCCGGTCTACGGCCAGGACCTCGCCCACGAGCTGGAGGAGGCGCGGGCGAAGGTGGGTCCGGAGGAGCTCGAGAAGCTCCTGCACGCCGGCGAGACCTGGACGGTTTCGTAGGCAGTTCGCAGCCTGGGTGGTCTCCGCCGGCCGGGCTTGGGCGGGGTAGGGGGTGCTGTTCCGGCCAGCCTGGCACCCCGAATAGGCGCGCTGTATCCCCGTCCGGGTAATGCTTCCATGCAAACCCGCCAAACAAGCCCGCCCTCGCGCGTGTGTGGCGGCTTGTGCCCGCATGGGACCTACAACCCGCCACAGATCGCGGAGAGACCTCCGCCCGTCAGTGTGTCCGCCTTCGAACCACCCCCTTACCCAGCCCCGGCCGGGCCGGCGGAGTCGGCTACTTCCCGATCTCCACCGTCTGCTCCGCCTCCGCCCGCGACGGGAACGACCTGGCTCGGACCGCCCTCTCGCCCTCGAAAGTCCAGACGACGGCGAACTCCTGGGTGACGGGCACGCCGCTCCCGGCCCCGCGTGCGGACGCGCGTCCCACTACCAGCACATCGTCTCCCAGGTCGACGATGTCCTCGATCTCCTGGTCGTAGTCGTCCCAGGTCTCGCGGACGTCCGACATCCATTCCTGCGTCCCCGCGATGCCCCTGAAGACGCGCCCCGCCCAGTGGGAATGAAAGGTGAAGTCCGGGTCGAGCCGCTCGCGCGACATCGCCTCGAAGGCCTCGGTGTCGCCGCGATGCAACGCCTCGTAGCCAAGGCGCAGGAACTCGACGTTCTGTCGTGACATGCCCAGCGAGTGTATTCGCGGGTGTGCCCGCGAAGCCGGCTCTCAGGCTGCCAGGTCGAGCACGACCTCGGACACTCCGAGGCCGGTGTGGCGCTCTTCGAGATGGCGCGTCATCTTCGCCATCAGCCGCTGCGCCGGGACGTTGTCGCTCGACATCGTCGCGGTGAAGCGGCGAATGCCACGGCCGCGCGCCCTGGCGGCGAGCTGCTCCGAGAGCAGCGAGCCGAGGCCGCGGCGGTGCCAGTCGTCGGCGACCACGATGGCCACTTCCGCGGCCGCGGGGTCGTCCTCGAGGCGGACGAAGCGAGCGACCGCGATCAAGCGGCGCACCGGTTCGCCGGGATATTCGGCGACCAACGCCACATGATCGCGGCCGTCCACCTCGGTGAGGTATCGCAGCTCCGCCCGGCTGAAGCTGCGTTTGGGTGTGAGGAAGCGCCGCTGCACGCTCCCGGGGGAGAGCTGCCGCAGCCCGTTCTCCAGCATGCGCTTGTCGTCCGCACGGATCGGCCGGATCAGGATCGGGGCTCCGTCTGGAAGGCGCTTGAGCACGCAGTCACTGTTGCGCGCCCGGGCCCCCTCTTGTGTGCTGTGCGTCACGCTCGAGGTCGAGTTCCGTCCGCACGCCGAGAGCGTGGAGGGCGTTGTTGGCGCCCTCGAGGTCGGGCGTGTCGATGACCGACGCGGCGAGAGGAGCGGCGCTGCGAAGGGCGATCTCGGGGTCGAAGAACCAGGTTTCCTCGGCCTGCCGCGTGAGCTCGACCGTCCGCCGCCCGCGCCGGATCGTGAACGTTCCGGTCTCGCCGCGATAGGCGCGCAGGGCCATGGCGCTGGCCTCGGTCGGGACGGCCGCCACCGCCTCCTCGAGGCGGCCCGCGATCTCGGGCTCGATGCGTGCCGGCGGGGGCGCGGCGAGGCCGCCCGCCTCCCGGAGGATGTCGAGCCGCCCGAACACCTCCGACGGGGTGAGCTCGCCGTCGCAGCCGATGCCGAAGACGCCCGCGAGCACCGGCGGGCCCTCAACCCTCTGGAGCCGCGCCGCCGCGGCCAGCATCACCGCGTCGCACAGCGGGCTCGCGAGGCCGGGCTCGTCGCCGTGGGCGACGACGTCGCCGCCCACGTCGATGAATATCGCGAGGTCGCAGCCGAGCTTGCGCATCGCGGCGAACAGGCCGTCCGCGATCACCGCCGGGCCCCGACCGACGGCCACCAGCACCGTCTCTTCGCCGAGCAGTCCGGCCAGGCGCGACTCGGCGAACAGGACGCCGCTGCGCCGAACCCGCGTGGTCGAGGAAGCGGCCAGCACCGCCGGTCCGAGCCGCCGCGCGCACTCGATCTCGTCCTCCGAGCGCGGGCCCGGCTCGGGGTCGACCGGACGCCGCTCCCACGCGACCCCGCCGAGCACCGGACGGGCGCCGTGGCGCAGGCGGCAGAGCTCGGCGGTGGCGAGCGCGCCGACGACGTCGCCGCCCCCGCCGATCCCGAGCACGAGCGGGCGCTCGGACGCGGCCATCAGTGCGTGGGCGTCGATCCCGCGCTCGAGCCAGGCACGCCGGGCCTCGTGCTCGACATCCGCACAGGTGGCGAGCGCGGCGGTCGGAGCCTCTCCAAGGCCCAGCACCCCGTGCCGGGCGAGCAGCACCGCGCGGCGGCCCTCGATCGCCTCGACCGCGGCGCGGGCGATCTCATCCGAGCCCGAGGCGGCGTACGGCGCCGTGCGCACCGCGCCGCCGGCCGCTACGCTCGCGAGCGGTTCGCCGAGGAAGGTCCATGCCGTGGCGTACCCGCTGTGCGTGTGCACGATCGCCGCGACGTCCGGTCGAGCAGCGTATACGGCAAGGTGCACGCGGCGCTCCATCGACGGCTCCCGCTCGCCGGCTACGACGGCGCCATCCGCGTCGAGCGTGACGACGTCGTCCTCGGTCATCTCGGGGTAGGGGAACGCGGTCGGCGTGATGTGGATGAGGTCGCCCTCGCGCGCGCTCACGTTGCCCGTGGTACCGGCCACGAGGCCGCGGGTGTGCATCTCTTTGGCGGCCGCTACGACCTCAGCCCGCAACGACACGCGCGATCGACTCCTCGTACGGCGGCTCGAGCACGCCCGCCTCGGTGAAGACGGCCGTGACGAGCTCGGCCGGGGTGATGTCGAAGGCGGGGTTGAAGGCCTCCGCGCCGGAGACGACCTCGGCCGGGTCGCGCTCCTCTATCGGAATCCGCTCGCCGCTGGGGGTCCGAGGGTCGATGGTCGAGACCGGCGCCGCGACGTAGAAGGGCAGTCCGTGGCGAGCCGCGAGCGCCGCGAGGGGATAGGTCCCGACCTTGTTCGCCACGTCCCCGTTGGCGGCGATCCGGTCGGCGCCCACCACCACCCGGTCCACGAGTCCGCGGGCCATCAGGCCGCCGGCGGCCGAGTCGGCGATCACCCGGAAGGGGACACCCGCCCGACGGAGCTCCCAGGCGGTCAGGCGTGCGCCCTGGAGCACGGGACGCGTCTCGTCGACCCACACCTCGGCCAGCCGGCCGCGTTCCCACGCCGCGAGCAGCACGCCGCCCGCGGTGCCGTAGCCGCCGGTGGCGAGAGCGCCGGTGTTGCAGTGGGTGAGCGCTCGGTCGCCACGCTCGAAGTGCTCGGCGCCCAGCGCCGCGAGCGTGCGGTCGGCCGCCTCCTGCTCACGGTGGAGCCTCCGGGCTTCCGCGAGCGGGTCGTCGGCCTCTAGGCAGCGCTCGACCGCCCACGCCAGGTTCACGGCGGTCGGCCGGGCGGTGCGCAGGGTCTCCGCCGCAGAGCGAGGGTCGGACGCCAGGGCCATGCCGTACGCCGCCGCGAGACCGATCGCGGGTGCGCCGCGCACGGCCAGCGAGCGGATGGCCTCGGCCACCTGCTCGGGGTTCTCGCAGCTGAGCCACGCCTCCTCGGCGGGGAGCCGGCGCTGGTCGAGCACCAGCAGTGCACCGTCCTCGAAGCGCAGCGGAACGGCGGGGCCCGCCGGCCCGGAGCCGCGCTCGTCGCGCGACGGCTCGATCGTCATGGCTCGACGCTATCGCGCCGGCGCGGGCGACTTGGCCCGGAGGCGCTCGAGCCGCTCGTCCACGAGCTCGAGCTGGCGCTGCGGCGTCAGCGCCCGCGGCTCGAAGGTGGCCTGCACGGCCAGGCCGTCGGCGAGCGCGATCAACGCGGCCGCCTCCTGCTCACAATCGAGGTTCTGGGTGAGCTCGCCGCGCTGCTGAGCCTCGCGCAGCGCCCCCGCGAGCATTCGCCGCCAGGCGCGGTAGGCGTCGCGCTGGGCGCGCGCCAGCACTGGCCGGGTCAGGGCGAGTCCGAGGAAGGCGAACCAGAGCCGAACCTCGGTGCGCCGCTCGCGATCCAGCGGCAGCGCCTCCACGATCATCGTGCGGGCCAGCTCCAAGGGGTCGCTGAGCGTGGCCGCGGCCGCCTCGATACGCCGCGCGGCGCGGTCCGCCGTGAGCTCGAACGCGAAGCGGATGAGCTCCTCCTTGTCGCGGAAGTAATGGACGAGCGCGCCGGTGGACCAACCCGCCTCCGCGGCGACGCGGCGAACGGTTATGGCCTCCAGGCCCTCGCACGAGGCGAGGCGCCAGACGGCGGCCGCCACCTCGTTCCTGCGCTCATCGTGATCGACGATCTTGGGCATCGGCTTCGGCCTAGAATTCTATATCGAACATATGATATAAAACAAGTCATGGAACTGAAGTGGATTCTCGCCATAGTCCTGGAGGCCGGCTTCTGGATCATGCTGGCGGGCTTCCTGATCCTCCGCTACCGCTACGGCATCGAGGGCATCACGCGCCTGTTCGTGGTCGGCGTCGTGATCGACACGCTCGGCATCCTCGCTCTGGGCGTTTGGGACTTCGCGGCGACGGGCGAGGTGAGCGGCTACACGCTCTTCATCGCCGCGCTGCTCGCGTACGGCATGACCTGGGGCAAGAAGGACCTGCGTCGGCTGGACGCCTGGATGGCGCGGCGGGTGCGCCCCCGGTGCGCGGCCCGCGCCACTGGCCGGCCGTGCCCGGAGCGCACGTAATCTAGCCGCCGGCCGGCCCGCTGACCACCCCCGCCGACGCACAGGTGGCGACGGCGAGGGGCAGATCGGCGTCCTCGATGCCGCGCAGGTCCGGGTGGTCGCGGTCGATCGCGATCCTGCCCGCGTCTTCGAGACCAAGGCTCGCGCAGCCGGCCCGCACGAGCTCGGCCCAGAGATCGCCGTGGGCTGCCAGCAGCGCAGCGCGGCTTAGGCGCTCGCGCCGCGCGAGCGTCTCGAGCTCGCGCGTCTCCTCGAACGGGTCGATCCGGACCTGGGAGTCGCTGCCGATGGCGATGCGGACGCCGGCGTCGTGATGTGCCATCGCGGGGAAGTGTCCGTCCCCGAGGCTGCCCTCCGTGGTAGGGCAGGAGACCACGATGGTGGCGCTCGCGGCTAGGCGGCCGATGTCCGCAGCATCGACGTGAATGCCGTGTATCACGGACGAGCGCGGGCCGAGAAAGCCGGTCCGCTCGAGCAGGGCGATGGGGGTGACGCCGTGTTCCGCGCGGCACTCGTCGAGCTCCCGCGGCTGCTCATGCGCGTGCACGTGACGCACGAGCCCGCGGTCCTCCGAGTAGGCGGCGATCGCCTCCAGCCAGCTCGCCGGCACGGCGCGCACGCTGTGGGCGGCGACACCGACTTGCACGCCCTCCCGGCCCTGCGCCCACTCGCGCAGCGCGTCGACGCGCGCGAGGAAGCTGTCCACGTCGGGATCGCAGAAGCGGCGCTGGCCGGGCGTCGGCGCCAGGTCGCCCCCGTCCCAGCCCGCCCGGTGGTACGCGGCCGGCAGGAGGACGATCGTGATCCCGGCCGCCCGGGCGGCCTCGGCCGCGGCGAGGGCCATCGCGTTCGGCTCGGCGTAGGGCGCGCCATCGGGCTGGTGGTGGACGTAGTGGAACTCGCCCACGGCGCCGTAGCCGGCCGCGCTCATCTCGGCGTAGGTGCGCCGGGCGGCCTCGAACATCGAGTCCGGATCCAGCGCGCTCGCCAGCGCGTACATCGCCTCGCGCCAGGACCAGAAGTCGTCCGCGGCCTGCGAGCGGGGCGAGGGACGCTCGGCGACGCCGCGCAGGTCGCGCTGGAACGCGTGCGAGTGCGCGTTGACCATGGCGGGCAGCTCGTAGGCGGTCATCCCGGCGCGCGCGTGACCCGCCACGCCTGGTCCGGCCGAACCCAGGCGAGCTCCCCGGCCAGGACCACCGCCGCCACCGGGTTGTGGCCGAGGCGGTACGGGACGTGCTCGGCGGGACCGTCGAGCAGCAGCAGGTCGGCCCGCTTGCCGGACTCGAGCGAGCCGAGCTCGTCCGACCAGCCGAGCACCCACGCGGCGTTCAGCGTGGCGGCGAGAAGAGCCTCGCGGAGGCTCCAGCCGTAGCGGCGGACGGCCAGCCCCACGATCAAGGGCATCGACGCGATCGGGGAGGTGCCGGGGTTGAGGTCCGTCGCCAGCACGCAGATCGCGCCCGCGTCCGCCAGCTCCCGGGCCGGCGGGGTGTTCTCGTCGTCGAGCAGCTCGGCGCCGGGGAGCAGCACGGCGCCGCAGTCCGCGGCGCTGAGCGGCCGGACGTCGTCGGGATGCAGGCAGCACAGGTGATCCACCGAGCGGGCGCCCTGAGCGAGCGCCACGGGGACCGAGCGATAGGTGGTCAGCTGCTCCACGTGCGTGCGCAGCGGTCGCCCGGTGGCGCGGGCGATCGCCCCCATCCGTTCGAGGTGTTCGTTCCCGAAGGCGATGGACTCCACGAAAATGTCGAGGGCGTCGACGTCGCAGTCACGGGCGAGGCGCTCCGCCTCGTCCATCCAGGCGTCGGCCGTCGTTCCGGGCGGTATCGCGTGGGCGAACAGGCCGGTCACCGCCATCCGCTGCGCCACCCGCCCGGCCAGGGCGCGCGCGAGCCGGGCCTCGCGGGCCTCTCCCTCGAGCGAGAGGCCGTAGCCCGTCTTGCCCTCGAACGCGGTCGTGCCGTGTCGGAGCATCTCGCCCGCCAGGGCCTCCGACTGCGCGAGCACCTCCTCGTCGCCGGTTTCCGCGAGCGCTCGGGCCGAGGAGACGATGCCGCCGCCCGCCCGGGCGATCTCCGCGTACGGGACGCCGGTGACCTTCCGCTCGTACTCCTCGGCGCGCCAGCCCGCGAACGGGAGGTGGGTGTGGCAGTCGACGAAGCCGGGCAGCACGCCGCAGCCCGTGGCGTCGATCCGCACGTCGGCGCCGTCGGAGCCGGCAAAGCCCGCGATCCGCCCTCCGTCCACGAGTACGTCGCCCGGTTCGAGTGCGAGCTCCGCCGCGCGGTCGTGGCGCAGGTAGTCGAGCTCGTCCTCGGGCGGGCGCAGCACCTGCGCGGCGCCGGCGATCGCGATGCTCGTCATCCCTGCATCGGGATCCGCACCCCGAGCCGCTCGGCCGCCGCGATCGCCTCGTCGTAGCCCGCGTCGACGTGCCGCGCTACGCCCAGGCCCGGATCGGCGAGCAGGGTGCGCCGGATCCGCTCCCCGGCGAGCTCGGAGCCGTCGGCCACGCACACCTGACCGGCGTGGAGCGACAGCCCCATGCCGACCCCGCCGCCGTGGTGGAAGGAGACCCAGGAAGCGCCGGTCGCGGTGTTGACGAGCGCGTTGAGAATCGGCCAGTCCGCAACGGCATCCGAGCCGTCACGCATCCCCTCGGTCTCGCGTTGCGGCGAGGCGACCGAACCGGCGTCGAGATGGTCGCGCCCGATCACGATCGGCGCGCGCACCTCGCCGGAGGCGACGAGCTCGTTGAAGCGCAAACCGGCCACATGGCGCTCGCCGTAGCCGAGCCAGCAGATCCGCGCCGGAAGGCCCTGGAACTGGACTCGCTCGCCGGCAAGCTCGATCCAGCGGCGGATGTGCTGCTGCTCGCCGAACAGCTCGAGGATGGCCGCGTCGGTCGCGGCGATGTCGGCGGGGTCCCCCGAGAGTGCCACCCAGCGAAACGGGCCCTTGCCCTCGCAGAACAGGGGCCGGATGTACGCCGGGACGAAGCCAGGGTAGTCGAAGGCCTCCTCGTCGCCGTGGTCGGCGGCCAGCCCGCGAAGCGCGTTCCCGTAGTCGAAGGCCTCGGCTCCCTCCCTGCCGAGCGTACGGATGGCATCGACGTGGGCGAGCGCCGACTCGCCGACGCGTTTCAGGTACTCGTCCGGGTCCGAGGCCCGCATGGCATCGGCCTGCTCGGGCGTCAAACCGGCGGGTATGTAGCCGTTGAGCGGGTCGTGGGCGCTCGTCTGGTCCGTCACGACGTCGACGGGGGCGCCGCGCCACACCAGCTCGGGCAACACCTCGGCCGCGTTGCCCAGCAGGCCGACGGAGAGCGGGCGGCCCTCCCGCCGCGCCTCGTCCAGCCGCGCCAGCGCATCGTCGAGCGAGCCGGCGCGCTCGTCGAGGTAACCGGTGCGGATGCGTCGCTCGATGCGCTGGAGATCGACCTCCACGCACAGCGCGCAGCCCTCGTTCAGGGTCACCGCCAGCGGCTGCGCGCCGCCCATCCCGCCCAGTCCCGCCGTCACAACCAGCCGTCCCCGGAGTGAGCCGTCGAACCGCTGGCGGGCGATCGCCGCGAACGTCTCGTAGGTGCCCTGCAGGATCCCCTGGGTCCCGATGTAGATCCAGGACCCGGCGGTCATCTGGCCGTACATCATCAGCCCGGCCGCGTCGAGCTCGCGGAAGTGCTCCCACGTCGCCCACTTCGGCACGAGGTTGGAGTTGGCGATCAGTACGCGCGGCGCCCCCTCGTGAGTTTCGAACACCGCCACCGGCTTGCCGGACTGCACGAGCAGCGTCTCCTCGTCGCCCAGTCGGGTCAGCTCACGCTTGATCACGGCGAGCGCCGCCGGGTTGCGCGCGGCCTTGCCGATGCCGCCGTACACGACGAGCTCCTCGGGCTTCTCGGCCACGTCGGGGTGCAGGTTGTTCTCGAGCATCCGCAGGGCGGCCTCCTGCTGCCAGCCCCGGCAACGCATCTCCGTTTGGCTCACGCTCATCGTCGCTCCCGTTCCGTAGGTGAGAGCGTGCCAGACCGCCGCATCTGTGGTTGAGTGGCACCGCATGGGAGCGCTGCGCATCGGGGACGAGCCGCTGACGCCCGCGGCGCTCGCCGCCGCTGCGCGGGACGTGACCACGTCCGTGGAGCTCACGCCGTCGGCGCGCGACCGGATGGCGGCGGGCCGGGCGGCGGCGGATGCGGTTGCCGCGCGTCGACACGTCTACGCGCGCACGACCGGGGTGGGCGCCAACTACGAGGTCCTCGTGGAGGCGGAGGGACGCGAGCATGCGCTACGGCTACTACGCAGCCATGCAAGCGGGATGGGCGAGCCGCTGGCCGCGGAGGTCGTGCGTACGACCGCCATCGTCCGATTGAGCCAGATGGCCGCTCCCGGCGGGGCACACCGCCCCGAGGTCGCCGACGCCCTGGTCGCCCTGCTCCGGAGCGGCGAGCTGCCCGAGCTTGGCGACCTGGGGGGGATCGGCACCGGGGACATAAGCGTCCTCGCCCAGCTCGCCCTGGCGCTGGTCGAATCCGACGACGGCTTTGAGCTGGCCGAGGGCGACGCCGCTCCCTTCATCGGCTCCAACGCGGCAACCCTCGCCGTCGCCGCGCTCGCGTGGGCGGACCTGCGCGAGCTCCTCGACGCCGGGCTGGCCGTGGCCGCGGAGACGTTCCGGGCGCTCGACGGCAACCGCGAGGCCTTCGCGGCGCCGGTTGGCGCCGCCCGTCCCCTGCCCGGCCTGGTGGCCGTGGCCGACACGATGCGAGTGCTCACCGAGGACGCCGGCCCGCCCGCGCGGCTCCAGGACCCGTTCGGCCTCCGCTGCCTGCCGCAGGTTGCGGGCGCGCTGCACGGCGCGCTCGGTGCGCTCCACGACGTACTGGCAGTCGACATCGCAGCCGCCGCTGAGAACCCGCTGGTGTCGGACGGCGAAGTCCTGCATCACGGCGGATTTCACGCCGCTCCGGTCGCCCTCGCCCTCGATACGGCGCGGCTTGCGGTCGTGCCCTTCGTGCAGCTCTCGGTGGCGCGGCTCGCGCATCTCATGGAGCCGCGCCTCACGGGACTCACGCCGTTCCTCGCCGCTGCGGCGGCCGGCTCCTCGGGAGTCCTCATCGCCGAGTACGTGGCCGCCGACGCGCTTGCCCGCCTGCGCGCCGAGGCCACGCCGGCGGTGCTCGGCACCGCAGTCGTCTCGCGCGGGGTCGAGGAGCACGCCTCGTTCGCCTGGCAGGGCGCGCTGCAGGCCCGCCGCGCCGTGGCTCACATGCGGACCGCGATCGCGCTCGAGCACCTCGCCGCGGAGAGGGCGCTCGCCATGAAAGCCGGCGAACCGGCGCCCGAGGACGGCCCGCTCGGCGAGGACGCCGCGCGCGCCGCCGCCGTGCTGCCCGCGCTGGCCGATCGCGTGCGACGGTTGCGGTAGCTCACGCAGCCGCGGCCCCCAGGGGCCGCAGCTCGTCTGCGTAGGAGACCGATACCCGCCTCAGCGCCCCGTCCTCGGTGAGTGTGTACTGGCCGAGCCGCCAGAGCGGAGGCGAGTAGGCGTGGATCGACGTGGCCCGCGGCGCCGCGCAGGTGATCCGGTGGATGTGCGAGGGCACGAAGGTGAACGAAGCGCCCACCTCGTAGCGCCTGCAACGCTCCGGCTGGGCGAGCCGCAGCACGTGCTCCTCGAGCGCGCCCTCCACGACGTGTACGGCGCCGCTCGACGTGTCGTGATCGTGCCAGCCGGTGTCGTGCTCCGGCAGCCAGAAGATCGCCCAGACATCCACGCTCTCGTCGCGGTGCAACGCCGCGAAGCCGCGCTCGGTGGCGTTCGGGTCGTAGTGCGGCCTCCAGAGCTCGGGCCGCGCGGCCACACGGGCCGCGAGCGCCCGCAGCTGCTCCGGCTCGAGCGGGTGCCCGCCGGCCGTAGAGAGACCATCGATCATGCATTTACCTCCTGGGGGACGTGGGCGAGCAACCGCCCGGGGTTGGTGGAGCGAATCGCGCTCAGCGCCGTTTCGCTGCCGAGCCGCGGTTCGACGGGAGCTGCGTACGGGCGATCCGAGCCGCGGCAGACGACGTCGATCCCGAGCACTCGCACCACCGCGTCGACCGCCAGCGTGCCGTAGGTCGAGGTCTCCACGAAGGTCAGGGGGTCGACCGTCCCGGCGGCGCCTCCGCGGGCCCGCTGGCGCTCGCCGTGCAACGGGCCGAGCCCGGCCAGCGCGGCGAAGCACACCGGCAGACGCGGGAACCGCTCGCGCCCACCCTCCGTCCAGGCCCACCACGCCGCGTTCAGCTGCGCCACGTATGGCACGACCGGCGCCCACCAGCCCGGTCGGCCGGTCCAGTCCTCGATTCCCGGTGGACCGGGATGCACGAGGAGGGGCCGCGCGGCCGCGTTGAGAATGGCGAGCAGAGGGGCCAGTCGCCCGAGTCCGCCCGGAGCCGCCAGCAGGTCGGCGCCGAGCTCGAGGCCGATCGCGCCGGCCGCGAGCGCGCGCTCGAGCGCCCTCGGTGTGGTGGGCATCGCGAACGCCCGGAATGGGGGCGGCAGCCCGAGGGCACCCTCGAGCCAGGCGGCCGCCAGCTCCTCCGCCTCGGTGGAGGGAAGGCGGTCGAGCCCGAGCGCGGCCGACGGGGCGACGCATACGAGCGTGTCGCCGTCCGCGACCGCCCGCGCGGCGCGCGCGTCGACGTTGTGATGGCTCGGGTCCAGGCGGTAGGGCGGCTGACCGGGCAGGTGCAGGACCCAGCCATCGAGGCGCGGCGCCTCCAGCCGACCCCGTAGGGCGGCGACGAAGGGCGCCGGCCAAAGGTGCTGGTGCACGTCGATCTGCACGGGAAGTGAAACGGTTCACTGAAGCGGTTCACTGAACCGCTTCAATCGTAACTCACGTTGGCCTGTCGCGGTACTCTCGCGCTGGCCTATCCCGGTAGTCTCGGCCGGGTGCCTCGCGAGCTCCGGCTCATCTGCCATCCCTTTCACAACGGGCTGGAGGGCATTGACATGGGTGCGGGACCGCTGCGTCTGGTCGGCGATCCCTCGATCTCGGACGAGCTCCGCGCGCAGGGATGGGACCTCCAGCTGGAGACGATCGAGACGCCGGATCCAAACGATCCCGAGATCGTGCGCATCGCCGAGGGCGATCGCAGGCTGGCCCGACGCGTTCGCGCTGCGCACGAGGGCGGCGCGTTTCCGCTGGTGCTCGCCGGCAACTGCAACAGCTGCCTCGGCACAGTCGCGGGGCTCGGCCCCGTCGGCGTCGTCTGGTTCGACGCCCACGCGGACTTCGACACGCCCGACCGAAGCCTCGGTTTCTTCGACGGGATGGGCCTCGCCATCCTCACCGGCAACGGGTGGGAGCTGCTGCGCCAAACGATTCCAGGCTTCATGCCCGTCGACGAGCGCGACGTCGTGCTCGTGGGGGTAAGGGACCTCGAGGAGCACCAGCGCGCGCCGCTCGATGCGTCGGCCATGCGGATCCTGCCCGGACCCTCGTTCGACTCGACCGGGTTCCTCCACGCGCTCGATGAGCTCCGGCAGCGGGCGTCTCGCACCTACCTGCACATCGACCTCGATGTGCTCGATACCTCCGAGGGACGGGCGAACCGGTTCGCCGCCGCCGGCGGACTAAGCGCTCAGCAGCTCGAATGGGCGGTCGAGATGGTCTTTCGGCGCTCCGCCGTGGCGGCGGCGGCGCTCACCGCCTACGACCCCGGCCTCGACGAAGACGGGCGGATGGCGCGGGCCGCCTCGCGGGTGATCGCGACCGTGGCCCGGAGCGCACTGGAGTCCGGGCCCCCGCCGCCAGGGGGCCCGGACGCACCGTCATTTCGGCTCCGCCGCTAGAGCAGCCCGTTGGCCTGCAGGAAGCTCTTGGCGACCTCGGCCTCGTCCTGCTTGTCGATGGCGACCGCCTTGTTCATCGAGATCATCGCGTCGTTCGTCAGCAGCTTGCTGACGCTGTCGATCACTCCGAAGAACTCCGCTCCTCCGAGTGCCTCGTACTTGTCCTTGTTCATGACCATCGCCACGTGCTGGTAGCCGAAGACGCCCTTCGGGTCCTTGAGCACGGTGTACTTGCCGCTCGCCAGCTGAGCGTCGGTCGAAAACACGTTGGCGGTGTCCACGTCGCCGGAGTCGAGCGCCTGGTACTGGATCCCGAGCGCGAGCTGCTTGAACTTCGCGTTGGTGAGCCCGTACTCGGAGCGCATCCCCTTCAGGCCCTGGAAGCGGTTACGGAACTCGGGCCGCGCCCCCACGGTGAAGCTGCCCAGCTTCTTCAGGTCCGCCACGGTCTTGAGGCCGTTCTTGTCCGCGTACTCCTTGGTCGAGGCGATCGCATCGACGTCGAAAAACGGCGTCTGCTGGCTGATCACCTGTCCGCGTTCCTCGTAGAGCTTCTTCGCCAGGTTGTAGGTCTGCTGGGCGCTCTTCGGGACGATGTCCTTTCGAAACGTGACGGCGACCGACACGCCGAGATACTCCGGATAGCCGTCGATCTGGCCGGAGGTGAGCGCCTTGTCGATGATCTCGGTCGCCCCGATGTTCTTCTTCAGGTTGACCGTGTAGCCCTTGGCCTCGAGCGCCTGCTTGTACAGCTCGCCGAGCACGAACTCCTCGGTGAAGTCCTTGGTGCCGAGCGTGACCGCCGGCTTGCCCTTTCCGGGTTGATCCGAAGCCTGCCCCCCGCTGGTGGCCTGGCCGCCGCCCGAGTCGTCGTCGTCGTCACCGCAGGCGGCGACCACGAACATCGCGAGCACGGCGAGCAGCAGCGCCAGCAACGCTGGGTGGCTCGTTCGTCGTCTCATTGCATTCCCTCCGTCGTTGACATTTCAGGCTGCTGCCCTTTCGATAGCCGGCTCCACCCGCGGTTCCTCCCCGCGCTTGCGTATCCCGCGTGGCGTCACGTAGTGCTGCAGTAGGGCGAAGACCCCGTCGGCGGCAAAGGCGAGCGCGGCGATCGCGATCGAGCCGGCCACGACGCCCTCCGGGCCATAGGTGGGTTGGTTGACAATGATGTCGCCGAGGCCGCCGCCGCCGGCCAGTGCCGCGAGCGGGGCGGTGGCCACGACGTAGACCACGGCGGTCCGGATGCCGGCGAACATGAGCGGGAGGGCGAGCGGGATCTCGACCCGCAGCAGGGTCTGGAGCGGCGTCATCCCCATCCCGCGCGCCGCGCGCACCGCGTCCGCATCGACCTGGTCCACCGCCACGTAGGCATTCGCGAGCATGACCGGAGCGGCCAGGATCACGAGCGCCACCATGACGTTCAGGAACCCCACGCCGAGCACGCCCAGGCCGATGGAGATCACGGCCAGGCTCGGCAGCGCGCGGCCGACATTCGACACGTTGATCGCGAGGAACGACCCCCGGTGCAGGTGTCCGAGCCACACGCCGAGCGGGATCGCGAGCACCATGGCCACCCCCACGGCAGCGCCCGACAGCTGGAGGTGCTCGACAGTCTTGTCCCAGATCAGCCCCAGGTTGTCGAACAGGAACTGGATGGCGTCCCCGAACGTCTGCACGTCAAGCCCTCCGCGCCCGCGCCCACGGCGTAAGGGCGCGCTGCAGGAGTACGAGCAACGCGTCAGCAACCAGCGCGAGCAGCACGGCCAAGAGCCCGGCGGCCACGAACTGTGTCTTGAACCCGCTCTGGATCGCGTTGAAGATCGGCTCTCCGAGGCCGCCGACGCCGATGAAGGCGGCGACCGTGGCCAGGCTGATCGTCGTCACCGTCGCGATCCGGATGCCGGCCATGATCGCCGGCAGCGCCAGCGGCAATTCGACGCGTCGCAGGATCTGCTGCTGGGTCAGACCCATCGCGCGCGCCGCCACGCGCGCCTCCTCGGGTACCTCGCGCAGGCCGGTCAGCGTGTTGCGGAACAGGATCAAGAGCGTGTACGAGACCAACGCGATCTCGGCGCTCGTCACGCTCAGGCCCGTGATCGGCACCATCAGCTGGAAGAACGCGAGGCTCGGGATCGTGTAGAGGAATGCGGAGAAGATCGCGAAGGGCGTCTCGAACCAGCCCCGGCTGTAGGCGACGAGCGCCGCCGTGAACGCGATCGTGAACCCGATCCCGACCGCTATCGCCGTCAGCTCGATGTGCTCGACCAGGCGCGGCCCAAAAACGCGGTTGAAGTTGTCAAAGAACCAGTCGGAGCAGAACTGGCCGTTCTGGCGGACGCACTCGCTGCCGCGCTCGAACTCCGGTATCACCGGCTGCTGGGCGATTACGGAGATCACACCCCCACCGCCCGCTTCTCAGGACCGATCAGCCGCGTGACCGTCTCGAGCGTCACCGTCCCCTTCGGCGCCCCGCTCGCGTCGACCACTGTGACTCGCTCGGCGCCCTCCACCAGCATCATCGAAAGGGCGTCGAGCAGGCTCGTGTCCTCGCGCGCCGTCGGGCGAGCCGCCCCCTCGCCGGCGGGCTCCAGCTCCAGGTCGCTGAGCGTCCATACCCGGAGGCGCTTCAGGCCGCGGTCGGCGCCCACGAAGTCGGCGACGAACTCGTTTGCGGGCTCGGCCAGGATGTGATCAGGCGTGTCGTACTGCACGAGCTCGCCGTCGCGCAGGATGGCGATCCGGTTCCCCATCTTGATCGCCTCGTCGATGTCGTGGGTCACGAAGACGACCGTCTTCGGCACCTCCGCGTGGAGCCGCAGGAAGTCGTCCTGCAGGCGGTCGCGAGCGATCGGGTCGACGGCACCGAACGGCTCGTCCATGAGCATCAACGGCTGGTCCGCCGCCATTGCGCGCGCGACGCCGATTCGTTGCTGCTGGCCGCCGGAGAACTGGCTGGGGTAGCGGCGCAGATCCTCTTCGGGATCGAGGCCGACGAGCTCGAGCAACTCCCGCGCCCTGGCGCGGACGCGCTCCTTGGGCCAGCCGAGGAGGCGCGGCACGGTGCCGATGTTGGCCTCCACCGTCATGTGCGGGAACAGACCGATCTGCTGGAAGACGTATCCGATCCCGCGGCGCAGCTCGGTCTGGTCGAGGCTGCTGATGCTGCGGCCGTCGATCGTGACGTCACCGGACGTCATCGGGATCAGCCGATTGACCATCTGCATCGCGGTGGTCTTGCCGCTGCCGGATGGACCGATGAGGACGCAGATCTCGCTGGCCGGGATCTCGAGCGTCAGAGTGGAGACCGCCGGCGTGCTGCGCCCCGGATAGACCTTGGTGGCCTCGTGAAAGGCGAGCCCGGCGGCCCCGCCGCCGAGAAGTTCTCCTGATTCCGCCGTCGTCACTCCTCCGGGTCGGGGCGGCGGGACACGGGTTTCGCGGTCGCTTCCTCGCTTATCGTGCCTATAGCCCGAGCAGATATATCAGGCTGGAAACGAGCACACAACTCGGGCCCTCGGGCCATCTCCGGCCGCAGTCTGCGGGGGCAGCTCATCTGCCCCGTTTGGAGACGCCCCGACGCGGTCGGAGCATCGCGACCTGGCGCGACGACGGCCCGCCGGTGACCGGCCGGACGCCGCCGCGGTTCCCGATGCCGAACGGGATGCGGCTCCGGGCGCTGGGCGGCGACGGTGAACGTCATCACGAGCGGCGAAAAACCCTACCTGGATGCGGAGGGCCCGTCATTAAGGCTGCGCGAAGCCTCCATTCGAACGCCTGTGAGCGCAACCGCATCACTGGGCTCCCGCGGGACGGCGCGTGCGGGCAGGCTTGGGGATCAGGCACGGCTAGCTGATATATCGCACCTGGCGCCAACCGCCGTGAAGCCGTCGTGTGGAGCGGTACGGTTGCGCTGTGCCTCGTCGGACTCGGGTGACCATCAGGGACGTTGCCGCGGCGACGGGGCTGTCGCCGGCCGCGGTGTCCTACGCGATGCGCGGCGTGCAGACATCGCCCGAGACCCAGGAGCGGGTGCGCCGCGCGGCCGAGGAGCTCGGCTACACGGGCAACGCCGTGGCGCGCGCCCTGGCGCGCGGGAGCACCGGCCTCGTCGGCGTGCTGTCGGGCTCGCTCGAGGACCTCGGCGAGCAGCGCTTCGTCGAGACGCTGGGACGCGAGCTCGGTCGCCGCGACCTGCACATGGTCGTCGCGGACGCGCGCGGCGAGCCCGACCGCGAGCGGACACTGGCGCGCCAACTTGCGGAGCAGCTGGTCGACGGCCTCGTGGTTTCGCCGCTCGACCCGTCCGACACCTCGTGGGAGGAGATCGGGGAGGTGCTGCCGATCGTGACGGTCGGGGATGCGCTCGCCGGCCCGACCGTGGGGGAGGTGCTGTTCGACAACCGCGCGGGGGTGGTACTGGTTCTCGAGCACCTGCACGGCCTGGGCCACCGGCGAATCGCGGTGCTCACCCCGAGCCGCCCCTCGACGCCGGACCGCCCCGCGGAGCGCGTTGTGGCGGAGGTGTGCCGTTCGCTCGACATGGAGGCGACCGTGGTGAACTCGCGCCACTCGATCGAGGACGCCGAACGCGCGGCGACCGCGCTGCTCGCGAGCGAGCCACGCCCAACTGCGCTGTTCTGCCTCTCGGACTCGATCGCCTGCGGCGTTTACGCGGCGGCGGCCGCGCAGGATCTCGAGGTGCCGAGCGACCTCTCCGTGGCGGGCTACGACGGCCATCCCATCGCGGGAGTGGTGAGACCACCGCTGACGACGGTAGAGTGGGGCATGGCGGACGTGGCGACCGCCGCCGCCGGCCTACTCGCCGCGGCCGTCGCCGGCCGCCCGAAGTCGCGAACACGCGTCCGTGTCGCGCCCGAGCTCGTGACGCGGGCCTCCACCGCGGTCCCTGCTCGGGCCCAGGCGACTGCCGGCTGAGGGCCCGCGGACCTCTTACGCGTCGCGGACGGCGCCCGGGCCGCGCGAGGCCTTGATCTCGGCATCGGCCAGCCGTTCGAGCTCACGCCGTAGGTCCTCGCGCAGGCGCCGAACCTCTTCCTCGTCCACCTTGGGGTCCGACTCGGCGGTGTCGACGAGGGCGGCGGCCAGTCTCTCGTTCGCCCCGCGCAGGTCCGCCTCTGCCCGCGAGGAGTCGGAAGCACCCCGCAGCGACAGCGCCTTCTCCTTCGCGTCCTCCGCCAGCGGCGCGATGCGCTCGCGATCGGCCAGAGGGAGCACCCGCCAGCGGCCGTAGAGGGAGCGGGCGACGCGGATCGCGCGGGCGATCAGAACCTTGGTCGATGGCATCCCGACCTCATCGTGGCGGCCGCGGTGGACGGAACGCTCGTCCTGAATCCGGCATGACATTCGTCATGCGGGGTTCTCACCTACAGCGCGGCAGCAGCCAGCCTGTCCACCTGCTCGAGACTGGAGGAGGCGGGAAACATGATCAGCTCGTCGCAGCCGACGTCTTCGAAGGCGCGTACGCGCTCCTTCACGGCGTCCTCGCCCTTGGCGACGCTGGCCACGACCATGTCCGCGTAGTCGGCGGCGAAGGCGTAGTAGTTGCCGATCGTCTTGCGTGCCTGCGATTCGGGGTCGTCGTCCAGCGAGAAGTAGGTGAGCGCCAGCCTGCGCGGCTCGCCGTCGCGGCCCGCCTCGCGCCACGCCGCCTCGAGCTTCTCGATCGCGGGCGGGAAGTACTCGGGCAGCCCGCCACCCGCGATCCAGCCGTCGCCGTACTGGGCGGCGCGCCGGAAGGCGGCGTCGACCTGGCCGCCGAGTATGAGCGTCGGCGGGTCGTCGGAGACGTCGGGGCCGACGCCGCCGGCGAAGCCGCGCTCCTCGCCCGCCCAGATCCGCTTCATGTCGTCGAGCATCTCCTCGAATCGCCTGCCGCGGTTCTCGAAGGGCACGCCGGCCGCCTCGAAGTCGTCGGGCCGCCCGCCCGGGGCGACGCCGAACAAGAACCGGCCGCCCGAGAGGTGCTGAAGGGTCGCCGCCTGCTTGGCGGCGAGCGCGGTGTTTTGGCGCATGGGCAGGATCGCGATCGAAGTGATCAGCCCGATCCGCTCGGTCACTGCGGCCGCCGCGCCGAGGGCCACCAGTGACTCGTAGTTCGGGTACACGAGCCGGTCGATCGTGCCGAGGCCCGAGAAGCCGGCCGCCTCCGCCCGTCTCGCCCACTCGACGACCTCGTCTCCGCGGGCTCCCGGGATCGTCGTCGGCAGCCCGATAGCGACTTTCATTCGTCCTCCTCTCTACGCTCGCCCAGTGACACTAGAGGAGCTTTCCGGCTGGGCCCGCGAGCTGCTCGTGACGGATCGGGTGGGGCGTCTCGCCTTCCTCGACGACCACGACCGGCCCCGGGTCCTGCCGGTCACGTACGCGGTTGTCGGCGATTCGGTCTGGAGCGCGATCGACGACAAGCCCAAGCGGGCGGCAGAGCCGGCGCGTGTGCGGTACCTGCGCCGCCGGCCGGAGGCGGCTCTCTGCGTCGACCGCTACAGCGACGACTGGAGCCGGCTCGCCTGGGTGCAGCTGCTCGGGCGGATCGACGTCCTCCCCGCCGGCGAGTCGGCCGAGGCGCTGGACGCGCTCGCCGCCAGGTATGAGCCCTACCGCGAGCGAACGCCGCCCGGCCCGCTGCTGCGGCTCTCGGTGGAGCGGGCGCTCTCCTGGCGCGCGACCGGATAGCCGCGGCCCGACCACTCGCTCCAGGAGCCTGGGTAGAGCCGCGCGGAGGGCAGCCCCGCCAGGTCGGCGGCGAGCACGAGCGTGCAGGCGGTGACGCCCGAGCCGCAGTAGGCCACGAGCTCCCGGCCGGGTGAGGCCCCGGCGGCCTCGAGCCGCGCGCGCAGCTCCTCCGGCGCCGGAAAGCGTCCGCCCGGGGCGATCTCGGCGAAGGGAACGTTGACCGCGCCGGGAATGTGCCCGGCCACGGGGTCGATCGGCTCGACCTCGCCGCGAAAGCGCTCGGGTGCGCGGGCGTCGAGGAGGAGACGCTCGCCTGGGGCTGCGCCGGCCAGGAGCTCCTCCGCGGCGCGCGTGTCGCCCTCACGCGCCCGTGCCACGAAATCGCCCTTCTCCACTTCCTCGCTGCCCGCCCGCAGCGGGCCGCCCTGCTCACGCCACGCGCGCAGGCCGCCGTTCAGCACCGCTACTCGCCCGTGTCCGAAGTGGCGCAGGAGCCACCAGAGCCGGACCGCCCCGCCCTCGCCCGCCTCGTCATAGGCGAGGACGAGCGAGTGGCGGCCGATGCCGGCCCCGCGGGCGGCAGCCTCGAAATCGGCGGGCTCGGGCAGCGGGTGCCGGCCGCGGTCGCCCGGCTCGGCGGCAAGATCCCGGTCCACGTCGAGGAAGGGCGCGCCCGGGATGTGGCCCTCCCGCCACGCGCGCTCCCCCGCGCCCGGCTCTCCGAGCCAGAAGCGGCAGTCGACCACGACTAGGCCCGGCTCGCCCAGCCGCTCGCGCAGCAACGCGACCTCGACGAGCGGGCCGTTCATCTCGTGTGAACGCTCAGCCATTGACCCGAGTCCGCTCCACGCTATCTGCATCTGCCGCCATGGTGGCGGTCAATGCAGATGGCGTGGCCGACGGGCGTAGCCTTGCGGCCATGCGAGCGATGGTGCTGGATAGGCCCCGGCTGGCGTTGCGCGAAGCCGAGCTCCCGGCGCCCGAGCCGGGCCCGGGCGAGCTGCTGCTCGAGGTGGCGGCGTGCGGTGTCTGCCGCACCGACCTGCACATCGCGGACGGCGAGCTGACGGAGCCCAAGCTGCCGCTCGTGCCCGGCCACCAGATCGTGGCCCACGTGTCGGCCGGTGGAGAGCGCTTCCATCCCGGCGAGCGCGTGGGTGTGCCCTGGCTCGGTTGGACCGACGGCACGTGCCGCTACTGCCGCTCCGGCCGCGAGAACCTGTGCGACCGCGCGCTCTTCACCGGCTACCAGCGCGACGGGGGCTACGCCGAGCTGGCCGTGGCCGACGAGCGCTTCTGCTTCCCCATCCCGCCCGGCTACCCGGACCTCCAGGCGGCGCCGCTCCTCTGCGCCGGCCTGATCGGCTTCCGCACCCTCAAGCTGGCGGGCGAAGGGGAGCGGCTCGGCATCTACGGGTTCGGCGGCGCGGCGCACATCATCTGCCAGGTCGCCGTCTACCAGGGGTGGCGCGTGTTCGCATTCACGCGGGCCGGGGACGAAGAGACGCAGCGGTTCGCCCTCGGGCTGGGCGCGGAGTGGGCGGGGGACGCGCTCGGTCCGCCCCCGGAGGAGCTCGACGCCGCACTCATCTTCGCGCCGGCGGGCGAGCTCGTACCGGCCGCGCTGCGGGCCGTGGCGAAGGGCGGGACGGTGGTGTGCGGCGGGATCCACATGAGCGACATCCCGCAGATGCCCTACGAGCTGCTGTGGGGCGAGCGGACGCTGCGCTCGGTGGCGAACCTGACGCGCGCCGACGGCGAGGAGTTCCTCGCACTGGCGCCGCTCGTGCCGGTCAGGACCGAGGTCGAGACCTTCCCCCTCGCGGAGGCGAACGAGGCGCTCGACCACCTGCGCTCGGGAAGGATCCGCGGCTCCGCGGTTCTCGTGCCCTAGGGCCGGCGCTCAGGCCGCGCGGCGCAGGCGGCCGGCCTTCGTCCTGCTCGGCGGCCTTCGCCGCGCCTCCGCCCGGCGGAAGCGATCGAGCGCGGCGGCGACGGCGCGCCAGGCCGACGGGTTGACCGCCATTCCGATGTGTGACCCGCCCACCTCCACGTGCTCGGCGCCGGGGGCGAGGCAGGCGCGCCACTCGACGATGCCGTCGGTGCGCGAATACACGGAGACGAACCCCACGACGCGCGGAAGTGGCGCCGCCAGGTCTTCCCAGAAGGCCGCGCAGCAGTCTCCGTCCACGCAGGAACGCTTGAAGAGCCGCGGCGCGCCGAGCGAGCCGAGCCTGCTCACCGCCTCGAGCTGGAGGCGGACCAGCGGGTGCACCGCCAGCGGGTCGAGCTCGGGCGACCCGAGCGTGACGATGCCGCACACGAGGTCGGGCCTGCGCCGCGCGAGCACCTTTGCCAGGCTGCCGCCGCGGCTCTGGCCGACGATCGCGGTACGGCGCCCCTGCTCTGCGACCAGGCGCTCGAGCCGCGACTCGAGCCGGGCAAGCGCCGCGCTCGAGCAGTCCACGTTCGCGATCATCCCGGCCCTGCTCGGCCGGTAGCCGCAGCGCCCCAGCCACCGGGCCATCAGCGCCAGCGAGCCGTCGCCCGCCAGGAAGCCCGGGATCAAGAGCACCGGGTGCCCGCGCCCGTCGGCCACACCGTCGCCGCGGAAGATGGGGTCCCGCAGGAGTGCCGCGGCCTCGAGGCCGATACTGGCCTCGCGCCAGAGCGGCGGCCGGGCACTGCCTGGAATCAGCGCTCGTGCTCTCATTCGCGGCCTCTGCACCGTAATCAACGCCCGGGACGAATTGGTTCGTTCGCGTACAGTTCCCGCCCGTGCGTGCCGTGACGATCCAGGATGGATCCCTCGTCGTCGAGGAGCGGCCCGATCCCGAGCCGGGCCAGAACGAGCTGCTGGTGCGGGTTCGCGCGGCCGGCGTCAACGGCGCCGACATGCTCCAGGTTCGGGGCGGCTACCCGGCGCCGCCGGGGTCGCCCCAGGACATCCCGGGCCTGGAGCTCGCCGGGGAGGTGGCCGCGCTCGGACCCGCGGCGTCCCGCTTCGCCGAGGGCGACCGGGTTATGGCGGTGGTTGGCGGCGGCGGTCAGGCCGAGCTGGCCCTCGTCCATGAGCGGGCGGCGATGCCCGTGCCGGCGGGTCTCGACTGGCCGCAGGCAGGCGGGGTCCCCGAGGTGTTCGCCACCGCCCACGACGCGATCTTCAGCCAGGCCGGCCTCCGGCCCGGCGAGCGCCTGCTGGTGCACGGCGGCGCGGGCGGCGTGGGCACCGCCGCCGTCCAGCTCGGCCGCGCGGCCGGGGCGCGCGTCACCGCGACAGTCCGGCGGGAGGAGCTACGCCCGCAGGTCGAGGGCCTCGGCGCGCACGTGATTCCGCCCGAGGGCTTCGTCGAGCACGGGCCCTACGACGTGATCCTCGAGCTGGTGGGCGCCGGCAACCTCGCCGAGAACCTCCAGAGCCTCGCCACCGGAGGCCGAATCGCCGTGATCGGGGTGGGCGGCACCGGCCCAACGGCCGAGATCAACCTGCTGACGCTGATGCAAAAACGCGGCCGCATCCACGCTTCGACGCTGCGGGCCCGGCCCCTCGAGGAGAAGGCGCTCGTCACGCGCCGGCTCGAGAAGGAGGTCCTGCCCCTGTTCGAAACCGGGGCGCTGAGCGTGCCGGTGGCGGCCACCTTCCCGCTCGACGACGTCGAGGCTGCCTACGAGCGGTTCGCCGCGGGCGGGAAGCTCGGCAAGATCGTGCTGCTCGTCTGACGGGGCACGGCCGGCTCCACGTTCCAGCGCATGTGCCGCCCGTACAGGTGGTGCCGCACCAGGTCCTCGACCCTTTGCTCGGGCGAGAGTCCGCGGCTTGCCGGGTCGCCGTCATCCGGCCGCGAGGAAGGAGGCGGTGGGGCGTCCATCGTCAACCGACCTGGATTCCGAACAGCTCGCCCCTCAGGACCGCGATCTCGCTGACCGCGGTGGCCACGAAGGCGACGCGGCAAGCGGCGATTTCGGCGGCGAGATCCGCAATGTAGGGCCCGAGAAGTCCCAGGCCCGCGGACTCGGCCTGCCGCCACTCTTGGAACAGGCGATCGAGGTGAGCGCGAATCTCGACGGCCGAGGCGCTGGTTTCGACGATTTCCATAGAGCGGATCGTCGCGCTCACGGATGAGTCTGCGATGAGCGGGGATGCATCTCGGGCGCCCAGAATCGCCCCAGCTTCTGCTGCACCGTCCTGCCTGCCCGGGCGGGTTCTTCGGCGGGTTGGCATGCCGGCGCCACGCACAGGAGACCCGAGCGCCCGCCGGCGCCGGGGGGACTCGACGCCGGCGGGCATGGGGAGGTCGGGGAGAGCGTCCGCGGGGAATGTGAGCGGACGATGTCGACCTGCTCGTTCGAGAGCACCCTGTCGAGCCAAGATGAGATAGCGATGAGACGGCTTCAGGAGCCGCCCGCCTGCCCGACGGCGGCAACCGGGTCGGCGCCGCCTGCGAAGCTCACGAGCCAGCGGCGCCCGCTGCGGACGACGTCGAGGGAGATCGAGGTGGCGGCACCGACTCGGACCCGCGCTCTGGCGAGGCCCGGCTCGAAGGCCAGCCTCGTGACGATCAGGGTGGGCGGGTGGCGCAGCGCGTCCGAGCGCTCGAGCGACGCTTCGCAGCTCTCGCCTCCCGCGTTCATCGAGGCGACGACTGCGAACGTGAAGACCGCCCCCGGCCGGCACAGGCGCTCGACGTCGCCGTCGCGCAACGCGCGGGCGAAGACCTCGACGGCGCGCACCGCGCGGGCGGGCTGGCCGTACGGAGAAACGGGCACGGGGGACGCGGGGCGCACGCTCCGAGCGCCCGCGGTCGTGTCGCCGATGCCGGGCGAGCTGCATCCGGCGACCAGCACGACCGCAGCGAGGGCGCCGACGGTCCAAAGCATGAGCGAGCGCGGCATGACCGAAAGGTCTCGGCGCCCGATGAAACCCCGATGAGCTCATGGGCCTCTCATCCGGCGCGGCTCCAATGCGGGGCGTGCCACGGATCACAGTGGTTGTCGCGGATGATCACCCCGTCTACCGGGATGGAATCGTGCGCGCAGTCAAGGAGCGCCCCGAGCTCGAGCTGGTCGGCGAGGTGGCCACAGGCAGCGAAGCCCTCGAGGTGATCGCGGCGCTGCGGCCGGACGTCGCGATCCTCGACATGAGGATGCCCGGGCTCGACGGTCGCCGGCTTCTGAACGCGATCGAGCGCGAGCGCATTCCCACGCGAGTGCTCTTCGTGTCCGCCTACCTGGACAGCGAGATCGTCTTCGCCGCAATCGGCGGCGGCGCCCGCGGGTATCTCTCGAAGGAGGCGACGCGCCAGCAGATCTGCGATGCCGTGTCCGCGGTCGCGCGCGGCGAGACGGTGCTCGCGCCCGAAGTGCACACGGGGCTGGCTCGAGAGATCCAGCTCCGCTCGAACGACGAGAGGCCCGTCCTGACGCCGCGTGAGCGGGAAGTGCTTAGGCTGACTGCGGAGGGACTCTCTGCTCCCGAGATCGGCGAGCGCCTCTACCTGAGTCCCGCGACGGTCAAGACGCACCTCCAGCACCTCTACGGCAAGCTCGGCGTCTCCGATCGGGCGGCTGCGGTGGCCGAGGCGATGCGCCGCGGCCTGCTGGAGTGAGCGGCGCCGAGGCCGGCACACGAACGACCGAGCGCGCGGTGGCCGTCGTGCGGGTGGCGGCGATTCCGGTCATCCTCATGGGCGAGAGGCTCGTCGCGCATCCCGAGGTCGGCGGCGAGACCTTCGACTGGCTCCTGGCACTCGGCGGCGTCTACGCGGTCTGCGTGCTGGCCGCCACTTTCGCGGGGTGGGGCGAGCGCCTGCCCGCGCGGTTCTATCCGCTGCTGGACCTCGGCTTCCTGCTCGGCTTGACCTACACCTCCGGAGGCGCCTTCTCGCAGGTCAGGCTCGCGTTCTTCCTGCTTCCGATCGGAGCTGCGTTCCTGATGTCGCCGCGCGGCACCGCACTGTCGTCGTCGATCTCGATCGTCAGCTACCTCGGCGTCTCGCTCACGCACCCGGCGACGAACCAGGGCGAGGACTTCGAGTTCGTCCTCAGCCAGACGCTGTACCTCGCCTGGATCGGAGTGGCCGCCGTGCTGCTGGCGATCGTCCTCACGCGCCGGGCGCAGCGCGTGGGCGAGCTCGCCGCTGCGCGCGGGCGGCTCCTGGCGGAGATCCTCGGCGCGGAGGAGCGCGAGCGCAAGCGGCTCGCGGAGGCGCTTCACGACGACGCAATTCAGGACCTGCTCGCGGCGGGCCAGGACCTCGACGACGCCGAGCAAGGCGATCGCCAGGCCCTCCACCGCGCACGGGCCGAGGTCCGGCGCAGCGTTGCGGAGCTGCGGACGGCGATCTCTGATCTGCATCCGTATCTGCTCGACCAGGCGGGCCTCGGGGCCGCGCTCCACTCCATCGTCGAGCGCCGACGGCGCCGCGGGACGCGTTGGAGCCTGGAGGTGGACCCCGGTGCGATCGGAGCCCACGATCGCCTCATCGTGTCGCTCGCCCGCGAACTGACCGCGAACGCGGCGACGCACGCGGACGCGACCGAGGTTCGCGTGTCGTTGAGGCGCCTGGACGCCGGTCTCCTGCTCGAAGTGGCGGACGACGGTCGGGGACTCGACAGGGAGCGAGTGAGAGCGGCCGTGTCGAGGGGACACCTCGGACTCGCGTCGTGCGCCGAGCGCGTCGAGGCCGCCGGCGGGCGGCTGGAGCTCCACGATCGGCCCGGCGGCGGCACGCTCGCCCGCGCCTGGCTGCCGGACCTCAGCGGCGCCGTGGCATCAGGCGATCCGGCGACCGGCTCGGATCCTCACCGTCCTCCATCGACGCCAGAGAGGCCCCGACGACGAGCGTCGTAGCGGCGAGAAGCACGACGACGGCGGCGGCCAGCACGGCCCACACGCTGTCGCCGGCAAGCGCCGCCACGGCCGCAAGCACCGCCGCGACGCCGATGAAGATCGTGAGCGCCAGCTTCTCCCTCACGGCTCGGCCTCCGGGACTACGGGCCTCACCTCGATTTTCGGCGGGTCCCCGCCCCTCTCTCCTGCCGAGTCATGCAGCTCGCGGGGCAGGGGCAGTGGCCGGGGGCTTCGGATGTAGACCCGTCTGCCGGCCACCAGGAATTCGGTCCAAAGCGTTACGTCGTTTGCAGCTGTTTGTGCGGTCTTGGTCATGCCGGGCACTCTCACGACGCCCGGCCGGCGCCGCATCAACCCCTCGACGGTTCGCGCGGCTAGGCCGCGATCCCCCGATCGGTGGACCCGGGCGGAGGCGGGATGGCGGGGGCGGGGCGGCGGCAGCTGGAGCCTCGGCACCTCTCCAGGCGTTGCAGCAGCGCGTGAAGCATGCGGCGGACGCGCGTGTAGCGGGGGTCGGGATAGTGGGAGTGGAGCTCACTGGGGTCGCGAGCGAGGTCGTAGAGCTCGCGCGCGCCGCCGCGGTATTCGATGTAGAGCCAGCGGTCGGTGCGGACCGCCCGGTAGCTCAGGATTCGCCGCACGGCGGGTGTTCCGTCCTGGTCCTGGTCGCGCACGGGGACGAAGCGCAGTCCGCCGGTCTCGTGCAGGAGCGGCCGTCGCGTGCGGAGGCGGGGGTGGCGGGCGAAGCGCAGCAGCGAGCGGCCGTCGACCGGCTTACCGGCTCGGGCCCCGGCGGCCTCGAGGATCGTGGGGGCCAGGTCGATGTTGCCGACGAGCTCCCCCGACACCTCTCCCCGCGGAATGCCGGGGCCCCTGATCAGGAGCGGCACCCGGGTGGACGGGTCGTAGGGGAGCATCTTGCCGCTGGGCACGTCGTGCTCGCCCTGCATGTAGCCGTTGTCGGAGGTAAAGAGGATGTAGGTGTCGTCGAGCTCGCCCTCGTCTCGGAGCTCGTCGACTATCGCCTGCACCGCGTCGTCCACGGCCAGGAGCGAGCGCTGGCGTTCGCGGAAGTGCTCGGCGATGCGGTCCATCGCTCCAAGCTCGAGCGGGTCGCGGCGCAGGAAGCGCGGCTTGTCGGTGACGTTGCCCTCGTCGAACGCCCGAGAGGTCTCGAACGGTCGCGCGGCGAGCGCTCCTTCGTAGCGGGGTGCGGGCCGCACGAGCCGGCCGGTGACGCGGCGTACCGACGCGCTCTCGTGGTGGGGTGCGAGGAAGGCGACCGAGAGGAAGAAGGGGCGATCGGAGGGGGCGCGGCGCCTGATGAAGCGGACGGCCTTCCGGCCGTAGACGTCGGTCTGGTACAGGCGCGGGTCCGCGTCGAAGGCGCTCCCGTAGGTGTGGCGCCTGCCGTTCTCGTTGAGTGTGTAGCCCCACATGCGATAGGTGGACCCGTCGATGGCTCCATGCCAGTCCGTCCAGCCCGGCGGCACGTCGGCGGGCACCTGGCTGCCGTACCCGTTCAGGTACTTGCCGATGTGGGCCGTCGCGTAGCCCGCGCGCTCGAGCCAGACCGGTAGCGAGTTCCAGCGGTCGAAGCGGCCGTAGCCGCCGGTTGGCGGATAGAGCCCCATCACCCCGTGGTTGTGGGCATACTGGCCGGTCAGGTACGTCGCGCGGGAGGGGCAGCAGACCGGATACGACACGTACGACCGCGCGAAGG
>DATDLN010000195.1:0-6383 GCA_036519295.1 Thermoleophilaceae bacterium
GTCGGCAGCCAGTCGGCGCCCAGGCCGATCTTGAGCCCCACGTCGAGCGCGTCGGCCGCGAGCGTCGTCTCGCCGTATAGGCGCAGGTTCGATTGGGGCGACCAGACCAGCTTCCCGTCGGCGTCCTTCAGCTCGACCAGCTGGTCGCGGCCGAGCGCCGCGCCGTGGATGATCACGGTGGCCGGGGTGAGGGCGTTCGTGCGCAGGAGGCGGTCCCACTCGTCCACCGAGCGCTGGTTGTCGCGCCGCCCCTCTGCCAGGTGGAGGTAGAAGGCGTCCACTTCGCCGGCGTCGATCTCGCCGACGATCCGCTGGAGCCGCGGGAAGTCGCGCTCGCCCTCGTCGGGCAAATCGATCATCGCGCGGGCCCTGTGGCGGCCGAAGATCCAGCGGTCGACGTTGCGAACGAGCGATTCCTCCTCGAGCCGCTCGATGCGCTCGGAAGTGCCCTGGATCGCGGTGACCCCGCCGACGAGGGCGCGGATCTCCGCGTAGCGCAGCTGCGTCTGCGGCGGCAGCGCGCCTATCAGCCGGTCCTGGGGGCGCCTGACGAGCTCCTTGTAGATGTCCGAGCCGCGCCAGGCGTAGCGGTTGACGAACTGCCGCGGCGGCTCCCAGGCGGCGAACACGTTGAACTCGGGGTGGCCGTGGAGGTCGATGAGGCCGGGCAGGATCACCCCGCCCCCGGTGTCGTGCACGCGGACGTTCCGCGGCTTGCGGGTGGAGATCGCCTCAATCGAGGTGCCCTCCCCCACCGTTATGTAGGCGCGCTCGAGCGGTCCTTCCCGGGTCAGGACGCACCCCCGCAGCGCGAATGTCTCCGCGGGCGCCGCGCTCACGACGGCGGTCCGCCCCGCCGGGAGCGCGGGCTCGGGCAGCTCGCGCGCGATCCCGGCCGCGTAGGCGGCCTCGAACGGGCTCTCCGGCTCCGCGGCCATGCCGTTACCGGGTCGCGAAGGTGAGCAGGTCGGCGAGCGTGAACTCGCCGGGCGTCTTGGCGGGAATGCCCTCCGGCGTCCAACCCGGCTCCATGCTCAGGAAGCTGTTCGGATCGCCCTGGAGCACGCCGATGAGGACCTCCGCGACGATTCGAGCCCCGACCGGCCCGAGCCGCTCGCCGTTCGACCGCACCTCCGCCTCCTTCAGGACGTAGAACCAGAGCGGCGTGTCCTGCTCGAGCAAGGTGCGGTGCGCCGCCTTCAGCCTCAGCTTGGAAAGCTCGAGCTCGGCGGTGGTGAGGGGCGTCTTTCCCATGAGCTGGGCCACGGACTGCCCGGACGGCAGCTGGAGCGCCTTGCCACGGCGCAGGTTCAGCACCGAGAGGGGGTTGCGGGCGGTGTTCACGCTCGCGGGCAGCTTCATGAGCGGCCGAGCCAGGCGGATGTTGATCTTCCGGCTCGGCTGCGGCCGCGTACCGTCGATCTTCAGGAAGTGCGACCAGTCGATCGTCCACAGCGACGGCAGGCGCCGGAAGCCGCCCAGCTGGTCGCGGTTTCCCGGCTTCTGCCTGCCCGAGAAGATCGGCACGCCCGTGACGGTCGCGTTCAGGTCGTAGCCCGGGCGGATCATCGAGTGGCCGAAGCGATAGGCGGCGCCCGAGAACTCGACCGGCAAGAACGGCTCGTCCTGCCAGGTGAAGAAGTCGCGCCCGTTCGTGAGCACGTCGTCGACGACGGCATCGCCGGCGATGCGGCGCAGGAAGTCGTGCACCACCACCCACTGGTAGTGCCAGGTGACGAGCCGCCGCGACTCCTCGAACAGGTCCGAGCCCGTCAGGCCCTTGTCCGCCTTCACGCGGTCGACCACGCGGTCGTGAAGCTTGATGAAGGCCAGGTGGAGCTGCGAGACGATGATGTTCTCGTCGTTGCGCGGGTCGCCGATCAGCGCCCGCCCCTGCTCCTTGCGGGGCAGGTCCTGGCGGTCGAGGTCCTCCCCGTCCACCGGGTCCGTCTGGGGGTTGCGCCCCGCGAGCAGCTTCACTCCGCGGAACTCCGGATTCAGCCACTCGTAGAGGAACGGCGTGTCGGACGGGCCACGGCCGTAGAGCGAGTCGAGGTCGTAGCGCTGCGTACGGAAGTTGATGAGGGCGTCGGGATCGTTCAGACGCTGGAGCTTCGAGGCCGGGTCGAACGTGATGTCGTGATCGACGAACTGGCCGAGGTAGGTGTAGGCGGCCGGGATCTTCGTGTTGTCCGCCGTTGCCCGCGGGCGGCGCTCCTCAGGCATGGCTTCTCCGAGCGCGATGAGAGCCTCGCGCGGGGGCCGCGGGATGGGCAGGTTGCGGAACATCCGGCCGAAGCGACCCTCGAACAGCCGGGACTTCGGCACCGCCATGAGCCCGCGGGGCGCGGCGCCACCGTGGTGGGTCACGCCCTCCTCGACCAGACCCTCGTCCGCTCCATCGTCCGCGTCGTTCGGCATGCCGGCGACTCTAAGCAGGCCCGGCGCGGCGAGTCAACGGCTGCGCTGGGGTTGCACGGGGCGATACTGCGCTGATTCCAGAACGAAGGAGAAGCGGTGAGTACGGATTACGACGTCATCGTCATCGGCGCGGGCCCAGCCGGGGAGCACTGCGCCGGCCACCTGGCGGACGGCGGCCTGCGAGTGGCCATCGTCGAGCGCGAGCGTGTCGGCGGCGAGTGCGACTACTGGGCCTGCATTCCCTCGAAGACGCTGCTCCGTCCCGGCGAGGCGCTCGAGGCGGCCCGCGAGGCGCCCGGCGCGCGAGAGGCGGTGACCGGGGAGCTCGACCCGAACGCGGCGTTCGAGTGGCGCGACTTCATGGTCGCCGGCTACGACGACTCGAGCAAGGTCGATTGGCTCGACGACAACGGCATAGCAGTGCTGCGCGGCGCGGGGCGGATCGTCGCCCCTGGCCGTGTGTCCGTGGGCAACGACGAGTACGGCGCCGAGCACGTGGTGGTCGCCACCGGCTCGGACCCCGTGATCCCGCCGATCCCCGGGCTGGCCGAGGCCGAGGGCGTGTGGACGAACCGCGAGGCGACGGGGCTCACTGAGGTCCCCCGCCGGATGTTGGTGCTCGGGGGCGGTCCGGTCGGCGTCGAGATGGCGCAGGCGGTCCGGCGGATGGGCGCCTCGGTGGCGCTCGTGGAGGGGATGGACCACCTGCTCCCGCGCGAGCCCCGCCCGCTCGGGGAGGCCCTCGGCGTCGCGCTGGCGGCCGGGGGGATCGAGCTCTGCCTCGGCCAGCACGCCTCGGCCGTTCGCGAGGACGGCGGGGAGTACGTGCTCGAGTTCCCGGAACGCGACGAGCTGCGCGGGGATCGCCTGCTCGTCGCCACCGGCCGGCGGCCGCGCACGGAGGGCCTGGGGCTGGAGACCGCCGGCATCGAGCCCACGGGGCACGGCATCGAGGTCGACGCGCGCATGAACGCCGGCGACGGCCTCTGGGCAATCGGCGACGTCACCGGCATCTGGCCGCTCACATACGTCGGCAAGTACCAGGGGCGGATCGCGGCGGCCAACATCCTCGGCGGCCGTCGCGAGGCGAACTACGAGGCCGTGCCGCGCGTGATCTTCACCGATCCGCAGGCCGCGTCCGTCGGCCAGGGCGACGGCGCACACAACGTCACGGTGCCGCTGTCGGCCGTGCCCCGGACCTCCACCTACACGCGGGCGTACGCGGAGAGCCCGGGCTTCATGACGCTCGTCTCCGACGGCGAGCGGCTGACCGGCGCGTACGCGCTCGGCCAGGAGGCCGGCGAATGGCTCCAGCAGGCGACGGTGGCTATCCGCGCGCGGGTTCCGCTCGAGGTCATGAACGACGTGATCCAGCCGTTCCCCACGTTCTCGGAGATCTTCCTCGACGCGCTCACGGAGCTCGCCGCGGCCGCGCCCGCCACAGCCTAGAGCGGGCGCCGCACGCCCACCTCGTCGAGATGGTTGCGCAGGTCCGCCGGATCCTCGTACACCCGGAAGGCGCCGGCGTAGAGGAGCTCCTCGCGGCCGTAGCCACCCGACAGCAGGCCGATCCCGAGCGCGCCCGCACGGCGCGCGGCGAGCAGGTCCCAGACGCTGTCGCCGACCACGATGGCGTTGCGGATGTCGACATTGATGCGCTCGGCCGCGGTGAGAAACAGGTCAGGATCGGGCTTCGCGTAGCGCACGAGGTCGCGCGTGACGAACGGCGTGTCGGGGGCAAGGCCGAGCAGCTCGCGCGCCGGGCCTGCGGAGCGCTCCGCTCCGCTCGTGGCGATCGCCCAGGGGATGTTCCGTTCGCTCAGCGTGGCGAGGAGCTCCGCCGCGCCCGGCAGCGGTCTGACGCCCGGGTAGTAGCGGCCGTAGGCCTCGGCGTGCAGGTCGGGCAGCCGGGCGATGCGCTCCTCGTCCAGCCCGGCACCGAGCTCGCGCAGCAGAGCAGTGACGAACAGTCCTCCGCTCATGCCGATCCGCCGGTGGATCTTCCATACCGCCAGCGACACGCCGACCTGCTCGAGCGCCTCGCGCCAGGCCACCACGTGCTGGTACACGCTGTCGATGAGGGTTCCGTCGAGGTCGAAGAGGAACGCCGGCACAAGCGACCGGCGTTCGGACACGAGCACTAGTCCCTGCCCTCGGGAATCCAGGTGGCCACCCGTTAGGCCGCTAGTTCGAACGCGACCTCGTCGACGTAGCACCAGCACCACGTCTCGCCGGGCTCGGCCGAGCGCACGATGGGGTGGCCGCTCTCGCCGGCGTGGGCGCTCGCGTGGCGGTTGGGTGAGGAGTCGCAGCAACCGACGTGGCCGCAGCTGAGGCAGGTGCGGAGATGGACCCAGCGCCCGCCGATCCGCAGGCAGTCCTCGCAGCCTTCGACGGTCTCGGGCGGGTCGATCCGGATCTGATCGAGGTGGGTGCAGGTCGTCATGGGGTGAGGATGACAGGCGTCCGGGCCGGCGGCAGTGGCGGACAGTCCGCCACAAGTCCCAGCCGCGCGATCCGTGGAGGGTTGTGCGTCCCAGGCACACACAACCCGGCCATCCTTCTCCACCGGGGCGTTGTGTGGCGGGTTGTCAGGCCGCGGCGGCGACGGCCAGGCTACGCCACCGTCAGCGTGGCCACCGCGGCAACGAGGTAGAGGCCGGCGGCGGTCAGGGCCGCCGCGTGCAGGCCGTCCAGGAAGGCGTGCCCATTCGCGGGCGAGCCGGCAAGCGCGCCCAGGGCGGCGATGCCGATGGCGCCGCCCGCCTGGCGCGCCGTGTTGTTCATCGCCGAGGCCAGCCCGGCCCGCGCGGATTGCACCGCGCCCATGGCGGCGGCGACGACGGCCGGCGTCAGCGCCGCCAGTCCGATCCCCCACAGGAGGAGCGCGGGTAGGAGCGTGGCGTACTCGGACCCGACCCGCAGACGCGCGAGGAGCGCCAGCCCCCCGGCCGCCACCGCGAGACCGGCGACCGTCGGGATCTTGGGGCCGACCCGAGCCGTGAGCCGCCCGGCAAGCGGGGCGAGCAGCGAGAGCGGGAGAAACAGCGGCAGCACCGCCACGCCCGCGCCCAGTGGGGAGAGCCCGTGCACCTGCTGGAGGTAGAGCGTGAGCAGGAAGAGCGTCCCGAGCGTTCCCAGGTTCATCGCCCCGGCGGTCGCGTTGGCGACGCTGAAGGCCGGGCGACGGAAGAGCGAGAGGGGCAGCAGGGGGTCGTCGCGCGAGCGTTCGACCGCGATGAAGCCGACGAGCAGCGCGGTCCCCGCGCCGGCCGCGAGCAGCGCCGCTCCGTTCAGGCCGGTCCGCCCGGCCTCGATGAACCCGAACGTGACCATGCCGAGGAGCAGCGCGCCCAGCACGGTGCCGGGCAGATCCAGTCGGCGCTCGGGTGCCCGCCGGCTCTCCGGGACCACCCGGACGGCCACCGCCCCAGCCGCGAGGACGATGGGCAGGTTGAGGAAGAAGACGCTGCGCCAGCCGAGCCAATCGACCAGAGCTCCGCCCACGAGCGGCCCCGCCGGCAGCGCCGCGCTGCCGATGCCGGCCCAGATACCTATCGCCCTGGCCCGCTCGCCGCTGTCGGGAAATGCGCGAGTCACGATGGCGAGCGTTCCCGGCAGGAGCAGCGCGGCGCCGGTTCCCTGCACCACGCGGGCAGCCACCAGCAGGAAGGGGTCCGGGGCCAGGCCGCACCCGAGCGACCCCACCCCGAAGACCGCCAGGCCTGTCATGACCACCCGCTTGTGGCCGTAGAGGTCGCCCGCGGTGCCGCCGGCGAGCATGATGCTGGCGAGGGCGATCGCGTAGCCGTCCACCACCCACTGGAGGTCGCTCACGCTCGCGCCGAGGCTCGACGCGATGTCCGGGAGGGCCACGTTCACGACCGTCACGTCGAGCAGCACGAGGAAGTACCCGACGCACATCACGACGAGGACGATTGTTCGGTCGCGCACTCCTCGGG
>DATDLN010000196.1:0-19454 GCA_036519295.1 Thermoleophilaceae bacterium
GGTGCTCGGCGACGGTGCTCGCCTCTTCGACAACCTCCGGGACGCGGAGGTGCAGCTCGAGCAGGTCCGGGCCGTCGAGGCGCCCGGCGTCACCCACCTCAAGTACAGGAGCGTGAAATGAAGCGGGTCGCCGAGCGGCCGAATCGAGCGCGGCGAGTGACGCTCGGATTTCGCGCAAAGCCCGAGGCCCAGCTGGGCCCTCGCTGAGCGAGTGCGGGCCCCGAAACGTGTCAACTACGCGACCTTCGGAGCCCACAGTCAAGTCGATGACAGGCGGCCCGGCTCTCGCTTACGTGCTCGGTTTCGATTCGCGCCGCCGGCCGGTCTCGTTGCGCTTCGGTGGCGAGTCGGGGCGCCACGGGCTGTCCGTCGGCGCATCCGGGTCGGGCAAGTCGAACGCGCTGCTGTGGACGGTGAGCCGGCACATGGAGGCGGGCTTCGGCGTCGTGGTGGTGGACATGAAGGCGGACCGGGCGCTCGCGTTGCGGCTGCGAGCGGAGGCCGAGCGGAGACGGCAGCCCTTCCACTTCTGGTCGCTCGACGGCGGCGATCGCTGGAACCCGCTTCAGCGCGGCAACCGCTCGGAGCTGAAGGACAAGCTGATCGCTACGGAGGAGTTCTCCGAGCGCCACTACCAGGCGATGTACGAGCGCTACCTGATCAACCTCTTCCGCACGCTCGAGGACAAGCCACAGGAGCGTCATCTCCGGAACGTCGTCCGCCTGCTCGACCCGGCGGCGCTGGCGATGGAGGCGCGGGCTCCCGAATGAGGCGGCCGCCGAGGAGGTCGGCGCCTACCTCGCCCGCCTCAGCGCCGGCCAGCTAAAGCACCTCGCGGGCCTGCAGGACCGGCTCGCTCTGCTGGTCGAGGGCGGCCAGGGCGACTGGCTGCTGCCCTTCGAGGAGCCGGGCGGCGAGCTCGACCTCTTCGCGGCCCTGTACGAGGGCGCGTGCGTCGTCTTCAGCCTCAACTCGTCGCGCTACGGCGCCACGGCCAAGCTGATCGGCAACATGGCGATCCAAGACCTGAAGACCGTCTGCGGCAGCCGCGAGGAGCGTCCCGACCTCGCCCGGCCAGCGGTCGTCGCCGTCGACGAGTTCTCCGGGCTCGCGGGTGATCAGATCGCGGGGCTCTTCCAGCGCGCGCGCTCGGCCGGCCTCTCGCTCGTGATGGCAACCCAGGAGCTCGCCGACCTGCGCCGCGTAGACGAGGGCTTCGACGAACAGATTGTCGGCAACGTCGAGTGGCTACTCGCCGGACGGCAGAACAACCCCGGCTCGGCCGAGGTGGTGGCCGGCATCGCCGGCACCGAGGAAGTGTGGGTGCACACCTTCCAGACGGAGGAGGGCCTCGGACGGCCGAAGTCGAGCTTCGTGCGCGAGTCCGGCGTCGGGACCAAGCACCGCCGGCGCGAGTTCTACGTGCCTCCGGACGACATCACGCGGCTAGCCGTTGGGCGCATGCTGCTGGTCGAGAAGAACCCACACCGCGTCGAGCTGGTCGACGTCATGCCCGCCGACCGATATGTCCCCCACAAGAGAGAGGCGGCCTGAGATGGCAACCGTGCCCATCGACTCTCACAGCAATCACGACGAGCGCCGACCGTTCTTCACATCGAGGCAGTTGGCCGACTACCTCGCGCTGTCTGAACGCACCGTCCGGGAGCTGCTGCGGACCGGCGCGATCCCCTCCTACAAGGTCTCGGGCGCGCGACGAATTGACCCGGCCGACGTAGACATCTGGCTGGCAGGGTGCCGCGAAGAAGGCAAGGCGGCATGAGTCAGCACCGAGAGACACCGGTGCGGCGAGTCAACCCCTCTGGGGCCGTCGTGTGGGGCGCGCGCTACACGAACTCCTCTGGTCATCGCAAGGGCGCCGGCACGTTCAAACGAAAGCGGGACGCGCAGGCAGCGATCGATGCCGCCTACGGCCGCGCCGAGCGCATCGAAAACGTGGGCGGCTACTTCCGGCGCTGGCCACGGTTTCACCCCCGCACTGAGCGCACCCAGCGCACCCACGAACACCGGATCACCCGGGCGCTCGACATCGGAGCTCGACGGCGTCCCGCTGCGCGAGTGGGCCTACACCAATTTGCGGCGCCGCCATGCCTTGGCTCTAATCGACGTGCTGCTTACGGAACAGGGACGTTCAGCGCTCGGTGCCACCCACATCATCCGGGCCCTGTCAGTCATGACCGAGGACGAGATCACCGACGAGGTAGCCGAGGTGAACCCGTTCAAGGGCGTTGCGGTCCGAGCGAACGACCCGCAGGTCTCCAAGCGACCCCGACCCGTGCGTGTATTCACGTTCGAACAGATGCACGCCTTCGCTCGAGCGGGAGGCTCGTACGAGCCGATGCTGCGCACGTTCGCCGATACCGGGATGCGCCTGGGCGAAGTTCTGGCGCTGAGGCGGGAGGACTTCGACGGACGGGTGTTCCACGTGCGGCGCACGGCCCACAACGGGCGAGCCCAGCAAGGAACCAAGACCGACCACGGAGAGTCCGGTGCGGGCCGGATCGTGCCTTGCCCGGCGGAGTTGGCAGAACTGATCCGCTCACGTCCGGCTCGGATCCACACAGCCCTGTTGTTCCCCACGCCCCGGGGAAAGATCTGGTGGGGGCGCAACTTCTATCGCGACGTATGGGCGCCGGCTCAGCAGCAGTCGGGCCTCGACATCCGACCTCACGAGATGCGCCACTCCTATGTGACCCACCTCCGCGCCGCCCGGATCGACGACGCCGACCTGGCCGCAATCGCCGGTCACACCGTGCAGACGATGATCGGCCACTACACGCATGCACTGCGGCGCTCGTTCGATCAGGTGCGACAGGTGATCGGACGAGGAGCATGAACACCGTGGTCGCATTTTGGTCGCATGGCGGCGAAGAGCCCAGTTCGCAAGCCAGAGAACATCGACCTACGGAACCGAAGATCTGGGGTTCGAATCGCTACGGGCGCGCTCACAACGCGCGCTGAATCCTCGCCTCTCTAGCCGGCGACCCGGCGCTGCCAGTGGATCTCGGCCAGTTCGTCGGGCGGAGAACCGCGCAGGAGCCAGCTGCCGTCCTCCGCTCGGAGGATCAGACCGGCCTCGTTGATCCTGCGCAGCGCGGTGGTCACCGAGGCGCGCTGACTCCCGACCAGCTGACCGAGGAGCTCGTGCGGGAGCCGCAGCCGAAGGCTGATGCCGGCCGGGGTCACTCGCCCCCACCGCTCCGCCAGATACCAAAAAAGCACCAGCAGCCGCGTCTCGACCGGCGACAGCTGCAGCAGCGCTTGGTGGATCGACATCCGCAGTGTTCGCCTGATCGCCCGTTCGAGCAACGCACCCATCACGGCCGGCCAGGCGGCGAGCGAGCGCGCGAACGGCGTATCGAGGACCGCCAGCCGAACGGGCGCGAGCACGTGCCACAGCACGTGGTAGCGGACGAGCCGCTCCTCCCGCGCGGGAACGCCCGGCTGGAGGACGTCGCCCTCGCCGAGCAGCTCGGTCGAGGTCGTGCCCGCCAGGATGACGTCCCGAGCGAGCAGCCCCTCGAGCATCAGGAAGCCCAGGCCACCGCGATCCTCGTCCTCGCGCGGAACCTCCCAGCGCCCGCAGGGAAAGGACTTGACGCGTGCCGTCAGCTCCGCTCGGGCGCGTGCGATCTGGGACGCCGGGATGCGGAGCCCGAGCTCCGGGTCGACTTCCAAGATCCGGACCGCGCCCTCCTGACCCGCCTCCACGAGTCGCGCGGAGAGTTCTGAAGCCGATCCGGTGAGTCTCTGCGCGGTCACGAGCCCATCTCCTACCCGAGTCTCCACCCTAGGCGCGGCTCGTTGCAATGCAACGTTGGATTTCAACCCGTTCTCTTCTGCCCGCGGGGACGAGTCCATAGGGTCGCCCCCTCAAGCGCCGGAGGAGGCAGCATGTGCCTGGCCATTCCCGGCCAGATCGTGGAGGTTGTCGACCGCGAGAACCGGCTCGCGAAGGTCGAGGTCGCCGGCGTTCGGCGGACGATCAACATCGGGCTCCTCGACGGCGACGACGGGGGCGTCGAGGCCGGCGACTGGGTCCTCATCCACGTCGGCTTCGCGATGTCGCGAATCGACGAGGAGGAGGCCAGAGCGACGCGCAGCCTGCTCGAGCAGATGGGCGCGGACTACGAGACCGAGCTCGACGAGCTGAAGACGAGCGTGATCGAGTGAGCGACTGCGGCGACCACTGCATCACCTGCTCCGACGAGGGCGTCCCCATGGAGGTCGAGCGCATCGACGAGGCCCGCGGCCTGGCGCTCTGCACAGCCGCGGACGGCTCGACGAGCACCGTCGAGATCGCGCTCGTGGAGCCGGTTGGTCCCGGCGACCGGCTCCTCGTCCACGCCGGGGTGGCGCTCGTGGAGCTCGAGTCGTGAAGTACGTCGACGAGTTCCGCGACAGGGAGCTCGGGCGGGTGCTCGCCGCCGAGATCACGGCCACGGTCGAGCCGGGGCGCCACTACAAGTTCATGGAGGTCTGCGGCGGCCACACGCACTCGATCTACAAGTACGGCGTCGACGACCTGCTCCCGGAGAACGTCGAGCTCGTCCATGGACCGGGATGCCCGGTCTGCGTCATCCCGATGGGCCGCGTGGACGACGGAATCGCGCTCGCTCGCGACCCGAACGTGATCTTCACCTGCTTCGGCGACATGATGCGGGTACCGGGCTCGGGCGGCAGCCTGCTCGACGCCAAGGCGGAGGGCGCCGACATCCGGATGGTCTACTCGCCGCTCGATGCCCTGCGGATCGCCAAGCAGAATCCAGGCAGCGAGGTCGTCTTCTTCGCGATCGGGTTCGAGACGACGGCTCCCTCGACGGCGCTGACCCTGAAGCGCGCCAAGGCGGAGGGGGTCCCGAACTTTTCCTGCATGTGCAGCCACGTGACGATCGTGCCGCCCTTGCGTGCGCTTCTGGACTCGCCGGATCTGCGCCTCGACGGCTTCGTCGGCCCCGGGCACGTGTCCACGGTCGTCGGGGCCCGGCCGTTCGAGTTCATCCCGGCCGACTACGGCAAGCCCATCGTGGTGGCCGGGTTCGAGCCGCTCGACATCCTCCAGGCGATCCGGATGATCCTGGTGCAGCTGGCCGAGGGTCGCTGCGAGGTCGAGAACCAGTACTCCCGCGTCGTTCCCTATGAGGGCAACCGGCGCGCGCTCGAGGTGATGGCGGAGGTGTTCGAGCTGCGCCCGCACTTCGAGTGGCGCGGCCTCGGCTTCATCTCGCAGAGCGGATTGAAGCTCTCGGACGCCTACGCCGACCTCGACGCCGAGGTCCGCTTCAGCGTGCCGGGCGTGCGCGTGGCCGATCCCAAGGCGTGCCAGTGCGGCGAGGTGTTGAAGGGCGTGATCAAGCCCTGGGAGTGCAAGGTGTTCGGGACGGCCTGCACGCCGGAGCGTCCGATCGGCACGTGCATGGTGTCCTCGGAGGGGGCCTGCGCCGCCTACTACAACTTCGGCCGCTTCGCCCGCGAGCGGGAGGTCGTGTGAGCGCCACCCGCGAGGAGCGCATCCTCGGCATCATCGAGACGGCCCGCGGCAAGCGCGGGAAGTTCCGCGACGACCGGGTCAACATGGCGCACGGAGCCGGCGGCAAGGCCACCCAGAGCATGATCGAGGGGCTGTTCCTGCCGGCGTTCGGCTCGGAGTCGCTCGAGGCGATGGGCGACGCCGGCGCGGTGAGCGCGGGCGGCGCCGAGCTGGCGCTCACGACAGACTCCTTCGTGGTGAAGCCGATCCGCTTCCCGGGCGGCTCGATCGGGGACCTGGCCGTGAACGGGACCGTGAACGATCTCGCCGTCGCCGGAGCGCGACCGCTCGCGCTCAGCCTGTCGCTGATACTCGAGGAGGGCCTGGCCGCGGACGACCTGCGCGCCGAGGTGGACGCCATCGCGGGCGCCGCCGAGGCGGCCGGCGTCCGCATCGTCGCCGGCGACACCAAGGTCGTCGAACGTGGGGCCGCCGATCAGATGTACGTCTGCACGTCCGGGGTCGGCGTGCGCGATCCGCGGGCCCGTACGGCGACCGACGCGATCCGCCCCGGGGACCGGATCCTCCTGTCCGGCACGGTCGGTGAGCACGGCACGGCGATCATGCTGGCCCGCGGGGAGTTCGAGCTCGACGCCGAGATCGAGTCCGACACTCGCTCGCTGTGGCCGGTCGCCGACGCGCTGCTCGAGGAGGCCGGCCCGTCGCTTCGCTGCATGCGCGACGCCACCCGCGGCGGAGTGGCGTCGGTGCTGAACGAGCTGGCGCGCAGCTCGCAGGTGGCGATGCTCGTGCGCGAGGCCGCGGTGCCGATCGACCCGGCCGTGGCGGGGGCGTCCGAGATCTTGGGGATCGACCCGATGTACGTGGCCAACGAGGGCAAGGTCGTCGCCTTCGTTGCCGAGGAGGCTGCCGACCGGGCGCTTGCCGCGCTGCGCTCGGTCCCGGGCTGCGAGCGGGCGGCGGAGATCGGCGAGGTGCGCACGGAGCCGCCCGCGATGGTGCTGGTCGACACCGCCTTCGGCGGCAAGCGCGTGATGGACCAGCTCGTGGGCGACCCGCTGCCGAGGATCTGCTGATGCACGAGCTCTCGATCGCCGAGGCGATCGTGGCCGTGGCCGAGCGCCACGCCGCCGGGCGAAGCGTCTATGCGGTCGACGTCAAGGTCGGGCGCCTGCGGCAGGTCGTCCCGTGCGCGCTCGAGTTCGCGTTCGAGCTGACCACCAAGGGCACCCGCCTCGAGGGCGCGGCTCTGCGGATCGAGGACGTACCGGCCGGCGGACGGTGTCGGGCGTGCGGCGCGGAGAGCGTGTTCGAGAGCTTCCCGCTCGCATGCGGGGCGTGCGGCGGCCTGGGCGTCGAGATCACCGAAGGCGAGGAGCTGCTCGTGGACTCGCTGGAACTGGAGGAGACGATGACCACCACTGGAGGGATGCGCCATGGCGACTGAGGCAACCACGAGTCCCGGCGTCGATGAGGTCCACATCCTCTGGATCTCGGAGGGGATGAGCTGCGACGGAGACTCCGTCTCGATCACCGCGGCGGGCCAACCCGGCATCGAGGACGTCGTGCTCGGCGCGATCCCCGGACTGCCGAAGGTCAACCTCCACAACAAGGTACTCTCGCCGACGCTCGGCGGCGAGGAGTTCCTCGCGCCGTTCCGCCAGGCGCTCGACGATCAGCTCGACGCCCCGTTCGTGCTGGTGATCGAGGGATCCATCCCGAACGAGCAGATCAACGGCGACGGGTACTGGACGTCGTTCGGGAACGACCCCGCGACCGGGGAGCCCCTGACGATCAACTGGTGGATCGACCGGCTCGCACCCAAGGCCTGGGGCGTGGTCGCCGTGGGCACCTGCGCCACCTACGGCGGGATACACGCCATGGCCGGCAACCCGACCGGATGCATGGGCCTCGCCGACTATCTCGGCTGGGAGTTCCGCTCGGCGGGCGGGCTCCCCATCGTCAACGTCCCCGGCTGTCCGGTGCAGCCCGAGAACTTCATGGAGACGCTCACCTGGCTCCTCTATCAGGCCGCGGGACTCGCCCCTACGATCCCGCTCGACGAGGCGCTGAGGCCCCAGTGGATCTTCGGCAAGACCGTCCACGAGGGCTGCGATCGCGCCGGCTACTACGAACAGGGCGACTTCGCCCACGACTACAACTCGCCCAAGTGCCAGGTGAAGATCGGCTGTTGGGGGCCGGTCGTCAACTGCAACGTGCCGAAGCGCGGCTGGATGGCCGGGATCGGCGGCTGCCCGAACGTGGGCGGCATCTGCATCGGCTGCACGATGCCCGGCTTCCCCGACAAGTTCATGCCGTTCATGGACGCCCCGCCCGGAGGAGGGGTGTCGTCGGCTGTGAGCGGCGCCTGGGGCCCGGTGATCCGCAAGCTGCGGGGCGTCACCAACAAGACCGTCAACAAAGAGACGAAGTGGCGGCACAACCGCCCCGAGCTCACCACCGGCTACCAGCCTCGCTGGGGCAACTAGAGAGGAGAGGGCGATGGCCGTCCAGGAGAAGATCAGGCCCGAGGCCGGCAAGCTCGTCGACATGGCGTGGGACCCGATCACGCGCATCGTCGGGAACCTCGGCATCTACACCAAGATCGACTTCGACAACCGCGAGGTGGTGAGCTGCAAGGCGACGTCGTCGCTGTTCCGCGGCTACAGCATCTTCATGAAGGGCAAGGACCCTCGGGACGCCCACTTCATAACGAGCCGCATCTGCGGGATCTGCGGCGACAACCACGCGGTGTGCTCCTGCTACGCGCAGCAGATGGCGTACGGCGTGAAGACGCCGCCCCTGGGTGAGTGGATCGTCAACCTCGGCGAGGCGGGCGAGTACATCTTCGACCACATCATCTTCCAGGACAACCTGGTGTTCGTCGACTTCTGCGAGCAGATGGTCAAGGAGACGAACCCGAGCGTGCTGGAGAAGGCCGAATCGACGCTCGCGCCTCACGCGGACATGCACGGCCACCGCACGATCGCGGACATCATGCGCTCCTACAACCCGTTCACCGGTGAGACGTACAAGGAAGCGCTCCTGATGAGCCGTATCGGGCGGGAGATGATCTGCCTGATGGAGGGGCGCCACGTGCACCCCTCGACGGTGTATCCGGGTGGCGTCGGGACGCAGCCCACGCCCACCGTGTTCACCGACTACCTGTCGAGGCTGCTGCGCTGCCTCGACTTCATCAAGAGGGCGGTCGCCATGAACGACGACGTCTTCGACTTCTTCTACGAGGCGCTGCCCGGCTACGAGGAGGTGGGCCGCAGGCGGGTCCTGCTCGGCTGCTGGGGGGCATTCAACAACCCCCGCCACGTCGACTACCTCTACGAGAACATGGACCACTGGGGTAACGAGATGTTCGTGACCCCGGGCGTGGTCGTGGACGGCGAGCTCGTCACGACCAACCTCGTCGACATCAACCTCGGCATCCGCATCCTCCTCGGGTCGTCGTACTACGACGACTGGGCCGGGGAGGAGACGTTCGTGGAGAAGGACCCGCTCGGAAACCCCGTCGACGAACGCCACCCGTGGAACCAGACGACGATCCCGAGGCCGCAGAAGCGGGATCTCGAGGCGGGCAACTACAGCTGGGTGATGAGCCCGCGCTGGTACGACCAGCGCACGCAGCAGCATCTCGCGCTCGACACCGGTGGCGGCGCGCTGGCGCGGCTGTGGGTGACCGCGCTCGCGGACAAGGTCCATACGCCGTACGTAAACGCCACGGGCTCGAGCGTCGTGATCAACCTGCCGAAGACGCCGAACACGCCCGAGGAGACGCTGGAGTGGAAGATTCCGCAGTGGTCGAACGCGATCGAGCGCGACCGCGCGCGGATCTACTTCGTGGCGTACTCGGCGGCGATGGCGTTGCACTTCCTCGACGAGGCCCTGACGCTGGTGCGCCAGGGTGACACGAAGGTCTTCGAGAACTTCGACGTCCCCGACGAGGCCATCGGCTGCGGCTTCCACGAGGCGGTGCGCGGCGTGCTGTCGCACCACCTCGTGATCCGCGACGGCAAGATCGCGAACTACCACCCCTATCCGCCGACACCTTGGAACGGCAGTCCGACCGACTCCTACGGAACGCCCGGTCCCTACGAGGACGCGGTCATGGGGCAGCCGATCTTCGAGGAGAACGGCCAGGACGAGTTCCGTGGCATCGACATCATGCGCGCCGTCCGGAGCTTCGACCCGTGCCTGCCCTGCGGCGTGCACATGTACCTGGGCAAGGGCAAGACCCGCCGGGTGGTGCACTCTCCGATGTTCGGCGAGCACGGATAGCCATGGAGGCCGGCGAGCAGCTTGCGGAGGTCGCAAGGGTCGAGAGGCTGCTCGAGGAGCTGGAGGCCCTCGCGGACCCGGTCGCGCGCGAGCGGGCGACCGAGGTGGTTCAGGCGCTGCTCGACCTCTATGGCGAGGGCCTCGAGCGAGTCGTCGATGTGGTGGCGCAACACGACTCGGACGGCGCGATGGCGGAGTCGCTGGCGGACGATTCGCTCGTTTCCCACCTCCTGCTGCTCCACGGGCTCCATCCGGTGCCGGTCGAGCGGCGGGTGCGCGGCGCGCTCGAGGGCGTGCGCCCGTACCTCCAGTCCCACGGTGGCAACGTCGAGCTGCTCGGCATCGAGGATGGCATCGTTCGCCTGAAGCTCGAGGGCAGCTGCAGCGGCTGTCCCTCGTCGGCGATGACGCTCAAGCTCGCGATCGAGAACGCGATCCACGAGGCGGCGCCGGACGTCGACGAGGTAGTCGCAGACGGGTCCGTGGCGGAACAGTCGCCGGGCCCGCACCTACTGCAGATCGAGGTCATGGCCCCGCCGGGCGACTGGGTCATGGCCGGCGGCCTCCCGGACCTCCAGCCTGGCACCCCGCTCCTCAAGGACGTCGCGGGCGAGCGGCTGATGTTCATTCGCCAGGACGCCGGCATCTACTCCTACCGCCCGGAGTGCCCCGGCTGCGGCGCATCGCTCGCCGACGGGAGGCTCGAGCGCTTCGACCTGGCGTGCGCCACGTGCGGCAAGCGCTATGACGTGCTCCGGGCCGGCCGCTGTCTCGACTCGCCGCAGTTGCACCTCGATCCCGTTCCGCTTCTCGTCGACGACGCGGGGCTGGTCAAGGTCGCGCTGGCGGCTCGGGTCTAGCGGTGGCCGCGGGCACCGCCCTCTCGGGCTCGCGCCTCGGCCGGCTCGCGCGCGGCGCCGCTCGTGCGGAGCCACAGCGCCGAGTCGAGGACGAGCAGTGCGAGCTCTGCGGCGCCCCGGTGCCGCCCCGGCACCGCCACGTCCTCGACCTCGAGCAGCGCAACCTCCTGTGCGCGTGCAGGGCGTGCTCGCTCCTGTTCGACGGCGACGCGGCGGGCGGCGGCCACTACAAGCTCGTCCCGGATCGGCGCGTGGCGCTGGACGACTTCCGGCTCGATCAGGTGACCTGGGAGCGGCTCAGCATCCCCGTCGACATGGCGTTCTTCTTCCGGAGCTCGAGCGAGGGCCGTGTGATGGCTTACTACCCGAGCCCGGCCGGCCCGACCGAGTCGCTCCTCGGCCTCGAGGCCTGGCGTGACGTGGAGGCCGCCAACCCGGTGCTCGCCGAGATGGACGACGACGTCGAGGCCCTGCTCGTGAATCGGGCGAAGGGCGCGCGGCGCCAGTGGATCGTCCCGATCGAGGACTGCTACGCGCTCGTCGGCCTCATCCGGACGCGCTGGCGCGGGCTCACGGGGGGCGACGAAGTCTGGGAGGAGATCGACGGTTTCTTTCGAGAGCTCGACGCGAAGTGCGCGCCGAGCGGGAGGGAGTGAGATGGCACAGGTCAGGACCGGCAAGGGGCCGTCCCCGGATCTTCCGGGCCACACGCCAGGCATCAAGTCCGGGAACTCGAAGGGCAACTACGAGAAGAACGGCGGCCACCTGCCCGACGGCCGCCGAACGGCACGCGCCTCGACCGGGGTGAACCCGGGCGCCCACGACCCAATCGACCCCAGCATGCCGAACCTCTCGCCGGGCTAGGTCGATGAGGGCGGCCCCACAGGCGGCGATTGGCGGCCGTGTCCCAGAGCTGGGCTTTGCCGTGCGCGAGGCCCGCGCCCTCGAGTATTCGGCCGCTCCGACGATCCGCTTCGAGCTGGAGATCGAAAGCCTCACCGGGCACGACGTGCGCTCGGTGCTGCTGAACGTCCAGATCCAGATAGCCGCGCGGCGCCGGCCATACGATCGCCGGGCGCAGGAGCGGCTGATGACGCTCTTCGGCGCGCCGGAGCAGTGGGGGTCGACGCTCTCGACGCTGCCATGGCTTCGCACGACCGTCGTCGTCCCCGCGTTCTCGGGCAGCGCGCAGGTCGAGCTTGACGTGCCCTGCACGTACGACCTCGAGGTCAAGGCCTCCCGCTACATGAACGCGCTCGACGGCGGCGCCGTGCCGCTCGAGCTGCTGTTCAGCGGATCGGTGTTCTACGCGGGTGAGGGGGGCGGCCTGCAGACGGCGATGATCGGCTGGGACAAGGAGGCCGCGTTCGACATGCCGGTCGCGGTCTGGCGGGACACCATGGACCGGCACTTCCCGGAGAGTGCCTGGCTGCGAATCGGGCGCGAGACCTACGACCGCCTGAACGACCTCCGCTCGCGAGAACAGCACATGAGCTGGGAGCAGACGCTCGAGTCGCTGCTTGACGGCCGGGAGGGCGGTACCTAGTGGAGGCGCGAGCCGACCCCGTCCGTGCCATCGCGGACGCCGTCCTCTACGAGGGCTACGTCCTGTGGCCCTACCGGCGCTCCGCGCTGAAGAACCAGCGGCGCTGGACTTTCGGCGGCGTGTACCCGCGCGCCCACAGCGAGGGCCGGGAAGACGATCCATGGGTCATGCAGACGCAGTGCCTCCTCGAGGCGGGCGGCGAGGCCCGCATCGACGCCGCGGTCCGCTTCCTGCACGTCGTGGAGCGGCAGGTTGCCCGCGCGTGGCCCGGGGGAGACCTCGAACCCGTCGACGAGCTGACCGTCGCCGGGGAACGCCACCTGTCCTGGAGCGAGGCGGCCGAGCGCGAGATCGCGGTCGAGGCGCTCCCGCTCGGGGAGCTCCTCGCAGGTCGCACGCTCGCGATCGACATCCCCGCTTCCAGCGAGCAGGAGCCGCTCACGGAGGAAGATGGCGAACGCGCCGGCGCCATCGTCCGCAGCTGGCGCGGCCTCCGGGGCGGGGTGACGGTCGGCGCGGCACGCCTGCGGCCTCGGCTGTGGCGGCTCACCGTCCGGATCCAAAACGCCACTCCGTTTCGCGACGGCACGCGCGAGCGCGCCCTCGAGCGCACGTTCTGCTCCACGCACACCGTCCTCCACACGAGCGAAGGCCGCTTCGTCTCGCAGACGGACCCGCCCGACGCCCTCCGCGACGCCGCGCGAGCCTGCGTCAACGAGAACACGTGGCCGGTGCTGGTCGGGGAACCGGGTGACGCCGCCACGCTGCTGTCGTCGCCGATCATCCTCGAGGACCATCCGAGGATCGCGCCCGAGAGCCCCGGCGACCTCTTCGACGGCGGCGAGATCGATCAGATGCTCGTCCTGAACATCCTCAGCCTCACCGACGAGGAGAAGGCCGAGATGCGGGATTCGGATCCGCGCACGCGCGAGATACTCGAGCGCACCGAGTCGCTCACCCCGGAGCAGCTGATGAACCTCCACGGGGCGATCCGGGAGTTCGGGATGGCAAGAGGGCGATGAGCGACCGGCCCGGATACTGGGAGGAGCTCGAACGGCCGAGGCCGGACGCCGTGACCGTGGGCGGCGCCGAGCTCCGCGCCGGCAGCCGCGTACGGCTACGCCCGCGCTCGCGAGGGGACGTCTTCGACGCCGCGCTCGACGGCAGGATCGCGGTGATCGAGGGCCTCGAGCAGGACATCGAGGGGCGGGTCCAGCTCACGGTGGTCGTCGACGACGACCCGGGCCGCGACCTCGGCATGCGCGGGATCCCGGGCCACCGCTTCTTCTTTGCGCCCGACGAGGTGGAGCCGATCGGCGGCCGGCGCGTGCTCGTGGCCGGGATCGGCAACGTCTTCCTCGGCGACGACGGCTGGGGCGTCGCCCTGGCCGACCGCCTGGCCCGCCGCGAGCTCCCGGCCGGCGTGGAGGTGGTCGACTACGGCATCCGCGGGATGGACCTCGTCTACGCGATGGCGGACGGTGGCTACGACGCGGTCGTACTGCTCGACGCGGCCCCGCGCGGCGAGGCCGCCGGGACGCTCTACGTGATCGAACCCGAGGTCGACGAGGCAGACGTCGTCATCGACACCCACGGGATGGATCCGGTCAAGGTTCTCGCGATGGTCCAGGGCATCGGCGGCAGCCCGCCGCGCACGCTGGTCGTCGGCTGCGAGCCGGCCAACCGGCTCGGCGCCGACGTAGAGGAGTTCGTGGTCGAGCTCTCCGAGCCGGTGCGTGCGGCGCTGTCGGAGGCCGAACTGCTCGTCGAGTCGCTGCTCGACGAGCTCGTCACGACGGACGACACGGAGGTGAAAGAAAGATGAAGTTCGCGTTGCTCGCTGTCGGAGCGGCGATCGGCGCCGCGGTGGCCCTCCAGCTGCCCGAGCTCCGCCGCTACATGAAGATCCGGTCGATGTAGATGCACCGCACGAAGGTCAAGGTCGTCGAGGAGGCGCTCGACGCCAACAACACGATCGCGCAGGCGAACCGGGCCGACTTCGACCGCGCCGGGGTGCGCGTCGTGAATCTGATGAGCGCCCCGGGCGCGGGCAAGACCGCGCTGCTCGAGCACGTGGTGGCCGACCTTCCGGGCGTCCGCATCGGGGTGCTCGAGGGCGACGTCCAGGGATCGCTCGATGCGGACCGCCTGGCGGCTCTTCACGTGCCGGTCACGCAGCTGAACACCGACCCGGGCTTCGGCGGGGAATGCCATCTGGACGCGAACATGGTGCGCTCCGCGCTGCCCGACCTGCCGCTGGACGAGCTCGACCTGCTGGTGGTCGAGAACGTCGGCAACCTCGTCTGCCCGGCGGAGTTCAGGATCGGGGAGGACACCCGGATCATGGTCTCCGCTATCACCGAGGGCGAGGAGAAGCCGCTCAAGTACCCGCTCATGTTCCGGGCCTGCGAGCTCGTGCTAGTCAACAAGATCGACCTGCTCCCGCACCTCGACTTCGACCTGGATCGGTTCCTCAATAACCTCGACGCGGTGCACCCGGGCGTCGACCGGATCGTGCTGAGCGCGAAGACGGGGGTGGGTATCGAGCGGTGGCGCGAGTGGCTCGGGCGGGTGGTCCGCGCTCACGCGCCGGTGGAGGCGTCCGCTTGAAGCAGGCCGTCGAGAGCGACCTGGTCGCTGCGGCCCTCGCGGAGCGCACGCGCGCGAACCGCGATTTCTTCGAGGCCGAGGCCGAGCGCCTCGCTCGCGTCTGTCACCGGATGGCCGAGCGGTTTGCGCGCGGGGGACGGCTGATCGCCTTCGGCCGCCCGCCCGCGGCCCGCTCCGACGCCCGGCACGTGGCGGTCGAGTTCGTGCATCCCGTGATCGTGGGCAAGCGTGCGCTGCCGGCGATCGGCCTCGCCGGGGAGGGCGGCGCGCTCCGGGACCAGCTGGCGCTGACCGCTGAGCCGGACGACATCGCGATGGGCTTCGGCGCCGACGCGGACGGCGGGGAGGCCGCCGCGGCGATCGCGCTGGCGCGAGAGCGCGCGTGCCTCACTCTCGCCTTCGCGCCCGCCGGCGCGGAGTGGGAGTTCGAGCCGCCGACCGGCGACCCCGCGATCCGGCAGGAGCTCGTCGAGACGCTCTACCACGTGCTCTGGGAGCTCGTCCACGTCTTCTTCGAGCACCGCGGGCTGCTCGAGGGCCGGCAGTCGCGGCCCGTGCACGACACCGGCGCGTCGAGCTTCCTCTATCCGTTCCTCGGCGAGAGCGAGGACGATCTGGAGGCGGTCGTCGAGGACGTGCGCAGTTCCGTCCTCGCCAAGGCCGACGAGGTCGGCGAATTGCGCACGCAGACGCTGACCGAGAACCGCGGCGAGCTGACCGCCGCTGCGGCCGGGGTGCGCCACGACCTGGAGGCCGGGGGCTGCCTGCTCGCGCTCGGCAACGGCGGCTCCGCCACCGACGCGATGGACGTCGTCGCCGACTTCCGCCGCCCCCCGGATCCCGGCTGGCCGCCCCGGCGGGCGATGGATCTCACCGAGGACGCGGCCATCCTGACCGCGATCGCCAACGACATCGGTACCGAGGCGATCTTCGCGCGGCAGGTGATCGCCCACGGGCGCGCGGGCGACGCCCTGCTGGCGATCTCCACCAGCGGCAACTCGGCGAACGTGATCGCCGCGCTCGCGGAGGCGCGTACACGCGGTCTGCGGACGATCGCGCTCGTCGGCTACGACGGCGGGCGGGTGGCTTCCGAGCGCCTCGCCGACCACATCGTCGTGACCCGCTCCGAGCACATCCCGCGCATCCAGGCGGCTCAGGCGAGCGCCTACCACCTTCTGCGCCGGCTTGTGGAGCTGCCCGGGTGAAGGAGATCCTCGCCGCCGCGGCTCGCGGCACGATCGCCGCGATGGCGATGACCGGCATGCGGGCGTTCACCGTGGACCTGGGCATCGTCGAGGAGACGCCGCCGCAGGCGGTCCTGAAGAAGAAGGCGCGCGGACTGATCCGGCGGGTTCCGCGCAACAACCGGCGGGCCGTGGTCGAGCTGGCGCATTGGGGATATGGGGCCGCAGGCGGCGCGGCCTTCCAGCTGCTGCCGGAGGAGCTGCGCCGCCGCGACTGGGCCGGGCCGACCTACGGGATGTTCGTCTGGCTGGGCTTCGAGCTGGGGATCGCCCCGGCGCTCGGGCTCACGCAGGCGAGGAAGCTGCGTCTGGCCGAGCGAACCGCGCTCGCCGCCGACCACCTGCTTTATGGGCTGGTGTTGTCGGAGGTCCGCAAGCGACCTCAGGAGGCCCTGTGAGCCGGGTGCGCGCACGGGTGGAGGGCACGGTCCAGGGCGTGGGCTTTCGCCCCTACGTCTACCGGTTGGCCGGTGAGCTGGGGGTAGCGGGTTACGTTCTCAACGACTCGCGTGGGGTCGTCGTGGAGATCGAGGCGCCCCCCGAGACGGTGGAGCGCTTCCTGGTGAGGCTTCCGCTCGAGGCGCCGCCACTTGCGACCGTCGAGCGGGTGACCTCGGAGCAGCTCGAGGAGCTCGGCGAGCGCGGCTTCTCGATTCGCGAGAGCCCGGCGGGCGGAGAGCCACACGCTGCGGTCAGCCCGGACACCGCCACGTGCGGCGACTGCCTCGGCGAGCTCTTCGACCCCGCCGACAGGCGTTTTCGCTACCCGTTCGTGAACTGCACGAACTGCGGCCCTCGCTTCACGATCGTCCGAGACGTCCCGTACGACCGGCCGAACACGACGATGGCGGCGTTCGAGATGTGCCGCGCCTGTCTGGCGGAGTATCGCGACCCGGCCGACCGGCGCTTCCACGCCCAGCCCAACGCTTGCCCCGCCTGCGGGCCGCGCGTGCGGCTCGCCGATGCGCAAGGGAGCGCCGTCGTGGATACGGCCGCGCGCGATGCGGTGGAAGCGACCGCGCGAGCGCTCATGGGAGGGGCGATCGTCGCGCTGAAGGGAATCGGGGGCTTCCATCTGGCCTGTCGAGCCGACGACGAGACGGCCGTCGCGGAGCTGCGGGCGCGCAAGCACCGGGAGGACAAGCCGTTCGCCCTGATGGCGCCCGACCTTGCAGCGGCGCACGAGCTGGCCGAGCTCTCGCCCGCCCATGAGCGGCTGCTGCTCGGACGCGCCCGGCCGATCGTTCTCGCGCCGCGCCGCGGCGGCGCGCCGGTCGCGCGGTCCGTCGCCCCGCAATCGTCCGAGCTGGGCGTGATGCTGCCCTACTCGCCGCTCCACCACCTGCTGCTCTCGGACGCGGCCACGACGCTCGTGATGACGAGCGGCAACGTCTCGGACGAGCCCATCGCGTTTCGCGACGAGGACGCCGCCGCGCGGCTCCCCGGCGTCGCGGACCTGTTCCTACTCCACGACCGGCCGATTGAGACCCGCACCGACGACTCGGTGGTGCGTCTCGTGCGGAGCCGACCGCTTTTCCTGAGGCGCTCTCGCGGGTACGTGCCGAGCGCGATCGCGCTGCCGATCGACGCCGGCCGGCACCTGCTCGCCTGCGGCGCCGAGCTGAAGAACACCTTCGGGCTCGCCAAGGGCCGCGATGCGTGGGTCGGCCAGCACGTGGGCGATCTCAAGAACTACGAGACCCTGAGGTCGTTCGCGGACGGAATCGACCACTTCGACCGCCTGTTCGCGGTCGAGCCGGAGGTGGTCGCGCACGACCTGCATCCGGAGTACCTGTCGACGAAGTACGCGCGCGAGCTCGACGGCGTCGAGTTGATCGAGGTACAGCACCACCACGCCCACCTCGCGGCATGCCTCGCCGAGCATGGTGAGACCGGGCCCGCCATCGGGGCGATCTTCGACGGCACCGGCTACGGCGACGACGGCGCGATCTGGGGCGGGGAGCTGCTGTTTGGCGACCTGGAGGGCTTCGAGCGAGTGGGATCGCTCTTCCCGGTCGCGATGCCCGGCGGGGAGGCCGCGATCCGGCAGCCGTGGAGGATGGCCTGCGCCTGGCTGTCCGCATCGTTCGACGCTCCGCCGCCGCTGCCGGCGAACCTGCGTCCCGCGGTGACCGCCGCCGCGTGGACGCAGATATCCGAGCTCGCGCGAACGGGGCTCGCCTCACCGCTCACGACGAGCGCCGGACGGCTCTTCGACGCGGTCGCCGCCCTCTGCGGCGTGCGCGCCGAGGTCAACTACGAGGGCCAGGCGGCGGTTGAGCTCGAGGCCGCCCTCGATCCCGGGGAGGAGGGGTCGTACCCACTCCCGCTCGGCGACCACATCGGCGGCCCGCTCGTGTTGGACGCCCGTGCCACTATCCGCGCGACCGTCGCCGACCTCGAACGCGGCGTCGCGGTCGCGACGGTTGCGGCGCGGTTCCACAACGCGGTGGCGGCGGCGACGGCCGAGTCGTGCGTAGCGGCAGCCCGACGCCGGGGGAGCGGAACGGTCGTGCTCTCCGGCGGCGTATTCCAGAACCGGCGCCTGCTGGAGCGCACCGCGTCCCTGCTCGGCGACGCCGGGCTTAGGGTCCTGGTCCCGGAGCTGCTGCCGCCGAACGACGGCGGCATCGCCTACGGTCAGCTCGCGGTGGCGGCGGCCGTGCTGGCGGCGGGCGATGGGAGGACGTATGTTCGGCCTCGATGAGCGGATCGCCGATCTCGCGCAGGGAGACGCCCTCGTGCTCGTCCTGGCGGTCGCCCTGATACTCGGGCTGCGCCACGCGTCGGATCCGGACCACCTCGCCGCAGTCTCGACACTGATCGCCGCCGAGCCCGAGGGTGGGACGCGTCGCGCCGGGCGGCTCGGCCTCGCCTGGGGGCTCGGACATGCGTTGGCGCTCGGCGTCTTCGGCGTGCCGATCGTCCTCTTCAACGCCTACCTTCCCGACCCGGTGCAGCGGGGGGCGGAGGCTCTGGTCGGGCTGATCATCATGCTGCTGGCGGCCAGGCTGCTCGTCCGCTGGCGCCGCGGCCACTTCCACGCCCATCCCCACCGTCACGGCGACGTCGAGCACCGACACCTGCACCCCCACCCCCACCGCCACGGCGAGGGCCGGGCGCACCACGAGCACGCACACGCGCCGGAGAACCAGCTCGGCCGATCGCCGCTACAGGCGTTCGGGATCGGTCTGGTGCACGGCGCCGGGGGGTCGGCCGGCGTCGGGGTGTTGCTGCTCGCGACGATCCCCGAGCAGGCCGAGGCCGCGGCGGCGCTGGCCGTGCTGGCGCTCGCTACCGCGTTCTCGATGGCGGCCCTCTCGTCCACGTTCGGCTACGCCATCACGCGCGGACCGGTGCTCGGGAGGATGCTCGCCTTCGCCCCCGCCATGGGC
>DATDLN010000197.1:0-18607 GCA_036519295.1 Thermoleophilaceae bacterium
AGCGGCCCCAATCCCGACGACCGAAACCCTTCGCCGCCTCCGCCGAGGCCCTCAGAACGGCTTACAGAGCCTCGTCTCGATCAGGGGTCCGCCCAATTCCGTCCGACCGCGTCCCACACCACGCTACGGGACGCGACCCGCTGAAGTCGAGTGCACGCCCACGAAACGGGGTCGGCGCCCCTTGCCCTTGAAAGAAATGCCCCCCATTGCCCCCCTGACAATGAGCGACCACCGAGTCAGAGAACGAGTAAAACCCGTCGTTTCCAGCGAATTTTTCCAATAGCGGGGGCGGAATTTGAACCCGCGACCTTCGGGTTATGAGCCCGGGCCGCTGCGCTCTGGTGAGTGCCTGGGGGGCCGATATCTCGCAATCGGGACATAAATTGAGGCCATATTGAGCCCACGACGAAACGAGCTGATGGCCCTCCGAAACTGAAAACCCGGCGTTAGCGGGGCTTTCTGAAGGGTGAGCGACGGGACTCGAACCCGCGACCGCCTGGACCACAACCAGGAGCTCTACCGACTGAGCTACGCCCACCGCGGTGCGCCGGCCGGTCGACGAACCGGGCGACGTCCGGAATCTAGCAGCGGGTTTGGGGGCCGCGGGCGCCGTCAGCGGCGCAGGATGAGGCTCCGGGTCGCGTGCTCCTCCGGGCCTGTGGCGCCTTTGACGGACGCCCCCAGTGTGGGCTTCAGGCTTCCGCGCGCCCGCAGCACGGCGCGACGGTACGCCCTTCTGAACTCCAGGGTCAGCCGCGCGGCTGAGGACGTTACGCGAGCCTCGCCATCGGCCACCGTCACCGGTCCGCTTCCAGGGGCCTTCAACCCGACGCGGCGAGCGTCACGCCGGCTGAGCTCGAGGTTCCCCGTGAGGGTGCAGGACTCCGAGCAGACCCCGCGCAGTGGAAGGCCGCGGCCCACGATGCGCCGCAGCCCGGCCGAGTGGTTGAGCGCGATCGGCTGGCGCAGGAGCACGGTGCGCCCGCCCGGGGAGATCTTGAAGCCGAGCGTCGCCCTCAGGGAGGACTCGTCGCTGAGCGCCGCCCTGACGGCGCGCGGGAGGCGCAGTGTCACGGCGCCGGACTCCCCCGCCCGGAGCTGCGCCGTCTTGCTCGCCAGCGTGAAGGTGCGAGCGGCCGCCGAGGCGCGCTTTCCCGGCGAGCGCAGCCCGAGCCGGCGCGCCTTCGTCGCCGGGACGGTGAGCTTCGCCGAGATCTTGCACGACGACGCGCAGCCGGCCAGCACGCTTACCCCGCGCCCGAGCGCGTCCGTGAGGTACTCCTCCGCCGGAGCGAGCGCGAAAGTCGGTGCGCTGGTATCGACGCTGAAGGTCACCGGCCCGCTGACGCCCGTGTTGCCGGCGGCGTCCGACTGCTCCGCGCGCACCGTGTAGGTGCCCTCGGTCAGTCGGGCGGCGTCGCGGGACCACGCGCCACTCGACCCGTCGCGGGGAACGACCAGCGTCTGCAACGGCGCCCCGGCCGCGCCCGGGCCCGAGAAGAGCTTCACGGTCACCGTGCCGGCGTCCCCGTTCGACGTTGCCGCCCTGCCCGCCAGGGTGGGGGTGTTGTCGGTCAGCACGCTGCCCGCTCCTGGCGAGGTGATGCCCGGCACCGGGGCGGTCGCGTCGATCGTCCATGTTCGCTCCGCCGGGGTGTCGTCAATATGTCCGCCCGCATCGTGCGCCCGCACCCGGAATGTGTGATCGCCATCCGCGAGTCCCGAGAAGGTGGCGGGCGAGCCACACGCCCCAAACGCGCCGCCGTCCAGCTGGCATTCGAACGCCACGTTCGGCTCGTCCGAGCTGACGCCGAACGTTGCGCTCCGGACGTTGACGAGCCCGCTCGGTCCCGAGTCGATCGTGGTCTCGGGCGGGGTGTCGACCTGCCAGGTGTGCGAAGCGGGCGTGGTGTCGGCGTTGCCGGTGCCGTCGACCGCGCGGACCGCGAAGGTATGGGCCACGTCCGCGAGCCCGGAGTAGCTCTTCGGCGTGCCGCACTCGACGTAGGGACCCGCGTCGAGCTTGCATTCGAAGCCGGCCCCGTCCTCGTTCGAGCTGAACCCGAACGTGGCGGCCTCCGACTCGCTCGGATTCGGTGGCTTCGTCTCGATGGTGGTGTCGGGCGCGGTGCGGTCGAAGTCGCAAGCCGCTCTGCGGATCTCGGTGCCCCAGCTGTTGAGCGTCCCCGTCAAACCCTCGAAGAGATCCCGCACCCGTAGTGCCCACGTGCCCTGCTGGCTCTTGCCGTCGAACCGCGACAACTGGTCGTTCTGGGGGCGGAAGTTGCCGGTGTAGGGCGGCGTTCCGGCGGAGATGTTCGTTCCCGTGTCGTCGTTGAAGACCGTGTCGGTGAAGTTGTTGCCGCCGTTGTCCGGCCCGCCGGGATGATCGGCGAGGGTGATGGTCGTGCCGTCGGGGCCGGTGACGTCGATACGGAGATCGCCTACCCAGGGGTGGGTGATGCTGTTGATCCGGACGTTGACGTCCTTGATGCGGCCGGCGTTCGCCACCTGGATCGTGGATGTCACCCCTGCCGCGCTGTCGTCCGGGATCGCCAGGCCGCCCGGCGGGGTGCCGGTCTCGACCGTCGGCGCCTGGGGCGCGCCCGTGGGCAGCGTTACGGGCACCGATTGCGGGCCCTGGTCGGTCGTGAGCTCGAGGGTCGCCGTGACGTCCGCGCCGCAGCTCACACCCGGCGAGAGCCGGCCCGCAAACGGCGGCGAATTCGTGCCGGTGGCGCCGGCGGCCAGATTGCCCCACGTCGCGGAACCTTGGGTGATTGCCACTCCAGTCCCCGACAGGCTGCCGGCCATGCCCGAGGCGGAGGCACCGCCCGCGTTGCGAAGCTCCTCGGTGAGCCTGAACGGCTCATCCGACTCGAGCACGCCGTCGCCGTCGCCGCCCGCCGCGGCGGAGTCGACGATCGACGCGGCCTGATGCACCAGGACGGGCAGGGCCTGCTCGTTGGCGTTCGAGACGACCAGCGCGAAGTCCTGATCGGTGGCGTCTCCGCTGCCTGGGACGCCGTTGTCGGGGACGCCGTCGCCTGCGATGTTGGTACCCACAACCCTCATTGCGAAGTGCCCGACGCCGGCTGGGAGGAAGACGCTCTCCAGGTTGTTCCGCGGGTCGGCCGAGCCCCCGGGAATCGAGGAGCCTCCCGCGAAGACGTTGCCCTTGTAGGTGCGGCCGCCCGCCTCGACGACGAGATCAAGGTCGTTCACGAAGGCGTTGCCGCCCACCGTTCCGGGGGCGTCGCTCCAGGCGAGCGTGACCTTGACGGGCCGGCTTTGATCCTGCACCTGGTAGCTGTGGAGGTCGCTCTGCCCGGTGGCCGTCAAGACGACGTTCTGGTCCAGGTACTCGCGCGGAGTTGAGTCGAGAACCTCGCCCATGTTGACCCGCCCCCAGCCCTCGTCGGTGTTCGGCGCGCCCTCGATCGGGGCGCCCTTGGCGCTGTCACCGCCCGCGACGTCCGTCGCGGCGTTCGCGAGGATGGCCTTCGTCAGCGCGGGAGAGAGCAGTCCGCCGTGCTCGCGCGCGTACCAGTCTCGGATGAGGGAGGCCGCGCCCGCCACCTCCGGTGCAGCCTGCGAGGTCCCGGACAAGAGCGAATAGGCCCCGGCGAAGATCGGGGTGCAGGCGGCGGCGCCGGTGTATCCCGGATGCTGCGGGCGCGCCCCGACAACGTGAGTGCCGGGCGCCACCAGGTCCGGCTTCAGCCGCCCGTCGTCGGTCGGACCGCGGCTCGAGAAGTCGATGATGTCGGCCGGATCGTCCGCCTCGGCGTCCGTCACGCCGCAGCCATCCGTCCCGCCGATCGGCCGCACGCTCTCCGAGGCACCAACGGTGATGACGTTCTTCGCGGTTGCCGGTGACCCGACGCTGCCGTAGCCCTCGTTCGGGGAGCCGCCGATGCCCTCCCCGTCGTTCCCCGCGGCGAAGACCTCGACCATCTGCTGGTTGCCGCCGACGTCGGGCTGCGCGTCGCGCACCAAGGCGTCGTACTGCTGCGAGTCGACGCTGTACTCGCCGAAGTCGCGGAACCCCCACGAGTTGTTCGAGATCCGTGCCCCGTCCGCGTAGGCGGCCGAGGTTGGCTCCTCGAGGCTCCCGAAGAACCCGAGCTGGCCCGAGCAGCCGAAGATCTTCGACGCCCCGATCCGCGCCCGTGGCGACACCCCCATCCCATACCTGAAGCCGGCACCGTCCTGGCGATCGGCCCCCGTGGTCCCGAACCCGGCGGCGATCGAGGCGACGTTGGTGCGTGACCGCCGCAGTCGCGGGCGTCCGGGTTTCCCGTCCAGTTGCGTGCGTAGGTCACCCGGTCGGCCAGAGGCCAGACCGTTCACATAGAAATCAGGATGCTGAGGGGGGTTGAGGCCGTTGTCGAATCCCTGGTCGGTCACGTCGATGGTGTGCACAACCGTGCCCGCAGCGAAACCCTCGCTTTCGAGCCAGTCGAGGTATCCGGGCCCGGTCGGCGCCCCGCTCGGCAGGAGGTTTCCCGCGACGATCTGAGAGGCCCGCTCGTCGAGCAGCCGCGGCGGTGACCACGGGGTGATCGACACCACCCCGGAATCCTTCGCCAGTTCGGCGGCCTCCGTGCCGTCGATCCGCACGAACTGCGTGCGCAGCTCTCCGACCGACGACTCGGCGCGCACCCTTGGGCCGGCGGACGTCGCCTCCCTGCGCGCCGCCGCGCCCGGGTCGCCGGCGATCGTCTGCACCGCCATCGTGCGCACCCCACCGCTCGTCAGCGCATCGTCGACCTTGTCGCGCGCCACTACCGGGGTGACGGCGCGGACGGCGATGTCCGTTCCCACGAGGCCCGCCAGCCGGTCGACCTCCGCCCCGCCCCCGTGCACCAGGTAGGCGTTCTGCGAGGCGTACTGCAGGACCTGGGCGCCGGTGTCCTCGAGCCTACCGAGCCAGGGGTCCTTCACGGGGCCCACGAACTGCACCACGGCGAGCGCCTCGTCCGGCTCCGGGGTGCTCTTCGCGGCGAGCGAAACGCGGTCGCTGCGGGGATCGAACTCGGCGGAGGGCAGGCTCACCTCGCGCATGTCGTCGCGGCGGTCCGCGCCCGCCCGGCGCAGCCGGGCGTCGTCGCCGCCCGCGGCCTCCACGAGCGTGAACTCCCCGTAGCGGGCGATCACGCGCGCGTCGGAGCGGGCGAGCGCGGCCTCCCCCTCGGGTTCGTTCGGAACGACGAGCAGATGCGGCCGATCGCCCCCCGGAGGCGACTGGGCGCCCGCAAGCGTGCCGCCGGTCACGAGGGCGGCAAAGAGCAGGGTCAGGGCGAGTAGCCAGCCTTTGCGAGTGCGGTCGATCCGTGGGCCTTTCCGGACGCAGCAGTGGAGGGTAGTGGGCGCGGCCACACCCGAACAACGCCCGGCCGGCCCTCAGGAATCCGCGATCAGCGAACCGGTGTGACCTCGGCCGGCACCGTCTCCTCGGCCACCGCCTCGACGACCTCTTCGGGCTCCTCCTCGCCACCGCCGCAGATCACCCGAAAGCGACCCGTACCGAGGCTCGGGTTGGGCCGGATCGGAAGCCCGCGGATCGAGTCCCATCCCAGGCGCTCCACCTCGAACGGGTTCATCTCGATCGCGACGGCCGGCCACTCGCAGTTCGCGTTGTGCTGGTCGATCGCCTTGCTGATCAACTCGAGATTTTTGACCTCGGACGAGCTCATCGCGACGCCGGTTCTCCAAGCACCCGAGTGTAGTGCGCGATCGTGCGCCGGAGTCCCTCGCGGACATCGACCTCCGGCTCCCACGCCAGCAGCTGCTTGGCGCGCGTGATGTCGGGCTGGCGCACCTGTGGGTCGTCGACGGGGAGCGCCTCGAACACGATCTCCGAGCGCGACTCGGTCAGCTCGACAATCAGCTCCGCCATCTCGAGGAGCGCCATCTCGGACGGATTGCCCAGATTCACGGGCTCGTGGACGTCCGACTCGGCGAGCAGCACGAGGCCGCGGATCATGTCGTCGACGTAGCAGAAGCTGCGCGTCTGCGAGCCATCGCCGAACACGGTGACGGGCTTGTCTGCGAGCGCCTGGCGCAGAAAGGTCGGAATCGCGCGCCCGTCCTGCGGTCTCATCCTCGCGCCGAATGAGTTGAAAATGCGTGCGATACAGGTATCCACCCCCTGTTGGCGCCGGTACGCCATCGTCAGCGCCTCCGCGTAGCGCTTCGCCTCGTCGTACACTCCGCGCGGGCCGATCGGGTTGACGTTGCCCCAATACGTCTCCGGCTGGGGATGTACGAGCGGATCCCCGTACACCTCGCTGGTCGACGCGAGCAGGAAACGCGCCCGGTGCTTCTTCGCCAGGCCGAGCGTGTTGTGCGTGCCGTAGGCCCCCACCTTGAGCGTGTGCAGCGGCAGCCGCGCGTAGTCGATCGGCGACGCCGGCGAGGCCATGTGGTAGACGAAATCGATCGGCTCGTCGACCTCGTAGTGGCCGGTGATGTCGAGCATCTCGAAGCGAAAGTCCGCCCCGTTCTTGATGTGCCTGATGTTCTCGAGCGAGCCCGTGTCGAGGTTGTCGACGCAGACCACGCGGTGGCCGCGGTCGAGCAGGTAGTCGCAGAGAGCCGAGCCGAGGAAACCGGCTCCGCCCGTAACAAGCGAGGTGGGCATCGGGTGGCAGGCTACCCATCCCGGCCGGCGGACGCTGCGGCTGGGAACTCGATCACGGTCTTGATGTCGTCCTCCGCCTTGTCGAGCGAATCCTGCCAGCGCTCGAGCGGAACGCGGCGGGTGATCAGGCGCTCGAGCCAGCTCTGGTCGGCCTCCCGAGCGCCTCCCCGGCCTGCTCGAAGTGCCGGCGGTTCGCGTTCACTGAACCGAAGACGACGTCGTTCTCGAGCACTACCTCGTTGTTGAGCGCGCCGACGTCGATGCTGAGGCTTCTCCGCGGCGCCACGCCGGTCAGACACACGATCGCGCCGGGGGCGTTGTGCTGCATTGCGTCAACCACCAGCTGGGCGACGCCCGTACTCGACGATGATGTCCGGTTCGGTCTCGCCGGCGAGCTCCTCGACCGATCCGGTGTGGTAGGCGGCGCCCAGGTCCCGGACGAGATTCGGCTTCAGCCCCTCCTCCACCCGGTCGAGCACGTGGACCTCCAACCCACGCTGCACTCCCATGAGCGCCGCGAGCAGCCCGATCGGACCGGCCCCGGTCACGAGCGCCCGCCTGTGCTCCGAGCAGGCCCGCTCGCCGATGCGCTCAATCTGCTCCCAGGCCTTCGCGACGACACTGGCAGGCTCGGTGAGCACCCCCAGACCCCCGAGCTCGTGGTCGAGCGTCACGGCGAACTCGCTCTCGAGCGCGACTACCTCGGCGCCGAAGCCGTCCCGGCCCTTGATGCCTCGCTCCGTGTAGCGGCCGTTGCGGCACATGTCCCATTCGCCGCGCGCGCAGCACGCGCACGGGTCCGGGTCGGGCCGCCGGACGATGCCGGCGACGAGGTCGCCCTCGCGAGGCCCGCTTCCGTCGGGAGCCGAGCGCACCCTGGCCAGCAGCTCGTGTCCGAGCACCAGTCGTTGCTCGCCCTCCGGGGCTTCGCCGTGGACGCCCCCCACGATCTCGCGATCCGTGCCGCAGACTCCCAGGAGCAGCGGCTCCACCAACATGTCGCCTGGGCCGGCGTGCGGCTCGGGAACCTCGCCCAGCTCCGCGCTGGCCGGGTCACCCGGCACGACGGTGATCGCGCGCACGTGAGCTTTGTACCCGGTGACCGCCGGCCTGTTGCGACCGGAGGGACATCGGCACAATGGGGCGGGGGCCTCTGTGAGCGAGATTCAGCATCCCTACCGCGAGGACGTCGAGTACTACGAGGGACGGGCCGTGGGTCTGCTGGCGTCCGCGCAGGACGACACGGAGTCCGCGCTCGCGGCCTTTCGGCGGTGGGAGCTGCCTCTGACCGAGGGTGGTGCGCGCGAGGCCGTCGCACGCGAGCACGGACTCTCGAGCTGGGCCGAGCTGCGCCGCCACGTCGGGTCGCTGGGCGAGCGGGGCGACCCGTTTGCCCGCGCGTACCGGCTGCTGGAGGCCCAGGACGTGGACGGGCTGCGCGAGCAGCTCAACCGCTTTCCCAGCCTCGTCGCCGCCCGCGGAACCAACGGCAACGACCTCCTGGGGATGGCCACCGCCACCTGCGACGAACGGCTCGTGGCGCTCCTGCTCAAGCGAGGCGCGGACCCGGCGCGGGCGAATGTTCACGGCTGGACGCCGCTCCACCAGACTGCCTACAGCGGCCTCCCCCTGCTCGTACGACTGCTGCTGGACGCCGGCGCGCCCGCCGACGTGTCGGCGCGCGGCGACGGCGGCACCCCGCTCATCGTCGCCCTGTTCTGGGGGCATCGGGAGGCCGCCGAGCTGGTCGCCGAGCGCGGCGTGTTCCCGCGCAACCTGCGCGCGGCGGCCGGCCTTGGACGACTCGACCTGATCGACGAGCTCGTGGCGCCCGACGGGGCGCTGGCGCCGGAGGCCGGGGCTCACCGCGCCTTCTACCGTCCACACAGCGGCTTTCCGGCTTGGGGGCCCTCGGACGATCCACAGGAGATCCTCGACGAGGCGCTGTCGTGGGCGGCGCGCAACGACCGCGTGGAGGCGCTCGGCATGCTGGTCGCACGGGGGGCGGACGTCGACGCCGAGGTGAACCGCGGCACGGCGCTCACGTGGGCCGCAGCCTCTGGACGTACTCCGGCGATCCGCCGGCTCCTGGCGCTCGGCGCCGACCCCAACAACCGCGGAACCTTCGGCGGCCCGGAGCACGGCGACGGCACCACGGCGCTCCACCACGCCGCCGAGGGCGGGCATCTCGACGCGATCCGAGCCCTCCTGCACGCCGGCGCCGACCCCACCGTGCGCGACGCGATCTACGACTCCACGCCCGCGGGCTGGGCCGAGCACTTCGGCCGCGACGAGGCCCGCGACCTGCTCCGAGAATCCCAGCCCTGAAGCCGAGTACGCTGCGCCAGGTGCCCGCGTACCAGACCTACCAGGCCAAGGCGGACTCGCGGCGCGCCAAGACCCTGGCCGCCACAACCTCGCCGTTCACGATCGAGGTTCGGTTCCTCGGCGGTCTGACCGCTCGCCAGCGCGCCGCGTTCACCGCGGCCGCCGACCGCTGGACCCGCGTGATCGTCGGCGACCTGCCGAGCGTGCTGGTCGACGGCGAGGTGATCGACGACGTGCTCATCCTCGCCCAGGGCACGGCGATCGACGGGCCCGGCGGGATTCTCGGTCAGGCGGGCCCGACCCATCTCCGGCCGGCGTCGGCCGGCCCCGCGGCGTTTCTGACGGCGAAGGGCATCATGTCGTTCGACACCGCGGACCTGGCGAAAATGAACGCCGCCGGCACGCTGAACGACGTCATCGCGCACGAGATGGGTCACGTCCTCGGAATCGGCACGCTGTGGGACCTGAAGGACCTGCTGGGTGGGGCGGGCGGCTCGAACCCGACCTTCTCCGGTCCCGGGGCGATGGAGGAGTACCGCGTTCTGCGGGGCGGGGGGCGGCGCAGGCGAGTGCCGGTCGAGAACACGGGCGGCCCCGGCACCCGCGACGCCCACTGGCGCGAGACGGTGTTCCGCAACGAACTGATGTCGGGCTTCATCGCCGAGCCGGGCAACCCGCTGAGCCGGCTGACCGTGGCCAGCCTCGGCGACCTCGGCTACGAGGTCGACCTGGAGGCCGGCGAGCCGTACGAGCTCCCCAATCTGTTCGCGCTCGCCGAGGCTGGTGCGCTGGTGCAGTACGCCGCTCCGATCGACGTCGGCGTGGTGCTGCCGGTCATCCCGATCACGCTGCCGGGCAGCAGCCTCCAGGCGCGTCCGGCGCGACGCCGAGGTGGCGGGTAAGGACCGCCCCGCGGGCGCTCGCCACGAGGGCGGCGTGATGCGCCGACCCGACGCGGTCGTCCTCGGTGAGGAGGCGCTCGTGCCGGACCGCAACGTCGTCCGGCCGCCGCCCAACCGCTTCACCCACGAGCTGCGGGTCGACGAGCCGTACCGCCTCGACCGACCGGAACACGCTGACGGACCTGACGGGGTAATCCCGGCAGGCACGCCCGTCGTACTGCTCGTGGAGGGGGACGACCGCTGCCGCGTGGTCGATGGCCGCGGCCTCTACGTCGAGGTCAGACGGGCGAGCCTGCGGAGGCTTCCCGACGCGTGAGCATCAGCGCGTCACGCCGACCAGCCGGAACACCTCGTGGTGCCCCGCCACCACCTGCTCCTTGACCTCGCCGACTCCGCGCACGTAGTACTTCTTCTCGGTCTGCGGCTCGAGCGGGCTCCGTTCGAGAGTGATGAGCGGCCGCTTGAAGGACCCGTACGGCACGGTCACGCTGCCCCGAAACCCGACGACTCGCGCCACGTCGAGCGCATTGCCCGGCGGGTAGTACTCCTGCCGGTACGCGTCACCCGGCCGCGGGTGCCCCGGCATGATGATGCCGGGCTTCGCGCCGTTCACCCCGGACTCCCACGAGTCGCTCGCCTTCACGAATCGGCCGTGATGCAGCTCGAGGGAGTCCTCGCCCATGTACCAGACGTTGCCCCCCTTGTCCTGCGCGTACCAGTCGAAGGTTCGCTCGACGGGACGCCCGTGCTCGGAGACCGTATCGCGCACGACCGTGGACCTGACGCCGAGGATCCGCTTGGTCCGGTGCAGCACCACCTCGTCGTCCGTCTGCGGTGTCTTGCCCTTGACGCCCCTGAAGTGGAAGGCAGTGCCCGGCTTGAAGGGCAGGTACGGGTTGTCGATCGTGCGGACGAAGTTCGCCGGGTCGATGGAGGGCGCGTAGCGGCCGTGAGGCGGGGCCAGCTGGGAAGCCGACGGCGGTGTCGACGCGGCGGCGCTTATAACGGGCACCGCAAGCGGCGCGAGCACGATCATCAAGCCCACCCCCCTGAGTGAGAGGTATCCAAGCCGCATGGTCATCCGAGCCTCCTGCTTCGAGAGTCGAACTCGTTGTAGATGCCGTGGATGAGTTGGGGATGAGGTCGACTTGAGTGGTCGACGGATCGGCGGTGACGCTCGAGCACCCATGTCGACGATGAAGCCGACGGCGTACTCGGAGAGCTCGGCGTCGCCCCAGTTGCCGATCGTCGGCTTCGTGCAGGCCTGGTTGGCATAAGCAGCCGCGGTTCGTACTTTGCGCCGCGGACGACGATCCCGTTGTCGGTTTCGCCGACAACGCGCAGCAGCACGTCGGGGTCTTGGTCCTGCGACGTCTCGACCGGTTGCCCTTGGGATCGGTGTTGGCGGAGACGTGGAAGGGGTCGGGCCGCATCCCGCGCTCGACGTGCGCGCGAATGTTGTGCGAGAAGGCCGGCTCGACCTCGTCTAGGACATCCTGGGCGTCGAGGAGCGACCACATCTCCCAGACCGTCTCGTCGCCAGCGCGAATCACCCGCCGGCGATGTCGTCCAAGACCGTATCGACCGCTCGGGCTTGGGCTGCCGTTCCTCGCGCGTGCGTGGCGGCTTGAGCGCGACCGCGTTGCACTCGCCGGTGTCGGCATCGGCGTAGCTCATGATCTCGCTCGCCGCCGCATCGTGGGCCATGTCGTAGATGCGCGCCCGAACGTCGACGATGGGTGCGAACGCCGGATGCGAGGCCACGTCGCCGACGCGCTCGCCGTCGATCCAAACCTCGCGCCCAGCCCGGATGGACTCTCGGTCCTCGTCTCCCCGTCCGGATCATCGCCTCGCTCCTCTCGCCTGCGAGCTTCTTGCCCGACGAAGCGCGCTGCCTGTAGCGAAAGTGGCTGAGCGTTGGATCGGAGAGGGCGATGCAGGCTCAGGGCTCGAGCGCTACCGCCGCGTCGGGCGTCGCCACCCGGAAGCTGAAGCTCTCCTCCAGATAGAGGTGGACGGCATCGGCGTCGTGGCTCTCGTATCCAATGGACAGATCCTCGCCGCTGTCGAACAGGAAATCGCCGCCGCGCACACTCAGCACGGCGCCGCCCGTAACGGCGGGTGCCCAGACGATCGGACCACCGACGATCTCGCGCAGGTGCTCGAGCAGCGGATAACCGCCGTGTTCGCTCGTCTCGAGCACGCGCGTATGCGCCTCGGGCCCGAGGGCGAGCCCGTAAGGGGCCTCGATCCCGACCGCGCGCAGTGAATCGACGGCCTTTGCCACGTGACGGGGATAGCGCTCGCAGTCCTCGCCGAGTGTGATCCGATCGTGCGTGGACGCCTGGATGATGCCCGCGATACCGGCGGCGCTCCAACCGTGGAAGACGGCGGCGTTCTCGGCACCGGCGATCCGTTGAGCGGCCTGGTCGAGCGCGTCGAGGTCGACGTCCTCGGCGCCCCGGTCGGTGTCCTCGAGCTCCGAGCGGGCGATGGAGAAGCGCGCCCGCAGCTCGACCAGTCCGAGCACGAGCCGCCGTCGCGCCGCCATACCCTCCCCCGGAGCATCCGCGATCTGCTCGGTGCGGCCGAGGTTCGTCGCCGAGTGCTCCCAGCCGTGCGGGCCGGCGAAATCCACCAGCTTGCGGGCGGCGAGGGCCGGCGTCAGCCGCTCACGAGCTTCGGAGTCGAGTAGCTCCCAGCCCGCCTGCGTGATCGGGGCGTGCTCGCGGAGGAGGTGGCTCAATTACCACTCCCGCGGAGGCCGCCGATGCCGAGCGACTCCGAGCCGACAAGCGGCGCGCCACGTGAGGCCTGCTCCTCGGTCGCCTCCTCCTCCGCCTCCTCGCCATGCTCGACTATGTCGCCCTCCTGGAAGAGGATTCCCTCCGCGATCTCGCGCCACAGCGGCGACCGCCGCAGCAGGAACTCCAGGTCCATGGAGAAGTGCTTGAACTCCTCTCCCTGGGCGTCGCGCATGATCGCCCGCGCCTGGCGATCCGGCTCGACGGACATGCGCTGCTCATACCAGCCGATCGCCTCCGCCTCCTCGGTCAGCGACGCACAGAGGCGGGCGAAGGTCCGGGTTTCCTTGGGCAGCTCGTCGGGCGGCTCGTGGTACTGGTCGAATCCCACAGCCGACATCTTGTCAGGCTTCGCGCCGGCCGAGCCGTGCCCGGCCGACCCCCGGCGAGTACGATCGGCCCGTGTCCCGCGCGGCCGCCCTAGTCGATGAGATCGCCAACGAGCTCGACACGTGGCCGGGCGTGCACATCGAGCGACTTTCGGACGGTGACGCCCTGGTGCGCTACAAGCAGGAGGAGCTCGGCGTCCTTGCTCCGGATCGCGGCGTGGCGGAGCTGCGCTTCGCGCGCCTCGAGCACGACGAGCTCGTGGAGCATGGCGATGCCGAGCCGGACGAGTCAACGGGCGATTCCGAGCTGGTCAGCCACGACGTCGAGGGGCCGTCGGACGTGACCGCCGTGCTCGAGCTCTTCGACCGCCGCTACCGCGAAGTGCGCGGCGAGGACTACCCCGACAGCGTGGAGGACCGGGCCTGAGCAGCCTCCGGGGCCGATCAGGGCTCGGCCATGATTCGCAGGATCACCACGCGAGACGTGCGGCCCGCTGCATCGAGAATCGCAGCGACCTCGTCGTCGCGGAGCTCCTCGGCGGCCTCCACCACCACGACCAGCGGGTCGACGCCCTTCCCCGCCCCCCGGATCACGCGGCGAACCTCCTCCGCCTCGCGCGCCAACGCCTCGGGCGAGGCCACAGACAGCACGACCTTGCCGGCGGCGGGCGGCTCGAGATAACCGTCGGAGTCGGTCGGGCCGGCGTCGATCACGACGTCGCCGCCCGCGATGCTCGGCGGCGGCTGCGCCGTGAGCTGCCGGTCGACCGCGCCGCCGCGCGGCAGCTGGATGATGAGTCGTGGCTGATCCGCCATTCGTGTGCCGACCCTAGCGCCCCAACCGCTCCTTACTAGTCGACCAGCGCGCCGGCGCTGATGTTGACAATCGCCGCCGTCACGCTGCGGGCCCAATCGGACGCGGCGAAGGCGGCCGCATTGCCCACGTCCTCGAGCGTGGCGGCGCGCCCCAGGAGCGTCTGCGCTTCGATCATCTCAACGATCTTCTCGCGGCCGTCGAGTCCCTCCGGGAGGGACTCGGGCACCCCTCCGCTGGCGAGGGTGACGACGCGGATCCCATGCGGTCCCACCTCGACGGCCAGTTGCCGCCGGAAGGTCTCGATCGCATCGAAGGCGAGCTGGGTTCCACCCAGGTAGTAGTCGCGCATCGGCCCGCTGCGGTCGCCGGGGCCGCCGAAGGCGAGGATCACGCCCGAGCGCCTGGGGATCATGTGGCGGGCGGCGGCCCTCGCGGTCAGGAACGTGGTCCGCGCAGCGGTCTCCACCGGCGCCATGAAATCGTCCACGGTCATCTCCACGAGCGGGACGCCGTGGGTGTACGGGTGTGCGATCAGGTTGAAGGAGATGTCGATTCCTCCGGCCTCCGCCGCGACCGCATCGGCATGGCGATCGACCGCCGCCTCGTCGAGCGCGTCGACCTCGGCAGTGTCGGCGGCCCCTCCAGCGGCGCGGATCGACTCCGCGACTTCCTCCAGCGTCGCCCGGGTGCGCCCGGCGAGAAAGACCTTGGCCCCCTCCCGGGCAAAGGCCCGCGCGACGGCGCCCCCGATCGAGCCACCCCCTCCGTAGATAACGGCGTTCTTGCCCTCGAGCAGCACATGTCCTCCTTCGTCTCGGCGTTTTCACATACGACTGGTCGACGACTCGGAACTGGTCTCGAGAGCCCCCGCAGGACTCGAACCTGCGACCCGCGGCTTGGAAGGCCCCCGGACGTTCCGCTCATAGAGCGAATCAGATCACGCACCCCTGTGAGAGCTGCGTCAGAGCGCATGCGTGTCGAGCTGTGGCCGGCGTCGTTCGGCTCAGCGCCGGGGTCGGCTTACCGTGAGGCGGATGCTGTCGGTGGGGCACTGGTCGTCGGCGCGCGCTCGAGCAAGAGGGTGCAGCGGCGCGGGGCACGCAGGCGCAGGCTCCACCTTCGGTCAGCCACGCGGAACATGCCGCCACCGCTCGATTCGGACGACGCCGGGGCACCAGCCAATCGACGTGCCGCGCGACGAGGGACGGCCTACGCGCGCAAGCTCGACGAGGCCGGGGTGGACGTGACCAACGTGCGCTACAACGGCGCCATCCACGACTTCGCGTTGCTCAACGCGTTGCTGGATGTCCCAAGCACCGCAACCGCCCTGCGGCAAGCCGCCGCGGACCTCGCATACCACCTCCGCTGACGTGTTCGGCTCGGTCGCCCCCCTCGGCCGGCCGAGCCGCCCACGCGCTTCTCCTCCCCCTGTCCAGCGGCTTTCGTTCCTTTTGGCGGATCTGCCTATCCCCGACGCAGCCTCCCCACCGCGTCTCTCGAAGTCGCGGGACCCTCCTCTCACGACGAAGGCCCGCCCGCTAGCAGGGGTGCTCGACATTGATTCCGGCCGAATTACGTATCCAGGCTGACCGGCCCGCCTCCTGCTCCGGCGGCCATGCGATCGAATGCGAGCGCCACGTCCGGGCGCATAGGCCTTGCCGAGCCGTTAAGACCTCCTTGAGCTCGACTCGATTCCACGAAAGAGCCGGAACCGGCGCGGCGGGCCCGGCGACCATCCGCGTGCCGGCGACGCTCAGGCGGTCCAAGCGCCGGCCGGTCACGCCTCGCTGAACCCGAGCCGGGCGTGGATTCGGCGCAGCGGCTTGGGTGCCCACCAGTTCCACTTGCCGAGCATTTTCATCAGCGAGGGGACGAGCAGCGCCCGGATGATCGTGGCGTCGATCAGGACCGCGAGCGCGGTGCCGAGCCCGAGTTGCTTGATGAAGATCATCTCGGAGGTGACGAAGGCGCCGATCGCGACGGCGAACAGGACCGCGGCGGCGGTGGCGATGCGTCCGACGCGCTCGAGGCCGGTCGCGACCGCGTCGGCGTCGGTGGCACCGCCGTCGTGGGCCTCCTTGATCCGCGAGAGGAGGAAGACGCCGTAGTCGGTTGACAGCCCGAAGGCGACGACGAACAGGAACAGCGGCTGGGTGGCCTCGAGCGCGCCCTGGCTCGTGTAGCCGAGTAGGCCCTCGAGTCGACCGTCCTGGAAGATCAGCACCAGGATGCCGAACACGGCGCTGAGGCCGAGCAGGTTCATCAGGATCTGCTTCACCGGCAGTACCAGCGAGCCGGTGAACGCGAACAGGACCGCGAGCGTCACCGCGACGACGATCGCCAGCATCAGCGGGAGGTGTTCGGCGAGGCTGTGCTTGAGGTCGACGAAACCCGCCGTGAAGCCCGCCGTCGGCGCATCGCCCTCGAGCGCCCGCAGGTCGGCGACCAGGTCCTCGCTGGCTTGGCTGAGCGGCGGGTTGGAGGAGACGACCTCGACCGCGAAGTTGCCGCCCTCGAGCTCGACCGGCGGCCTGACCTCCGTCACCCCGGGCAGCCGCTCGGCGTCGCGTGCGACCCTTTCCGCCTGGGGCCCGTCCGCCGCCGACCGCGAGCTGGATCGGGGTGTCTCGGAAGGGTGGAAACTCGGCCCGCAACGCGTCGTCGACCCGGTTCGCGCTGGCGCTGTCGGGCAGGACCTGGGCGTCGACCGAGGTGAACCGGATGCCGAAGAAGGGGATCCCGAGCGCGATCAGCAACGCCGCGCTTGCGATCGCGATCCGGCCGGGGAACCGCATCACCAGCCGCGAGAGCCGGTGCCAGAAGCCCTGCTCGGCGGGCCGGGCGTCGCGTTCCGCGCGGCCGCGGAGGAAGGCGGGCGAAAGAGCATTGACGCGCGTTCCGAGCAGGGCCAGGATCGCCGGCAGCACGATCAGCGCCACCGCCGCGGCGATCAGCGCGACCAGCGACCCGCCGATGCCCATCGAGTACAGGAAGCGCTGGGGGAAGACGAGCAGCGACGCGAGCGCGCCGGCCACGGTCAGCGAGCTGAACAGAACCGTGCGCCCCGCTGTTGCCATCGTGCGCCGCATGGCCTCGAGTCCGGGGCCCGTCTTGGCGATCTCCTCGCGGTAGCGCGAGACGATGAACAGGCTGTAGTCGATCGCCAGCCCGAGCCCGAGTCCGACCACGAGGTTGAGCGCGAAGATCGAGATCGAGCCAAGCTCGCTGGCCACGCTCAGCATCAGCGTGGCGCCGACGATCGTCAGCCCCCCGACCACCAGCGGTAGCGCGGCGCCGACCAGGCTGCGGAAGAACAGCAGTGACAGCAGGAACAGGATCGGGAAGGCGTAGAGCTCGGCCGTACGCAGGTCCTGCTCGACCTGTTCGTTCGCCTGCTGCTGGGCGACCGCGCCGCCGCCGACGAGGACGCCGGGCTCGTCCTCGAGCGCGGCGCTGAGCCGCTCGCCCGCGTCCTGGATCGCGTCGTCGTCCGTCGGCGACAGTCGGACCGCCAGGTAGGTCGAGCCGCCGTCGCGCGAGACGAAGTCTCGCGAGCCGGTGGTGTAGAAGCTCGCCACCGCGGCGACGTCGCTATCCGCGCGGATCCGCTCGCTCAGGGCCTCGATCCGCTCTCGGCCGGCCGCCGAGTCGACGTCGAGGTCGTCGACCAGCACCACAACGCCCGTCTCGCGGTAGCCGGCCTGCTCGAGACGGGCGGCGGCCTTGACGCTCTCGGTCGCCGGATCGTCGGCTCCGTACGGGTCGAGGCGATCGGCGACCCCGGCGCCGAGCGCGCCGGCTGCGATCGCGAGCACGACCGCCGCGATCACCACCGCCCTGCCGCGCCGGTCCGCCAGCAGCGCCAGTCGCTCGAACATCAGGCAGCCCGCCCCTTTCGGCTCTTCGACTTCGACTTCGCCCCGGCCAAGTCGGCCCGCGCCCGCTCGCACCACGCGATGACCCACTCGCTCGATTCGAGTCCGTAGCGGAGCACCAGGTACGGGAACGGGTCCGACGACGCGGCGGCGGCCGCGTACGGCTCGATCTCGCGCAGCGCCGCGAGCTTCTCCTCGATCAGCCGCTGCTTGGCGTCGATGATCTCGACCGCCTTGCCGGGCTCGGCGGCGCCGGCGAAGAACAGCTTCAACAGCCCCTCGTCGCGGAGCTCGAGCCGCTCGGGCGGCCGCTCGAGCCAGCGGCGAAGCTCCTCACGTCCGGTGTCGGTCAGGCGGTAGACGGTGCGTCTGCGACCGCCGGTCGGCCGCGACTCGCCCGCCACCAGCCCGGCCTTCGCGAGCTTGCGCAGCTCCGGATAGATCTGGCCGTAGCTCGCCGCCCAGAAGAAGCGGGTCGAGTGGTCGACCACCCGCTTGATCTCGTAGCCGGAGCGGGGCCCGTTGCGAAGCATCCCCAGGATCACGTATCCGGTCGGTCTCGTTTCCATGTCTCGGAACGATATATCGAACCGCTACATCGCGCACTGTGATGTCGGTCACGCACGACGCCTTTCGAGCGCGAGCTTGAAGCTCTCCTGTCGAGCCGGTCAGGATCGGCTCCCGTGTCGCTCCGGCGTCTGTATTGGGATCAGCTCCGTGCTGAACGGTCGTACGACCCTTGTGGTGTAGGGCCGCGGCGGGTTGACGAGGGAAGGACCGCGCTAGGGGAATCTCGCCTGAGCGCCCCGGGCAGGACTCGAACCTGCGACCCGCGGCTTAGAAGGCCGCGCCGCTGAAAACGAGGGCTGACGACGGACAGCACGAAACGCCTGCAAATGCCAGACG
>DATDLN010000198.1:0-32909 GCA_036519295.1 Thermoleophilaceae bacterium
CCCCGCGGCTCGGCTGCGCCTACGGGCCCGCCGGAGCGGCCCGGGGCTCACTCAGCCTGAAGGGCGGGTAGCGGTCGGTGACGAGGATGAAGGCGTAGCTGACGACGCGGTTGTGCCAGCGGATCACGCCCTCCACGAAGTCGAAGATGCCCCGCGGATAGCGCCCCGTGAAGAGGATCGCGAACCAGGCGGCGATCACCACGAAGAACACCGCGATGTAGAGAAAGAACAGCACGATGTAGTGGGGGATCGCGAGGAACCACTTGACGAGCGGGAGCCAGCGGTTGAGGTCGGTCTTGGCTTGGGGGTAGGGGAAGTCGAGCCGCACCCACTGCTGCTCGTCGGTCGAGGGATAGCGGTCGTTCATGAGCGCCAGGTAGGTGCCGACGCGGTTGGTGAAGCGCAGGAGCTCGCGGTTCCAATCGAACCACCAGCGCGGGTACTTCTCACGGAAGAGAATCATCAGCAGCGGCGGTAGGAACAGCAGCCCGGTACCGCCGATGGCGATCGTGGGAGCGTCCGAACTGGCGTCGTAGCCGCTGCCCCAGTAGTAGCCGCCGATGCTGTTGAGGACGATCGCGATCGGGATGATCGTGAAGATGCGGAAGGCGGTGGTCAGGCGGTCGAGGGCGCGGTCCGGGTAGTCCACTTCGAACTGCACGGGATACTCGTCGCTCACTGCTCGCTCCTGTCGCTCGGGGTCCCCCGAATCTTCCTATGCGGGCGCCGCCTGTGGCTCCCAGCGGAAGCGGCGCACGGCAATGGCGACGCCGGCCAGGCCCCAGAGCGCCAGCGCGGCGACGTTGCCGGCATCGAGCCCCGTACCGCCGGCGCCCGACACCAGGCAGGTCTGCAGGCCCTCCGCCAGGTGGTAGAGGGGGAAGACCTTCCCCACCGACTCCAGCCAGTTCGGAAGCGTGTCCACGGAGATGAAGACCCCGGAGACGAACGACAGCATCACGATCGTGAAGGGACCGATGGTGGAGGCGCTGTCGACCGTGGTAGTGACCACGGTCACCGCCATGCCGAGCGCCGCGAAGGCCGCAGTGCCAAGCGCGACGTAGACGACAAGTCCCACCACACGCTCCGCCGAGAGGTCGACGCCGAACGCGATGACCCCGATCGCGAACAACACCACGACCACCACGAGCGCCGTCGCGGCGGAACGGAGGACCTGCCCGGCAACGAACGTCCAGGAGGGCATCGGCGTTCCCCGCAGCCGCTTCAGCTGCCCCGTCTCCCGCTGCATGGTGAGCCCGATCGCGAGATTGGTGAACGTCGAGAGCGCCAGCGCGTACGCGGCGAGCCCGGCGGTGAAGTAGGCGCTGGCCGTGATCGTGCCGCCCGCGAAGGTGACCGTCTCGTCGGACCCCTTGGTGAAGATCGAGTTGAACAGGATCAGCAGGATGACCGGGAACGCCATCTGGAAGACGACCGTCCGGGGGTTGCGGAACGCCGTCAACAGCGCGTAGCGCGCCTGCGTTAGGGCGAGCCGGACGTCAGCCATGGTTGTTGTCTCCGGTCAGCTCGAGGAAGACCTCCTCGAGCCCCGGACGGTTCGCCTCCAGGCCGATGAGCTCGACCCCCTCCCGCTCGGCCCAGGACGTGAGCTCGAACAACGTGCGCTGGGGGTTCCTCGCCCGGAGCGACACGACCCCGCCGGAGGTCTCGAGCGGGGCGTGCACGTTCGCGCGAATGTCCGCGATCGGCGTCCCGTTCGAAAGCCGGAAGCTCACCACCGTCTCGGGCGACCCGCGTGCGGCCAGCTCGGAGGGCGGGCCGATGGCGACGAGCCCGCCATCCCGGAGGATCGCCACGCGATCGGAGAGATGCTGGGCCTCGTCCATGTAGTGAGTCGTGAGGAAGATGGTCTTGCCGAGCGCCTTCAGCCGCTCGACCATGTTCCAGGCGCCGCGCCGGGCAGAGGGATCGAAGCCCGTCGTCGGCTCGTCCAGGAACAGGAGTTGGGGATTGCCGATCAGCGCCACGGCCACGTCGAGTCGCCGTCTCTGGCCGCCCGACAGGGCAGCGACGCGGGAATCGTGCTTGTCGCCGAGTCCGACAAGGTCGACGGTCTCGTCCACCGGGCGCGGGGAGTGATAGAAGCTCGAGAAGAGCTGGAGCGTCTCCGCGACCGTGAGCAGCGGGTTGAGCTCGCACTGCTGAAGGACGAGCCCGATGCGCTCGCGCCACGCGCGGGTCGGCCGGCCTGGATCGACGCCGAGGACCGAGACCTCCCCGCCGCTCCGGTCCCGGTAGCCCTCGAGGATCTCGATGGTCGTGGTCTTCCCCGCTCCGTTCGGCCCGAGGAATCCGAACACCTCGTTCGCCTGCACCTCGAAATCGAGGCCCCGCAGGACCTCGTTGCCTCCGTAGCTCTTGCGCAGGCCCTGCACGCTGATCGCCGTCATGCCCCGGATTGCAAAGCCTCGCCATGAAAGGAACATGAGCGGCCCCGGGCGGGCACCCTGCTCATCGCCCTCTCATCGGTCCCGGCCAGGATCGGGAGGCGATGTTCGTCTACCTCACCTCCCTCTTCAGCTCCGGGCTGCTGCTCGCCGCCCTAGCGGCGGTTCTCATACTGAACGGCGGGTGGGAGGCGGCAGCCGCCGGCCTCGCGATCGGCGCCGCAACGGTGCTTCTCGGCTGCTTCGTCGTGATGCTCGCCGGCGAGGATCGCGCACCGGGTGGTCACGGCCCGCGCGCGGTGTGAAGGAGCCTGCCATGCTTGGTTCGGTCGTGCGCATCTTGATCGTCGAGGACGAGGTCAAGCTGGCGAGCCTGATTCGCAAGGGCCTGCGCGAGGAGGGCCTGCTCGCTGACGTCGCCATCAAGGGCGAGGACGCCCTCTGGATGGCGGGCGGGGGCACCTACGACGTTGTCGTGCTCGACGTGATGCTGCCGGGGATCGACGGATTCGAGACCTGTCGCCGGCTGCGGGAGGAGGGCCTGCGGACGCCGATCCTGATGCTGACCGCGCGCGACGCGATCGACGACCGCATAGCGGGCCTCGACACCGGAGCCGACGACTACCTGACGAAGCCGTTCGACTTCGGCGAGCTGCTGGCGCGCCTCCGTGCGCTCGCACGGCGCGGCCCGGCCGAGCACGCTCCCCTCCTCCGCGTCGGCGACCTGGAGCTCGATCCGGCCACGCGCCGAGTTCGCCGCGCCGCGACCGAGATCCCCCTGTCGACGAAGGAGTTCCAGCTGCTCGAGGTCTTCATGCGCCACCCCGGCGAAGTGCTCTCGCGCTACCAGCTGCTCGAGGGCGCGTGGGACACGGGCTACGAGCACAAGTCGAACGTCATCGACGTCTACGTCCGCTATCTGCGCGACAAGGTGGACCGGCCGTTCGGCGTCAGCACGATCGAGACCGTCCGTGGCGCCGGCTACCGCCTGAAGGCGCCGGTCGCGGCGGGCTGACTTCTCCGCCGCGGACGGCCTCAGGCGGCCGGCAGCGAGATCCACACGTCGGCGCCTCCCTCGGGCCGGTTGTGGGCGCCGGCGCGCCCGCCGTGCGCGCGGGCGATGGCGTCGACGATCGCCAGCCCGAGGCCGGTGCCCTCGCCGGAGCGGCCGGGATCGGCACGGCTGAAACGGTCGAAGGCGCGCTCGAGCAGCTCGGGCGGGAAGCCGTCGCCCTGGTCCGCCACGTGCAGCTCCACCTGCCCCTCCACCTGGCGGGCGCTCAGCCGGATCTCGCCGCGGCCGTAGGCGAGGGCGTTCGCGACGAGGTTGTCGAGCGCCTGGGCGGCGCGATCGGGGTCGGCGAGGGCCACCGCCCCGTTCTCGCCCTGGTGCTCGGCCACCACCCTTCGGCCCGAGGCGCCGGCGGCCGCCTGGGCTCGGCGGGCCGCGGCCTCCAGCAGCTCGTCGGCGTCGAGCGGCTCGCCGCGGATCGGCAGCCGTCCCTGGTCGGAGCGGGCCAGCACGAGCAGGTCGTCCGCCAGCCGGGAGAGTCGCTCCGTCTCGTGGCCCACCGATTCGAGCGCCCCACGGAGCTCGCGCGCGTCGCGCTCTCCGCGCAGCGCGAGCTGCACCTCGGTACGCAACACGGACAGAGGCGTGCGGAGCTCGTGGCTCGCGTCGGACAGCAGCCGCCGCTCGCGTCCCAGTGCGGCGTCCAGCCTGCCGAGCAGCTCGTTGAGCGTGTGTCCGAGCGCCTCGACCTCGTCGCTCGTCCCGGGCACCGGGAGGCGTTCCGCGGTGTCGTGCTCCGTGATCTGCTCCGCACGCGCCCGCATGCGCTCGACCGGGCGCAACGCGGCCCCGGCCACCTGATAGCCGGCGTACGTCGCCAACAGCAGCGCCAACGGGCCCGCGATGAGAAGCAGCTCGCGGAGGCGATCGAGGGAGCTGTCGGTGCGGTCGAGTGGCTCGCCGACGACGATCACGACCGGCGCCCCGTCGCCCGCGCTCGCCGGGACCGCCCTCAAGCGGGCGTCGCCAACCGGCGTGTCCGCGCGGTCTATCCGCAGTCGCCTGCGCGATGCCTCCCTCACCTCACGGTCGCTCAGCGCGCGCGTTCCCGAGAAGGCGGCCGTGGAGGCCAAGAGGCGCCCGCCGGGGCTGTAGATCTGGGCGAGCCGCTCGCCACTCGCCGCCAGCGTGCGCTGCGGATCACGCCCCTCGGACACGAGCGCAGCCATGTCGGTGGCGCGCGCGTTCAGGTCGCGATCGATCACCTCGTCGAGGTCGCGCTCGAACTCCGTGTAGAGCACCACGCCGCTCGCGCCCAGCACCACGGTGAGCACGCCAGCGAAGGCGATCGTCAGGCGCAGGCGTATCGGCAGTCGGCGGAAGGCCGCGCGGCGGCGCATGTCAGGCCGATCACACCACAGCGCCCGGCCTCCTGCGCGGTGCCTATCCGCCCGTGAGCTGGTTCGGCCGCGTCCCGAGCTTCAGGCTTGCGGTGTGATGCGTCCCGTTGCGCACGTATCCGACCGAGACGCTGTCGCCGGGATGGTGCGACGCCACGGCCGTGGTGAGCGCGTCCGGATCGCCGATGCTCTTGCCCTCGAGCGACACGATCACGTCGCCTCGCCGCAATCCCGCCCCGGCGGCCGGACTGCCGGACTCTACGCGCCGAATCAGCGCGCCGTTCCGGCCGGGGACCGTCTCGACGCCGAGGAAGGGGTGCCGCACCGTGCCGCCGCGCTCGAGCGTAGACAGCTCGCTCTTGGCGGTCGCGATCGGGATCGCGAAGCCGATGCCGACGTTGGCGTCGCCGCTGCCGCCGGTGGCTATCTGGGAATTGATCCCGATCACGCGGCCGCTGGAATCGATGAGCGGCCCTCCGGAGTTGCCGGGGTTGATCGCCGCATCGGTCTGGATCACGTGGTCGATCGTGAACCCGTTGGGCGCCGTGATGTGGCGCTGAAGCGCGGACACGATGCCTCCGGTGATCGTGCGGTCGTAGCCGAAGGGGTTGCCGATCGCGACGACTGGATCGCCCACGTGCTCGCGCGCCGAATCACCCAGCGGGAGCGGATGCAGCGCCACCTTCGACGGATCGACGTGGAGCACCGCGAGGTCGTTCGAGGTGTCTACACCCGCCACGCTGGCGGGCACCTCGGTGCCGCTGCCGCCGAAGCGGACCGTTACGCGCCGGGCGCCGCTCACGACGTGGGCGTTGGTGAGGATGTCGCCCTGCCGGTCGACGACGAAGCCCGAGCCGGTGGCCACCCCCTGGGTGCTTCCGAAGGGCGTGCTTGTCGTGATCCCCGAGGACTGGACGAAGGCGACGCCCGGGGCGTCGGCCGCGTAGATCGCGCGCGCATCGAGGCTGTGTCCCGGCCTCGACGTCAGGACCGTCGGCCCGGAGGAGCCCTGCTCCACCACCCGCGTGGTCTTTCCGTCGACGACACCGGTGGCGAGCGCGATCGCCCCCAGCACGAGGGCCGCGAGCCCACCCACCGCACCGGCGAGGGCATAGGGCCGCCAGCGACTCCGCCGCCCGGGCGTTCCGGGTCCGGACGTCACGACGACGCGAGTTGGGGTTTCCACCGGCACTCTCATCACCTCCGGGCGATCCACTTCATGGCTGAGCCCAAGGCTTGCCGCGTCCGATGAGCCGCAGATGAGTGCGCTCAGCCGTGCGGGCGCCGCTTGGGTTGAGCTCGCGCTGCCCGCTCCTCGTCGCGGCGCTCCACGTCGTCTACGAGCCGGAACGCGGCCCGGACGAAGAGCAGGAGAGCGCCGACCAGCACGACCGCGGCGCCGGTGTCGAAGGCGCCGTTGTGAATGGCAACCAGCATCACCAGCGCACACGACGCCGTCGAAGCGAGGATGAGCCGTTCCCGCACGCGTTCTCCTTCCTGGTCCGGATTGCCGAGGGCCCCGAGCATCCTGCGGCCGGATGAATCCCGGATGAGGACGCTCATCCCGTACTCATCCGGGGAAGCGAGCCTGCATCGGCGTGCCTCGCGCGAAGCAGAGCGTCCTGGCCGCCACGGTCGTCGCGGCGGTGCTGATCGTGGCGGTCGCCGTCGCGATCAGCCAGGCCGGCGGGTCCTCCGGCGGCGCCGGCGGCGCAGTTAGCGGCGCTCCCGAGGCGCGAGCGCTCTTCCGCGGCATTCCGGAGAACGGCATCGCCTTGGGCGACCCGCACGCGCCCGTAACCCTCACCGAGTTCGCCGACCTCCAATGCCCCTTCTGCCGCCAGTACGCGGAGGCAGTGCTCCCCACGCTCGTCCAGCGCTACGTCCGGAGCGGCGAGCTGAGGTTGGTGTTCCGGAACCTCTCCTTCATCGGCCCCGACTCCGAGCGGGCGGCGCGGATGGCGGCCGCCGCCGGTCTCCAGAACCGGCTGTGGCAGTTCACCGACCTCGTCTACCGAAACCAGGGAGCGGAGAACAGCGGCTATGTGACGGACGCATACCTGCGTCGCATCGCGGGGGCCTCCGGCGTGGACGTCGCGCGGGCCTTCGAGGCCTCGACCGGCGGCGCGGTCAGCCGGCAGCTGGACGCGGCCGCCCGGGAGGCGCAGAGGTTCCACGTCGACTCGACTCCCTCGTTCGTCCTCTCCCGCGCCGGGGAGCAGCCCCGGCGCCTCTCGCCGTCCTCGCTCACGGTCGACCAGTTCGCCGGCCCGATCGAGAGGCTCATCGGCCTCTCACCTCGCGCGCATACGTTCGGCTCATGAGCATCGGACGAAGCGAAAGGAGCCCCCGATGCGTAGTCGATACCTCTCGTACCTGTCACTCGGCGTCGCCGCGGCCTTCCTGGTCTAGCGACTTACGCCTTCTCGCCCTCGACCGTCGCCGCGCTCTCGCTCGGCGTGGGCGTCGCGATGCTGGCCGTGTCGGTCGGCGTGGCCATCCGCTACCGGAACGACCTGCCCTCGCTCGCTGTCAGTGGCGGGGTTGCGGCCGTGAGCGCGTGGATGATCGTCTCGAGCCAGGTCTTCGCGCAGTCGACCGTCGACGATCTGACCTTCGCGTCGGCTCTCGCCATTGGTGCGCTGGCCGCGATCGGCCTGACCGCGCACGAGCTCGATACCGAGCGTGTCGTGCAGAGGCTGGAAGTGCACGAGGGCCAGGGCGAGCGGACCCAAACGCGCGAGCGGATCGCGGCGTAGGGCTTCGCCCCAGGCGCCGGCAGTAGCGCACGCGGGACGCCCAGGTGGGCGTCCCGCTTGTGTTCTCGGCGGGCGTGCCCGGAGAGATTCTCTAGCGGTCGTCCCCCGAGAGGGCGATGCGGCCGCTGATCACGATGTCCTCGTCGAGGCCGTCCACGCGCACGGTCGCCTGTGCGTCGAGCGTTTCGGCTCCCTCGAGCCGTCCCTTCTCGATCTGATCCCGGACTCCCAGCTCGATCTCCCGCTGCGCCGTGACGCCCAGCTTCTTCAGGAACTTCCGTATCGACAGGTTGAAGGCGTCTTCGTCCATTAGTCCGGTATCAGGCCCTCCCCTGTGAACTCGCCCTTGGCCTCGTCGAAGGAGATGTCGCGCGGTGGCAGGATGACGTCGGACTCGACCAGCTCGTCCTCGTCGAGCGCGTTGCCGTCGCTCGCGACCAGCTCGAGCATCTGCGACCAGAGCTCGCGGAAGCCGGTCTCGTCGCCCTGCTCGACAGCCGAGACCGCCCGGTTGTCCAGCTCGTTGAGACGGTCGCCGTCCTCGTCGGGCAGGACGTACTGCCCCTCACCCGACACGCGCACGATCATCAGGCCGAGCCCTCCTTCTCGCCCTGCCCGAGCGCCGGCGCGTCACCTTCGCCCGAGCCCAGCTCCGCCTTCATCTTGGCCAGCTCGTCGTCCACCTGCGCCCCGGCACCAAGCTGCGCGAGCTCGCGGTCGATGTCGTCCTGCGCCGGGCCAAGCTGGGTGATGTCTTCGAACGTGCCGGCAGCCTCGAGTTCCTCGACAGCCCCCGCCCGCGCCTTCATCTGCTCGGTCTTGTCCTCGGCGCGCTGGATCGCCAGTCCCACGTCGGCCATCTGCTCGCCGACGCCGTGGGCGGCCTCGGAGATCTTGACCTGGGCCTCGGCCGCCGAGTACTGAGCCTTGATGACCTCCTTCTTCGTCCGGAAGGCCTCGATCTTCGTGCGCAGCTTCTTCTCGTTCTCGGTGAGCTGCTCCTGCTGGGCCTCGAGCTCCTTGACCTGCTGATCGAGCGACTGAAGCTCGGTCTGGGCGACGGTCTTGCGCTCGAGCGCGGCGCGGGCCAGGTCCTCGCGGCCTTGCGAGAGCGCCTGACGGGCCTGGGTGTCGAGCTTCACCACCTGCTGCTCGAGCTTCGTGGACTGCATCTGGAGCCGCTTCTTCGAGGTGACGACGTCGGCGACACCCTTCTTGACGTTCTGCAGCAGTTCGACCTGCTTCTGATAGCCGTAGTCCAGCGTCTCCGACGGATCCTCGGTCCGGTCGAGCATCCTCGAGATCTTGGCCTTGATCACAGTTGAAAAGCGACCGCCAAGCCCTGGCATGCCGCGCCTCCTTCACGCTCGATGGTCGTTATGAGAGACCTAGACTACCCGGCGCGTGGAACCGCGACCGCCATCGGCGTCGAGCTCCGTCCTCAGCCGCTGGATGGGCATCGGCGACGCCAACCTCGGCGGGAACGTGCACGGCGGCGTGATCATGCACCTCTGCGACGAGGTGGCGGGGATCGCGGCCGTGCGCCACTCCGGCCGGCGGGCCGTGACCGCGGCGATGGACCGCATGAACTTCGTGCACCCCGTGTACGTCGGACAGCTCGTGACGGTCAAGGCGATGGTGAACGCCCCTCGTTCACACCTCCACCGCCTACCTCACGATGGTTGCGCTGGACGACGAGGGCCGCCCGGTCGCGGTCCCGGCCGTGCGGCCCGAGACGGCGGCGGGGGAGCGTCGCGCACGGGAGGCCCAGGTGCGCCGCGATAGCCGCCTGGCCGAGAGGGAGCGCATCGAGGCGGGGCGCGACGATCAGACTGCCATCGCTCCGGTCCGGGCCGAGCCCGGCCCCTCGCGCAAGACCGTCTCGCCCGGCGGCGCCTCCTCGGACGGCAGCTGACGCCACTCCGTGAACTTCCCGTGGCGGATCGTGTAACGCACCTTCACCACGCCGCTGCACTCGCCGCCCGGGCCGCGCCGCAGCCGGAATGACGCGAGCACCTTGCCGTCCTCGTGCTTCAGGTCGATCAGATCCGCGCGACATGGGAGCGAGGCGTTGAACGCTCGTGCCGCGGACTGGTCGCGGAGCCGGTAGGGATGCCCCTGGTCGATGATCGCCCCGGGCGCGAAGTAGTACGCGGCGCCGTCGTAGTCCTGCCGCTCGAGAGCGAGCAGCCAGCCGCGGATTACGCGTGCGTCATAGGAGTAATGGCGCTCTTGCGGCGCCGCGGCGTGCGAACGCTCGGCCTCGTCCGAGGACGACAGATCACAGCCACCGAGCGTGGCAAGCGCCACCGCAAGGACCGTCAGAGGGGCCGGGCGCACCATCCAAAGGCTACGCCCCGGGTGCGCCCGGCCCCACTGCCTAAACCGAGCTCTGGTACGCGCGGAACGCGCGCGTTGCGAGCATCGTGCATGCGAGCGCGAACGCCGCCAGCAGGCCGCAGTAGCCGGCCACGGTGCCCCAGTCGGTCCCGCTCTGGACCGCCTCGCGGCCGGCCACGATCGCCCAGTTGACCGGGTTGTAGTCCGCCGCGGTCGCCACCCAGTTAGGGATCAGGCTCTCCTGCATGAACGCCGTCGAGAGGAATGTGAGCGGCAGCTGAAGGAACGTCACAGCTCCGATCAGGCTCTCCTCCTGCCGAGCCACCAGCGCGAGGGCGTTGGATAGCGCGGCGAAGGCGGTGCCGAGCAGGAGCCCGGCCAGCACCAGCGCGATCACGCCGAGCACGCCGCCCTCGAACGACACGCCGATGGCGAGCGCCATGCCGATGATGACCAGGGACTGGATCAGCACCTGCACCGCGTTCTGGCCCAGGCGACCGACGATCAGCGGCCAACGCCGCGCCGGCGTCACGAGCAGCCGGTCGGTCACGCCGCGCTCGAGGTCCTCGATCGTCGACATCCCGTTCCAGCCGCTCGAGAAGAAGGCCGTCATCACGAGCACGCCCGGCACGAGGTACTGCTTGTAGTCGCCTCCCTCGAAGCCGGGGATCTCGACCACGCGCTGGAACAGCTCGCCGAACAGGAGCAGCCAGATCACCGGCTGCACCAGGACGATGGCGATGAACCAGGGCTGGCGCCACAGACGCAAGAGGTCGCGGACGGTGAGCGCCCAGGTGTCGGATATGGCTGTCATTCGTTGTCCTCCTTTTCCTCGGCCTTGTCCGCTTCCGCGAAGGAACGTCCCGCGTAGCGGAGGTAGACGTCGTCCAGCGAGGGGCGCGCTACGGTCACCGTGGCGACCGGCATCGAGTGGGCGTCAAGCGCGGCCAGCACCGCGGGCACGGCCCGTGCGCCGTCGTCGACGCGCGCGTGCAACGCCCGACCCTCGACCATCACCTCGCGCAGGCCGGGGACGCCCTCGAGTGCCGCATCGACGTTGCCGTTCACGTTCGCCCCGTCGAGCTCCACGTGCACGGCCTCGCCCTGCAGGCTCGCCTTCAGCTCCGCCGGGGATCCCTGCGCCACCACGCGGCCCCGGTCGACGATCGCCACCTGCGATGCGAGCTGGTCGGCCTCCTCCATGTAGTGGGTCGTGAGCAGGATCGTGAGGCCCTCGTCGGTCTTCAGACGGCCGATCTCCTGCCACATGGCGGCGCGCACCTCGGGGTCGAGCCCGGTGGTGGGCTCGTCGAGGAACAGCACGCGCGGCCGGTGCACCAGGCCGATCGCGATGTCGAGCCGGCGCTGCATCCCGCCGGAGTAGGTCCGAGCCACGCGGCCCGCGGCGTCGGCCAGGCCGAGCTGCTCGAGGAGCTGGTCGACCCGGCGGTCGAGATCGCGTCCGCGCATCCCCTGCAGGTGCCCTTGCAGCTTCACGTTCTCCCGGCCGGTCAGGTCGCGGTCCACGCCGGAGCGCTGCGCCACGACGCCGATCGAGCGGCGTACCTGGCCCGGCTCCCGGAGCACGTCCCGGCCCGCCACGCTCGCCCTGCCCTCGTCGGAGTGCGCGAGCGTGGTGAGCACCTTGACGGTGGTGGACTTGCCCGCGCCGTTGGGGCCGAGCAGGCCGAACACTGTGCCCTCCTCGACGGCAAAGGACAGACCGTCGAGCGCGCGGACGTCGCCGTAGTTCTTGGTGAGGCCCTCTGCCTCGATTGCATTTCTCATGTGGTTCAGACTCCTGGTCCAGATCACTTGGCTGACTCCTTGTGGATCCGCCTCCGCTGGGGTAAGATCTTCAAGTCTCGAAGTATTTAATCATCGAATCTTTCGAATGTCAAACGAACTTGAGAGAGCAATGCGGGAGCGGCGGGCGGCGAAAGGAGCCCCGCCGGCGCGGTCCGGAAGGCGGCGGGATCAACTGCTGCAGGAGCTGATCCAAGCGAACCGCGAATACCAGATCGCCGTCGACAAGATGGACGACGCCTGCTTCCGGCTGCTCGGAATCAACGGCACCGACGGGCGCTGCCTCGACATCATCGACCTGAGCGGAGGGATCTCGGCGGGCGAGCTGGCGCGGGCAGTCGATCTGAGCCCGGCGGCCGTTACGAGCGTCATCGACCGGCTGGAGAGGATGGGCTTGGTCAAGCGCGCACGCGATCCGGACGACCGGCGGCGGGTGATCGTCCAGCCGACCGACAAGGTGGCCCGCGTGGCAGAGGTGGCCTATCTGCCGATGGGCGCCGAGGGCGCGAAGCTCCTCGCCGACCTATCCGACAAGGAACTCGAGGCCGTGGTCCGGTTTCTCCGGGTGGGCACCGAGCTGAACGAGCGGCATGCCCTTCGCGTCCGTGGCCTGGCGGCGGCGGCCCGAAGCTCGGATCCGCCGGCCGCGTGACGCGCGGCAAGGTCCTCTCTCCAACCAGCAAGACCTCCTCCAACCAGCAAGGCTCCGACCAGCGAGGCCTCCCTTCAGCCAGCGAGACCTCTCTTCAATCAGCCAGGCCTTACGTCAACCAGCAAAGAGGTTTAGCCGGTTTGGGAAGCGGGGATAGCATCCCTCGATGCCGCCGCGACTGGCCCACCTTCGCCCGGGGCTGCGCGCCGGGGTGGCGTTTGGGTTGGCCGGTCTCGTCCTTGGCATTTCCTTCGGGGTGCTCGCCAGGCCGCTCATGGGACCCGTCGCGCCGATCGTGATGTCCGCCCTGGTGTTCGCCGGCGCGGCCCAGTTCGGCGCGACGGCCGTGTTGGCGGCGGGCGGCGACGCCACGGCTGCGATCATCGCCGGGACTCTCCTCAACGCCCGTTTCCTTCCGATGGGCGTGGCGCTGGCGCCCTCCCTCACGGGCGGCCCGGCGCGGCGAGCCGCCGAGGGCCAGGCGATCGTGGACGCCTCCTGGGCTCTGGCCGCCCGCGGCGGGGGCACCCTCGACCGCGACCTCCTGCTCGGCGCGACCATTCCCCAGTACCCGGGGTGGGTGGGAGGCACGGTGATCGGGGTCTTCGGCGGCGAAGCGATCGGCGATCCCGCCGCGTTCGGGCTCGACGCCATCTTTCCGGCCTTCTTCCTCGGCCTGATGGCGACGGAGCTGCGCTCCTCGCGCGCGAGGGCGGCGGCCCTCGGCGGTGGCGCCATCGCACTGCTGCTCGCGCCGATCGTGCCGCCGGGTCTGCCGGTGCTCGCGGCCTCGGCGGCGGCGCTCATAGGGCTGAGGGCCTAGTGGAGCCTTCGATGACAGCGGTCTGGGTCACCATCGCCGGGCTGGCGGTTGCAACCGCCGCGATCAAGGCCGCCGGACCGGTCGCGCTCGGCGGTCGTGAGCTGCCGCGCGCGGCGATCGCCGTGATCTCCCTCCTCGCCCCGGCCCTCCTGGCCGCGCTGGTGCTGACCGAGACCTTCACTACGCGCGAGGGCGATCTCACGGTCGACGCCCGAGCCATAGGTCTGGCCGCCGCCGCGGGCGCGGTGCTCCTGCGGGCACCGCTGCTCGTCACGATCCTCGCGGCGGCCGCGGCCACCGCAGGCGCGCGGGCGCTTTGATGAGCGGCCGCCACCCGCGAGGAGCCGCCGCCGTTCCCGGGACGCCGGCCGGAACGTCGCGAGGCGCCGCGGGGGACGGCAACGGGGAGGGCACACAACAAAGAGAGACGCGGACTTCGCGCTTGAGGTGCGCGCCGCGTCGGCCGAAGCCGACGGGCTGCGCGGCGAGCCTCACAACCTCTGGCTTCGCTCTTTGCGCTCCGTCCGCGTCTCGGCGGGCAGTAGATCAACGCCGCGGCGGCGGGTCAAGCGCCGGATGGATGCTCATGCCGCTCGTTGCGCGGAAATGTTGCTCTCCGCCCGGACCGCCGCTTCAGGGCTATTTCCCGAAATGCGACCAGGTTTGCCAGGTATGTAGCCTGTCGGGGGCATGACCTACGTCATCGCCGGCAGCTGCATCAAGGACGACTCCTGCATCGAGGTCTGCCCCGTCGACTGCATCCATCCGAAGCCTGGGGCGCCCGACTTCGAGGCTGCCGAGCAGCTCTACATCGACCCCGAGGTGTGCATCGACTGCGACGCCTGCGTGGAGGCGTGCCCGGTCGACGCGATCTTCGCCGACTTCGAGGTCCCCGAGAAGTACGACTACGCGCTCGAGCTGAACGCCGAGTTCTTCGCCGAGCACACCACCGCCCAGCGCACCGCTGCGTGATGGCCGGCGCGGGACCGCAGGTTGCGATCGTCGGGGCCGGGCCCGCCGGCGCGTTCGCCGCGGCCTGCCTGCTGCGGGCTCGCGGCGACGCGGAGATCGACCTATTCGAGCGGCTCCCCACGCCCTGGGGGTTGCTGCGCGGCGGCGTAGCCCCCGACCACCAGGAGATAAAGCGCCTCGAGGACACGTTCGATCGGCAGACGCTCCAGCGGAGCTGCCGCTTCTTCGGCAACGTGGAGATAGGCGTCGACGTCTCGCATTCGGAGCTGATGCGCCACTACACGGCCGTGATCTACGCCACGGGGGCGCAGACCGACAAGTCGCTGGGGATCCCCGGCGAGGAGCTACCGGGGAGCTGGGCCGCGACGGACTTCGTGGCCTGGTACAACGCCCACCCGGACTACCGCGGACTCGAGTTCGACCTGTCGGCGGAGCGGGCCGTCGTGATCGGCAACGGGAACGTGGCGGCGGACGTGACGCGCATGCTGACCCTGAGCCCGCGCGAGCTCGAGCGCACGGACGTGGCCGATCACGCCCTCGAGGCGCTCCGCGAAAGCCGCATCGAGGAGGTGGTGGTGCTCGGCCGGCGCGGTCCCGCGCAGGTGGCATTCACGAGCGCCGAGCTGCGCGAACTGGGGCGCCTCGACGGCGTCGACGTCCGAGTCGACCCCGACGACGTGGAGCTCGACCCCGTATCGCGCCGGTGGCTGGCCGAGGAGGGAACCTTCACCGCACGCAAGAACGTGCAGCTGCTGCGCGAGTTCGCGGCAAGGCCCGCCGACCAGGAGGCGCCGCGGCGGATCGAGCTGCGCTTCCTCCGCTCCCCGGTTCAGATACGGGGAAACGGCAGGGTCGAGGCGATCGACGTCCGCCGCAACGAGATCATGCGGACCGACGAGGGGGCGCTCCGAGCGCGGTCCGTGGACTGGGACGTGCAGACGATCGAATGCGGGCTCGTCCTGCGCTCGGTGGGCTATCGGGCCGTGCCGCTGCCGGACGTGCCGTTCGACGAGCGCCACTTCGTGCTCCCCAACGAGGGCGGCAGGGTGCTCAGGCCCGATGGCGAGCCGCTCCCGGGGGTCTACGCCGTGGGCTGGATCAAGCGCGGCCCCACCGGGATCCTGGGGACCAACAAGCGCGACGCTGAGGAGACCGTCAACTGCGTCGTGGAGGACCTGGCGGCGGATGCGCTGGCGGACCCGCCGGAGCCGGGTCGCGAGCACATCGACGCCCTGCTCGGCGAGCGGAGCCCCTCCGTGGTCACGGTCGAGGGCTGGCGCGCGATCGACGGCCACGAGCTCGAGCGCGGGCGCGACGAGCAGCGCCCGCGGGTCAAGCTGGCGTCCCACGACGAGCTGCTCGCAGCGGCCAAGGCCCCGTAAGCGCGGCGTCATCCACCCGCCGCCGCCCGGTCGAGCCGCCGGCGCAGCTCCTCGCCCCGGCCCGCGGCCACCGCGCGCGCGGCTCTCTGCTCGCTCAGCTCGAGCCCGTGCTCGCTCGCGAACTCGACCAGCTTCTGGCGCTCCTCCGACTCACGCGCGGTCTTCAGGAACAGCCAGCCGAGCAGCACCACGGTCACGATGCTCCCCTCCAGCATCATGATCGTGCCGGCGATTCCCTGGTCCTCGAGCGGTGTGATGTGCCAATGCGCCTGGCCCGGGCGGTAGGCGGAGTAGAAGACGCTCTCGGACCAGATGAAGATGTTGCCGAGCAGCGCGCCGGTCAGGCGCACGGCGACGATATAGAGCAGCTTCGCGCCGTTGCCGAACCACTCGGGCTGGGGCAGCGGCCCGAGCAGCGCGAACCACATCCCGACGCCGAAGAACACGAACGTCGTGTGCTGGAGCGCGTGTACCGGCGCCGATGCGATCGACGCCTCGTAGAGGACGGGCAGGTGCCAGACGTAGAGGTCGACGGCCCAGAGCACGAACGCCACCACGGGATGGGCCAGCACTCGCAGGGTGTGCGCCAGGCGGGTCGCCAGGAGGGGCTGCAGCAGCGGTCCCGTGAGCCCCAGCACCAGGAAGAGCGCGCCGAGGTCGGCCATCAGCAGGTGCTGGGCCATGTGGGCAAGGACGAGTTCGCCGCCGATGTGCGCAACGGGGGTCGTAAGCGCCGAGATGACGAGTGCGATCCCGAGGGCGAAGCACACGAGCCGCGCCGGAGGCACCGGCCGCCCCTCCCGGGCGAGCGTCCGCGCGCGCACCGCATAGGCGGCGAGTGCGGCGAACGGCGGCAGGAGCTGCAAGGGCTCGAAGACGCCGCCGCCGACGTGAGCGATCGGGACGATCACGGCTGGAGGATACGCCGCCGCGCCCGCCGATCCGGCGGCACGAAGCCCTACGCGGCCGCGAGGATCCCGGCCGCTTCGTCCAGCCTGCGCCGGTACTCCGCCCGCTGCATCCGCGAGATCACGAGCCGCTGAACCTGGGCCGTGCCCTCGAAGATCTGGTAGATCTTGGCGTCCCGGAACCACTTCTCGAGCGGGCACTCGGTGGTCTGAGCGTACGGGCCGACGAGGTCCATCAGAGTGGTGGTGACCCACATCGTCACGTCACCCGCCTTCAGCTTCGACATCGAGCCCTGCCCGCCGGTCATCGGCATGCCGTTGCGCCCCATCCAGGCGGCGCGCCAGACCAGGAGCCGGGCCGCCTCGATCTCGGTGGCCACGTCCGCGAGCACCTGCTGGACGCGCTGCTGCTCTAGCAACGGCACGCCATCCGCGGACCGGCCCTCGAGGTATTCGAGCGTCCACTCGTAGGCGGCCTGCGCGATACCGAGCGCCGACGCGCCCACAAGCGGCCGGGTCAGCTCGAAGGTGGCCAGAGCGTTCGAGGAGCGGCCAGTGGACAGGCCCGAGCGGGCGCGTTCCAGCTTCCTCTGGAGCTTCTCGTATCCGCCCAGGAGGCACTCCATCGGCACGCGGCAGTCCTCGAGGACGACCTCCGACGTCTGCGAGGCGCGGATGCCGAGCTTCGACTCCTTCTTCCCCATCGAGAGGCCGGGCGTGCCCTTCGGCACCACGAACGAGGCCTGGCCGCGGTGCCCGAGGTCGGGATCGACGGTGGCCACGACGACGGTCACGTCGGCGATCCCTCCGTTGGTGATGAAGACCTTGGTGCCGTTCAGCACCCACTCGTCGCCTTCCCGCCGGGCGGTTGTGCGCAGCGAGCGCACATCGGAGCCCGCGCCCGACTCGGTGACGGCGTAGGCGCCGAGCTTGATCTCGTCGCCCGTGCCGAAGCACTCGGGCACCCAGCGCGCGATCTGCTCCGGCGTGCCGGAACTCGCGATGCCCGCCGCGGCGAGCGAGCTGCCCTGGATGGCGAGCGCGATGCCGGCGCAGCCCCAGTGAAGCTCCTCGGCATAGATGCAGCTGAGCACGCCGTCCTGGTCGCCGCCCATGCGCTGGAGATGCTCGAGTCCGTGGAGACCCCACGCACGCGCTGCCTTGATGGCCTCCCAGGGAATCCCCTCCTCGCGGTCGTACCTGTCCGCGATCGGCCGGATGACCTCGCGCGCAAAAGCGCGACACGTCCGCTGGAACTCGAGCTGATCGTCGTTGAGCCTGAAATCCACCGTTCCGAAGCCTCCGGCTCATTGATTGACTGACCAGTCAATCATACCCTGCGCGCCGGCATTTCGCCTCATATCTGCGCCCGTCCGGGCGGGAGCCGCGACCGGGCCAGCTATCGTGCCCCGCGCGTTGGCCAGGCTCGCCGTACCGCTTCTCCTGCTCGTGCTCGTCTTCGCGGGCTGCAACCTCGGCAGTGAGGAGACGCGGCCGCCGGGGCCCGCCCCCGCGGCGGAGGACGAGCAAACGACGGAGGAGCCCGGAAACACGTCGGCAGCCACGCGCAACACCGTCCGCATCGGCGGGAGCGACGCGGCGGCGGACGCCGCCGGGGTGGCGAACGCCCTCTACCCCTCCCCGGGCGATGGCGAGCGGCCGACCGCCGTGGCGCTCGTCGACCAGGACGATTGGGTCACCGGGATCGCTGCCTCCGTCCTCGCGGGCCCGCCGATCGGGGCGCCGCTGCTGCTCTCCGACGGGGACGAGCTGCCCGACGCGACCGAGCAGACGATCGAGCGGCTCGACCCGAGCGGCTCCGATCTGTCGAGGGACGCGCAGGTGATCCGGCTTGGCCCTGACGTTGCCCGCCCCGACGGCTTCAAGACCGCGCTCGTCGCGGGCGCGAATCCGTTCGAGCGGGCGGCCGCGATCGACCGCTTCTTCTCCGCGGCACGGGGTCGTCCCTCGAACGACGTCGTGCTGTACTCGGCCGAGAGCGCGGAGTGGGCGATGCCCGCGGCGGCCTGGGCGGCACGCGCCGGCGACGCTGTGCTGCCGGTCCGGGCGAACGCGGTCCCGGCGCCCATTCGCAAGGCGCTCCGGGCCCACGAGCGCCCAAACGTCTACTTGCTCGGGCCGAAGCGGATCATCTCCAGGCGGGTGGCCGGCCTGCTGAAGCGGGAGCGGCTCGCCCACACCGTCAACCGCGTCGCGGGCCGGACGCCGGTCGAGAACGCGATCGCCTTCGCCCGCTACGAGAAGGGCGACTTCGGTTGGGGCGTGGCCGTGCCCGGCTACAACTTCACCGTGGCCAACCTGTCCCGGCCGCTGAACGCGGCCGCCGCTGCGTCCCTTGCCACCCGCGGCGTGTTCGCGCCGCTGCTCATCACGGACCGGGCCGCGAGCCTGCCGAAACCGCTCGAGGATTACTTCCTGAGCGTCCAGCCCGGCTATGAGCACGATCCAGGCGAGGCCGTGTACAACCGGGCCTGGATACTCGGCGACGAGGATGCGATCTCGATCCCCCAGCAAGCGCAGATCGACCGCATCACCGAGCTGATCCCCGTGCAGACGACGTCACCATAGGATTCCCGGTGTGAGCGAATACGAGCGCCCGGACCGCGCGACGCGCGAGCCAACCATCGAGGACGTGCGCCAGCTCATGGGCGCCTCCACTCCACACTTCGCCCTCCAGCTCCGCAACCGCATTCGCGCCCTCATCGCCGACCTGCCGCCGGACCACCCCGCGCGAGTCGAGGGCGAGCGGGAAATCGCCCGGCTCGACCAGATCGCGCTCGGCTCGGAGCGCCGCGGCCCCATGCAGGCGCGCGAGCACGGGCTGCCGAGCTACCGCGGCCCAGAGTGACGCCCACTGGCGCCCCCCACTTGGGGGCCGCCCTCCGAGACGGTTACGGGACGGACCACCCCACGCGCTAATCTCGTCCAGAAGCCACGACGAGGAGGTCCGATGGCCTGGAAGTTCAGTGTGCTGGTGGTCGCAAACGTCACCGCCGCCTCGGACGAGCTGCTCGCGGCCCTGAAGAACCGGGCTGAGCGCAGGGAGTGCTGGTTCACGGTTCTGGTCCCCGCCACCGGCGGCGGCAAGGCCGGACGCGAAGCCGCCCAGGCGGGGCTCGAAGAGGCGCTCGAGCGCATGCGCGGCGCGGGCCTCGAGGTCGAGGGTATGGTCGGCGACGCCGACCCGGTGATCGCGGTCCACGATGTGTGGGACCCGAGGCGCTTCGACGAAATCGTGATCTCGACCCTCCCCACCGGCGCCTCGCGCTGGCTGGCCGTGGACCTGCCTCACCGGGTCGAGAAGTTCACCGGTGTTCAGGTTGAGCACGTGGTCGCCGCCGAGCCGCGGCCGCCGGTGCGCACCGAGCCCGCGCCGGAGCCCGAGCGCTACGGCGTACTATCGCCCCTCGCGGCGATTACCGGCAAGCGCAACGCCACCTGACCGCGGGCTCAGGCCGGCGCCGGCTGCGCGACCTCCAGGCCGGACACGGCCGCCACGTAGTCCCGCAGCTCGCCCGCCGAGCCGTAAAGCAGGCCGTCGACCTTGGCGCGCTTCAGGAAGAAATGAAGGTCGTGCTCCCAGGTGAAGCCGATCCCGCCGTGGACCTGGAGCGACGACGCGGTCACGCGCCAACCCGCGTCCGAGGCGTATGCCTTGGCCATCGAGGCGGCCAGGGGCAGCGTCTCCGGCTCCGCGTCGGCGCACCAGCCCGCGTAGTACGAGGCCGACCGCGCACCCTCGACCTCCAGCAGCATCTGGGCGCAGCGGTGAGAGACCGCCTGGTAGGAGCCGATCGGGCGGCCGAACTGCTTGCGCTCGCGCGCGTAGTCCACGGCCATCTCCATCGCCCGCTGACCCACGCCGGTCAGCTCGGCCGCCAGCGCGGTCGCAATTCGGTAGGGAGCGTCGCCGCCGTCGCCCGCCAGCGGATCGCCGCCCTCGGAACGCACACGTGCGAACCGGCGAGTGGGATCCATCGTCTCGATCGGCTCGACGTCCGCGCCGGGACGCTCCACCACGAACCCCCCCGCCCCCGTGAAGACGACGATCACGTCGGCGCTGTCGGCGTCGGGGACGAGCCGGGCCTCGCCGTTGCCGAGCAGGCCGACCGTGCCGCGCGCCTCGCCCGAGGCGATGCCGGGGAGCCAGCGCTCCCGCTGCTCGGGCGTGCCCGCGAACTGGAGCGCGAGGCCGGCCGCGGCGTTCGAGAGGAACGGAACAGGCGCGAGGGCGTAGCCGAGCTCCTCCATCAGGATCACGAGCTCGATCACGCCGAGACCCTGGCCCCCGTGCCCCTCCTCGATGAAGATGCCGGGCCAGCCGAGCTCGCACATCTCCCTCCACGCCTCGTCGGCGTAGTCCCCCGACTCGGCCAGCTCGCGTACCCGCTCGAGCGGAAAGCGGTCGGCGAGGAACTCCTTCGCGGTCCGCTTGATCGCCTGCTGGTCGTCTGTGAAGTCGAAGTTCACGCCCGGCCCCCTTATCGCAGCTTCGGCAGGCCGAGCACCCGCTCGGCGACGATGTTCTTGAGGATCTCGGTGGTGCCGCCCTCGATCGAGTTGGCGCGGGCACGCAGGAAGCGGTATGCCCATGGCGAGTCCCAGGCGGCGCCGTCCTCGCCGAGGATGTCGATCGCCAGCTCCGTCAGCGCCTGGTTGATCTCGGACCACTGCCACTTCGGGAGCGAGCCCTCGGGGCCGGGCATGCCGCGCTTCGTGAGCTGGGTCAGCCCGCGCCAGGAATTGAGGCGAAGCAACTCGACCTCGATCGTGAGCTGGCCGATCTTCTGCCGAACCACCGGGTCGTCGGCCACGCCGCGTTCGCGGGCGAGCTCCCTCAGCTCGTCGAGGGCGATCCGTACGCCCACCGCCGAGGCCGCGCCGAGCCCCGCGCGCTCGTTCATGAGAGTGGTGATGGCAACCGGCCAGCCGTTCCCCACGCCGCCGACGACGTTCTCGTCGGGGACGCGCGCCTCCTCCATGAAGAGCTCGTTGAACTCCGGCTCGCGCGTGATCTGGGTGAGGGGACGCACCTGCACCGCGTCCTGCTCCATGTCCATGATGAAGTAGGTGAGCCCCTGGTGCTTGGGGGCGTCGGGGTCGGTCCGCGCCACGAGCATGCACCACTTGGCTCTGTGCGCGTAGGTCGTCCAGACCTTCTGCCCGGTGACCAGCCACTCTCCGTTCGACTTGACCGCCTTCGTCTTCAGCGACGCCAAATCCGAGCCCGAGTCGGGCTCCGAGAACCCCTGGCACCAGATCTCGTCGGCCGTGAGGATCGGCCTGAGCCAACGTTCCTTCTGCTCCTCGCTGCCGTGGTGGATCACCACCGGCCCACCCATCACGAGTCCGAGGACGTTGATCGGGGACGGGGCCTTGGCCCGCGCCATCTCCTCGCCGAAGATCGCCTGCTCCACCATCGTGGCGCCCCGGCCGCCGTATTCCGTCGGCCAGGCGATGCCGGCGAAACCGGCCTCGAACAGCCGCCTCTGCCAGCCCCTCCGGTGCTCGAAGGCCTCGTCGTCGCCGGGCGGGTCCTCGCCGGGGTGGTTCTGCGCGAGCCAGGCGCGCACCTCGTCGCGAAATTCCTGTTCGGACGCCGAGAGGGTGAGATCCATGCGCCTAAATCTATGGCGGCGGCGTCGGCGGCGCTCTACCCGATCGTCAGCACGGCCTTGCCACGCACTCGGCGCTCTAGCAGCGCCTCCAGCGCGGAGCCGGCCTCGCGCCAGCTCGCCGTGAGCGTGATCTGGGGATCGAGGCGGCCCGCCGCCACCTCCTCGGCGAGATAGCGAAGGTCGCGCACCGCCGAGTGGTGGCGGTCCAGCTCGTCGAACACGCGCATCCCGTACAGCCTCGCTCCCCTGCGGTTGTAGAAGCCCGCGACGTTGAAAGTGGTGGGCTCGCCCGAGGAGATCCCGAACGCGACCACTATGCCGGCGGGCGCCACCCGCGCCAGGGCCGCGGCGAGACTGTCGCCGCCCACCGACTCGAGGCTCACGTCGAAGTGCTCGCCTTCGGGAGTCAGCTCGTGGATCACCTCGTCGGCTCCGAGCTCGGCGAGGCCCTCGGCGCGTTCCGGGTTGGCGGCAACGGCCGTCACGTGGGCGCCCCCCTGGTGCGCCAGCTGCACGGCGAAGCGGCCGACTCCCCCGGATGCGCCGGTGATGAGCAGGCGGCGGCCGAGCAGCGGCCCGGCGACGGCGAGAGCCCGGACGGCCGTCAGCCCGGCCACCGGAAGCGTGGAGGCCGCCTCGAAGCTCACGCCTTCGGGCAGTTCGGCCAGGCGGTCGGTGCGCACGGCGGCGAGCTCGGCCCACGCGCCCCCGTCGACCAGCCCGACCACCCGCGCTCCCTCCGCCGGCCCGCTGCCATCCGCCGCCGCGCTCCGCACGACACCCGCCACGTCCCAGCCGTGCACCGTGCCCTCCTGCCGGCGGGGCAGGTAACGGGCCTCACCCCGGTTCAGCGACACCGCTCGGACCTCCACGAGCGCCTGACCGGGCGCTGGACGGGGCGCCTCGATCTCGCCGAGCTCCAGGCCGTGCGGAGCCGACGGCCGCGCGACGAGAGCGCGCATGGTGGTCTGGGGGGCGGTCGTGTCGGTGGTCATGGGGCCATAGGATGCCGATCGCCTCTACCTGAATGCGAGCCGCCACTGACCTCGCTCGACGAGTTAGGGTTCCCTAACTCTTGGAGGGCGCGCGGTGAACCGAGTGGGCGAAGGCACGGTCTGCGTGACGGGCGGGCTCGGCTTCGTGGGCAGCAGGCTGTGCCACGCGCTGCTCGACCTCGGGCGCCCGGTGCGCTGCGTCGACAGCCTCGTCGGCTCCTACGCTCGCGGCAACGGGGCGGCGGCGGAGGACGCGCTGGCGACGCGCGGCGCCGAGATCGTGCGAGCACACGTGGGCGCGGTCTCCGACGACATCGTCCTGGCCGGCACCGAGGCCGTGATCCACCTGGCGGCGCTGCCGGGCGTTCGCACGCCGCGGCGGTTCGCCGAGCTGTGGCGCGAAAATGCCCGCGCGAGCGAACGGCTCGCCCTCGCCGCAGCGGAGCGGGGAGCGCGCTTCGTGCTGGCCTCGACCTCGTCCGTCTACGGCAACGCCGCCGAAGTCCCCACCCCCGAGGAAGCCCCACCTGCCCCGCTCGGCCCCTACGCGTTCAGCAAACTCGCCGCCGAGCGGGCGTGCCTGGCGACCGCCGCCGAGCGGGGAGCGGAGGCGGTGGTCGTACGGCTGTTCACGGTGTACGGGCCCGGCCAGCGACCCGACATGGCATTCGCGCGCTGGATCGCCGCCCTGTCCCGCGGGCGACCGGTGCAGTGGCACGCGCGAGCCGGCGCCGTGCGCGACTTCACCTACATCGACGACGCCGTGGCCGGCCTCATCGCAGCCCTCCACAGGGGACGCCCGGGCCAGGCCTACAACGTGTCGGGCCAGGCTCCCGTCCCGTTGGGCGACGCGCTCGCACTGATCGAGCGCGCGGTCGGGCGGAGCGCGACGCTGGAGCGGCTGCCGGCCTGGAACGGCGAAGCGCTGATCACGGCCGGCTGTGCGCGAAAGTCGGCCGCCGAGCTCGGCTACGCGCCGCGAACCACGCCGTCGGCGGGGGTCGAGCGCCAGGTGGCCGCTGCCCGCGCGGCTAGTCCCTGGCCGCGTCCCGGCGCGCGAGCTCGAGCTCGCGCCGCACTATCCCGGTCTGGTTGGGAATCTCGAGCCGCTGCTCGAGGATGGGAATGGCCTCGTCCGGTCGCCCGGCCAGACGCAGCGACTGACCCAGGTTGAACAGCGCGTATGCGTAGTTCGGGTCCGTCGTTCCGGGCGGGAACGAGTTGACCGCCCGCTGGAGGATCGGAATCGCCTCGTCGTAGCGGCCCTCGCTCATCAGCTGGAAGCCGCGATCGTTGAGTCGTGCGCCCTCCGGGGTCGCCGGGCCGGCGGGCTGATCCTCGTCCTGCCCCTGATCGTCCTCCTCCGGGGCAGGCGCCGGAGGCGCCACCTCCTGCGACTGCTCCGCCGGCGGCGCGGCGGCCTGCGGCTTCGTCTCCCGCTTCGGCTTGCCTTCCTTGGGCTTCTTCGCCTGCGGTCGCTCCGCCCGCTGCGCGCCGCCCTGTGGCGCGGACGAGGGCTCGTCCCCGCCGCCGGAGCCGAATGCGATCACGATGACGGCTACGGCCAGCGCAACGAGCACGCCCGCGAGCACCAGCGGGAGGAGGCGCGGGCGGCGGCGGCGCGGCGGCGTGGGCGCGCCCAGGAGGGGCTCTCGGCGATCCGTGGGCGCCCCGATGGGGGGCTGCGCGGGCGCTCCGATGCGGGGCTGCGCGGGCGCTCCGAGGGCGGACCCTTCCCGATCCGGCGGCGGGGGGAGCGGCTCCAGCCGGCGCGTCGCCGCGGTGCGCTGCGCCCCGTCCTCGAGCGCACGGCGCAGTCCCTCCCCGAGCTCCCCGGCCGTCGCTGGGCGGGCACCCGGGTCTGTCGCCATCGCCCGCTTCAGCAGCTCGGCGGCCGCCGGCGGGGCCGCGGCCCAGCGTCGGCGCAGGTCCGGTGGCGGTTCCGTGGCGACCCGGCGGGCGATCTCCATCGGCGACCGCCCCGCCCGCGCCTGCTCCCCCGCCAGCGCCTCGAAGCACACCGCCGCGAGCGCGTAGATGTCCGCCTCCGGTCCCGCCGCGCGGCCCTCGAGCTGCTCGGGGGCCATGTAGGAAGCTGTGCCGAGCACGATCCCCGTGCGCGTGATCCGGGTGTGGCCGGCCGCGGTGGCGATGCCAAGGTCCACCAGCTTGGTGACGCCATCGTCCCTGAGCAGCACGTTGCCGGGCTTCACGTCGCGGTGCACGACACCGTGCCGGTGGGCGTGATCGAGCGCCTTCCCGAGCTCGCTCGCCATGCGGGCGACCCGCTCCGCCGGCAGCGGACCGCGCCGGAGCGCGCGGGACAGCGGCTCGCCCTCGACGTACTCCATTACGATCAGCACGCCCTCGTCGTCGGTGGCGGTGTCGAACACCGACACGAGATTCGGGTGGTTCAGGGAGGCGCCGAGCTTGGCCTCTCGCACGAACCGTCGCTCGATGTCGTCCGCTTGGTCGGCGTGCAGGCACTTGACCGCGACGAGCCGGTCCAGCCGCTCGTCCTGGCACAGCAGCACGGACGCCATCCCACCCGAGCCGAGGTGCCTCAGGACGCGATAGCGGTCATCCAGAAGTGTTCCCTGCACACGTACAGGCACAGGGCCCGTCTACCCGGCAGAGGCCGGGTCTATACGCGCTGGATCAGCGTTCCCGTCCCGAGGCCGCCGCCACAGCACATGGTCACGAGCCCCATCTCCTTGTCAGAGCGCTCGAGCTCGTGCAGCAGCGTCGTGATGAGGCGGGCGCCCGTAGACCCGAGCGGGTGGCCGAGGGCGATCGCGCCGCCGTTCACGTTTACGCGCTCCATATCGGGGTCGAGCTCGCGCCTCCAGGCGGCAACGACCGAGGCGAAGGCCTCGTTGATCTCGACCAGGTCGATGTCGCTCATCGTCATCCGGTTGCGCTCGAGCAGCTTCTTCGTGGCCGGGATCGGGCCGGTCAGCATGATCACCGGGTCCACGCCGACCGTCGTCTGGTCCACGATGCGTGCGCGCGGCTTCAGGCCGAGCGCCTCGGCCTTACCACGCTCCATGAGCAGGACGGCCGCGGCCCCGTCGGAGATCTGGGAGGAGTTGCCGGCGGTGATGCGCCCGTCCTCCTTGAAGGCCGGCTTCAGCTGGGAGAGGGCCTCGAGGTTGGTGTCGGGCCGGATGCCCTGATCGGTGACGTACGTGTCGCCGTTCACGGAGAACGGGATGATCTCGCGCTCGAAGCGGCCCTCCTCGGTCGCCCGGTGTGCGAGCTGGTGAGAGCGCACGCCGATCTCGTCCAGCTCGGAGCGGGGGATCTCCCACTTGTCGGCGATCATCTCGGCGGAGATGCCCTGCGGGACGAGGTTGTACTTCTCGAGGAGCTCGGGCGGCCAGGGGGAGCCGACGTCGTCGACCCACTTGAAGCCCACGCCCATCGGGATGTGGCCCATGTGCTCGACTCCGGACCCGATGACGGCGTCGTGAACGCCCGCGGCGATCAGGGCGGCGGCGAAGTTCACGGCCTGCTGGGCGGAGCCGCACTGGCGGTCGACCGTGGTGGCCGGCGTCTCGATTGGAAGCCCGGCCTGGAGCCACGCGTTGCGTCCCACGTTGAACATCTGCTCCCCGTACTGCTGCACGCAGCCGGAAATCACGTCCTCGACCTCGGAGGGCTCGATCCCGGCGCGCTCGATCACCTCGGTGTAGGTCTTGCCGAGGAGCTCGTTGGGATGGGTGTCCTTGTAGTAGCCCTTCTCGGGATGTCCGCGCCCGATCGGCGTGCGGACGGCCTCGACGATGACTACCTCACGCCCGTTCCCGTTCTGCATCTGATGCGTCCTCCGTATCCATACGCCGCGCAGCCGGCCGAGCCGGCTGCTTCGGGCCTTGGTTTGTGGTACAAGCCTACTCGATTGACTGACCAGTCAACCAATGGCTGAAGCGCTTGGCATAGCGGGAAGCGGGGCGATCGCATGCGGGCTTGCGCGAGCAGCCTCGGGCTCCTACGACGTCGTGCTGTGGGCTCGCACGGGCGGCTCGGCGGACCGCGCGTGCGATGCGGTCGCGGACGCCGCGCGTGTGGTCACGGACCTCGCGGAGCTGGGCGGCTGCACGATCGTGGTGGAGGCCATCGCCGAGGAAGCCGCCGCCAAGGAGACGCTCTACGGAAAGCTCGGCGAGGTGCTGGCCGAGGACGCGCTAATCGCCACGACCACGTCCTCGCTGTCGGTGGGGGCGCTCGCCGCCGCCAGCGGCCGCCCGGAGCGCTTCGCCGCCGTGCACGTGTTCAACCCGGTCGAGAAGATGAAGCTCGTCGAGCTTTCCTTCCCGGACCAGGCGAGCGCGGACACGCGCCGCCGCTTCCACGCGCTGTGCGAGTCGCTCGGCAAGACGGCCGTGGAGGTTCCCGACACCGCGGGGTTCGTAGTCAACCGGCTCCTGTTCCCCTATCTGTTCGACGCCGTGCGACTGCTCGAGCGGGACGGCCTCGAGCCGGAGGTGGTCGACACCTGCATGCAGCTCGGCGTGGGTCACCCGATGGGGCCGCTGGCCGTACTCGACTTCGTCGGCCTCGACGTGGCCGCGGCAATCGGTGACTCGATCGGTGCCGAGGTCCCGGACCTGGTGCGCGAGATGATCGCCGAGGGCCGGCTCGGCCGGAAGACGAGCGCGGGCTTCTACGACTACGACAGCCGCTAGGTCGTCTTGACCACGAACACCGAGCAGCGCGCCTTGTGCGTGACCGTGTTGGGGACGCTCCCGAGCAGACGGCGGCGCATGCCCTTGTTTCCGATCACGAGCACGTCGGCGCCGCACTCCTCGGCGAGGCGGACGAGCACGTCGCCGGGGTCTCCCTCGTCGACCAGCGTGCTGCAGTCGAGCCCCTCGCTGCGGAGGTCCTGCTCCGTTCGGGCGAGCACCTCTCGCACGCGAGCCGATGGGCTGAGCGCCCACTGGAGCTCGGTGCTCTTCGACTCCCCATGCTCCCGTGGCGCCCAGCCGGGGTCCTGGAAGGCGCTCAGCAGCACGATCCTGGCGCCGTAGCGGCGCGCCATCTCGGCCGCCGCTCTCACCGCCTCAGAGGCCGTGGCCGAGCCGTCCGTTCCCACGGCGATCGTGTCGATTGTCATCGCGTCAGCGGCGGGCGGCCCTGCGGGGTGGGCCCTTTCGCGGCGCCGGCGGGAGTCCAGCCGCGAGATCCCAGACGACGTCGGCCTCCCCGATTCCCTGCCTCTCGGCCAGATCGGCGACGCGGTCCCAGGGCAGGGAGGCGTCCGGCAGGTCGTCCCAGCGCGCGAGGTCGAGCGCCTCCAGCGCCGCCGTGAGCACCTCCCCCGGCTCCTCCCGCTCCTTGATCACGGCCCTGAGGGCGTCGCGCTGGGAATCGCTGAGCTTTATGCACCACATGCGGCAAGACCTCCGCTGCTGGGAGAAGTACTTGCCTCCCGAACGTAGCCCCCCGGGCGGACGGATTGGCCACGCCGCTAGCCCGGCTGCTCGGCATCGCCGTCCCGCGGCCCTTGGCTGCGCGGCGTCGAGGCTGCCCGCTCGACGGGATGTGGGCCGCGGCCGGGGCCGTTGTCGGCGCGCGGCTCGTGGTCGCGGATGCGCACCGCCTCGATCCTGTTCTCGCGCACAGATTCCACGCGCAGCGAGTAGCCGTTCACGCGGACCATGTCGCCGCGCTTGGGCAGCCGCCCGAGCTCCCCGAAGACGAAGCCGCCGACCGAGTTGAACGCCTCCGAGTCCACCGGCAGGTCGAGCCCGTAGTCCGTCAGGTCCGTGATCGGCACGTGCCCGCGCACCCACCAGTCGCCGTTGGCGAGCCGCCGGATGCCCGCCACGGCGGGGTCGGTCTCGTCGGCGATCTCGCCCACGACCTCCTCGATGATGTCCTCGACCGTGACGATGCCGGCGGTCCTGCCGTACTCGTCCACCACCACGGCCATCGAGGCTCGCTCGCGCTGGAGGTCCGCGAGGAGATCGTCGAGCGGCTTGGTCTCCGGGACGATCAGGGCGTCCTTCACGCTCCCCTCGACCGACGCGTCCGGCCCCTCGCTCATCAGCTTCCGGGCGAGCGAGTTCGCGTGGACGATGCCCTTGATTCGATCGGTGTTCTCGTTCTCGGTCACCACGAGGCGTGTGTGTCCCGAATCGACGCAGCGCTTGAGCGCTGTTTCGACACTCTCCGACACGTCCACGGTGACCACCGCCGGGATCGGGGTCATCACCTGGCGCGCCTGCTGCTCGTGCAGGTGGAAGACGCCCGAGAGCATGCCTGCCTCGCCCGGATCGAGCTTCCCGCCCTGCGCGCTCTGGACGATCAGGAGCTTCAGGTCCTCCGAGGAGCTGATTTCCTCGAACTCCGCGCGCGCGTCCACGCCGACCAGCCGCAGCATCCAATTGGACGCGGTGTTGAGCAGCCAGATGAACGGCTTGAAGACGGCGCGGAAGAGATACAGCGGGCGCGCGATGCGCCGTGCGGTCCCCTCGGGGTGGACGATCGAGTAGATCTTCGGCACCTGCTCGCCGACGGTGATGTGCAGGCTCGTGGTGACCAGGTAGGCGAAGGCGATTGCGATCGCCACCGCCACGCCATGGCTGACCACGTTCCCGAGCGGGTCCTCGAGCAGGGCCGCGATCGCGGGTTCGCCCAGGAAGCCGATCCCGAGGGAGGCCATGGTGATCCCGAGCTGGCAGGCCGACAGGTACTCGTCGATACGATCGATCTCGTGCAGCGCGAGCGCGGCGCCCTTCTGGCCCTCGTCCCGCATCTGCTCGACACGACTCTGGCGCGCGCGCACGAGCGCGAACTCGGCGGCCACGAAGAACCCGTTCGCGGCGACCAGCACGGCCACGCCGAGGAGGAAGAGTAGCTCGGTCACTTCAGGCCGAGGGCCGGGGGCGGGCCCTTACGCTTCTTACTACTTCGAGGCGGTTCGTCGTCGCTCATCGGCAGACGCGGCGAGCGTAGCAGAGGGCCGCTACCCAAACTGCCGCGCGAGCTCGAAGACGTGCCATCCTCGTCTCCATGCGAATCGCTTCACTCGTCCCGTCTGCGACCGAGCTGCTCTTCGCGCTCGACCTCGGTGACAGCGTCGTCGCCGTGACCCACGAGTGTGACTACCCGCCCGGCGTGGAGCAACTCCCTCACCTCACGCGGAGCGTGATCCCCGACGGCCTGCCGCCGGCCGAGGTCGACGCCGCGGTGCGCGAGCGCACGGGCCGCGGGGAGGCCCTGTACGAGCTCGACGAGGCGACGCTCCGCGAGCTCGACGTGGACCTGATCGTCACGCAGGCCGTATGCGAGGTCTGCGCCGTCTCCTTCGAGGACGTGCAGGCGGTCGCCAAACGGCTGCCCACCCAGCCGCGGGTGATCTCGCTCGACCCGTCGACCCTCGGCGAGGTGCTGGCCGACGTGCCCCGCCTGGCGGAGGCAGCCGGGGCCGAGGCGGCCGGCGAGCGGCTGGCGGAGGAGGCCGGCGCGCGGATCGAGGCGGTGGAGCGGGCGGTCGAAGGGGCGCCGCGCCCGCGCGTGGCCGCGCTCGAGTGGCTCGACCCCGTCTACATCAGCGGGCACTGGGTGCCCCAGATGATCGAGCTCGCCGGCGGCGAGGACGTCCTCGGCCTGCCCGGGGAGAAGTCGCGCACGGCGGAGTGGGCGGAGGTCGAGGCCGCGGCGCCGGAGGTCGTCCTCGCTCTGCCCTGCGGCTACTACGCGGAGCAGGCGGCCGCCGAGACGGTCCGCCAGCAGGAGCGGCTGGCGGCGCTCGGCGCGCGCGTGGTGGCCGTGGACGCCGCCGCCTACTTCTCGCGGCCCGGCCCGAGGCTCGTGGAGGGGATCGAGCTGCTGGGGCACCTGCTGCATCCGGATCTGGTGGCGGCGCCGCCGTCGCGCCGGTCGATCGAGGTGGATTTTGGGCGGGCGGCACTCGCCGGGTAGGCGGCGTCACAGTCCTGGATCGCACTCCTCCTGCCGGTGCAATCCAGGACGGTGGGGCTCAGGGGCTTAACCAGCCACGGCGATCGAGCCCACCACCGCTAGGGCCCCCAGTCCCGCGCACAGAGCCGCGGGCACCGCGTCGGGCAGCCGCACCCGGTCGCCCAGGTCGAACAGCACCAGGGCGCAGACTGCGCCCCCGATCAGGCCGCCGATGTGCCCGCCGATCGAGATGTTCGGCACCGTGAAGGTGATCACCAGGTTCAGCACGATCCAGATGCCGAGCCCGCTCTCCATGATGCTCATGCCGCGGTTGCGCATCACGATTACGGCCCCGCCCATCAGGCCGAAGATCGCACCGGACGCGCCGACCGTCGGCGAGTCGGGGGACAGCAGCAGGGCGCCGAACGAACCCGCCAGCAGCGACACGAAGTAGATCAGCCCGAACCGCAGCCGCCCCACCGCCGGCTCGAGCAGTGAGCCCAGGATCCAGAGCGAGAGCATGTTGAAGAGCAGGTGGAAGAAGCCGGCGTGGAGGAACCCCGCGGTCAGCAGGCGCCAGTACTCGCCGTCCGCGACGGTGGCGCGCGAGACGGAGCCATCCTGGAGCAGCGTCCCGTCCAGTCCGCCGCCTCCCGTCGCGCTGCCCCCGCCGAGGATCGAGCCGAGCGCCACCGCAACGTTGATCCCGATCAGCACGTAGGTGAGAACCGGCTCGTCCGTCGTCGTGCGCACGCTGCGCACGCTCTGGCGCTGCCGGGCGCACTCGGGGCAGCGCATCCCGACCGGCGTCGACGTCATGCAGTCGGGGCAGATGGGCCGCTCGCAGTTCGAGCAGCGGACGCCCGTCTCGCGGTTGGGGTGCCGGTAGCAGACCTCCATCGGAGGCCCACACTAGCTGGCCCTTCAGAGAGGAACGTTGATGATGGGCGGCTCGCTCGGCGACTCCGAGCCGGGGCGCGGCTCGCGGGTGACGAGTACCGCCTTCGCGTCGCTCAGATCGTCGGGGACGGCGACGGCGCCCTCCCCGTGCCGGCCCACGTCGAAGGTCGGCTGGGGAACGAAGGTCTCGCCGCGCTGGACCCAGGCCTGGTAGGTCTGCGCTGCGCGCAGCCGCGGGAGGCCCTTGACGCGCAGGATGGCGCCGTCCTGTCCGTCGCCGTCGACCTGGAGCGTGCCGCTGGCCTCGGGCACCCGGGTCTCGTCCACCGTCGCAACGACGGTGCGCTCGTCATCGCCGGCCAGCTGCGCCACGCCGAATCCGGCCACGAGCCCAAGCACGATCGCGCCGACGACCAACGCCGGACGCAGCAGGGTCGGCCTAGCCGCGAACCACTCACGCAGCGAGCGCCTGGCCGGCTTGCCGGCCTGCTCGCGCGCGTCGCGCTCGACGACCTCCATGATCGATGCCCTGAGGCTGGGCGGAGGCTCGACCTGCTCGACCGAACGCGGCAGTGCGTCGGCGGCGGGACGCAGACGCTCCGTCTCCGCTCGGCACTCGGGGCAACCCTCGAGGTGCTGCTCGAACGCCTGGCGCTCGAGGTCGGTGAGCGCCCCCAGCAGGTAGGCCCCGATCTCCTCCTGATAGCTGGTGTGATCGCGAGCGGTCATGCGATTCCCCCCAGGGCGAACCCCTCCGAGAGCTGGCGTCGCATCTTCTCCAGGCCGAGCCGCATCCTCCCTTTCACCGTACCGATCGGTTCGTTCAGCAACTCGGCGATCTGACTGTGGCTGAAGCCTCCAAAGTAGGCCAGCTCGATCGTCTTCCGCTGGTCGTCGGGCAGCGTGTCGAGCGCAGTCCGGATGCTTCGCGCCTCCTCCCTGCGCGCCGCCTCGACATCGGTCTGTTCCCTGGCCTCGAAGCGCTCCTCGATTCCCTCGACG
>DATDLN010000199.1:0-4585 GCA_036519295.1 Thermoleophilaceae bacterium
ATCCCCGCCCGCCACGGCCGCGCAACCTGCGCCTTCGGCGCCGCGGGAGCACGGTGATCGTGACGTGGCGCGGGCCCGCCCACCTGCGCCAGGACGACGTGCGCGTCGTGCTGGGGTCCGGCGAGGTGGACTTGCGCATCCACCGGGGAGCACGGGACCGCGTGGTCCTCCGCGGCATCCGCCCGCAGATGCGCCTGGGCGTGACGGTGATCGCCCGCGACGCACGGCTGCGCGCGAGCCGTCCGGCACACGCAAGGCTACGCCCACGCCAGAAGCAGAGCTCAGGCCAGCCATAGCCCGCCCGAGACGTGAAGGTTCTGGCCCGTGACGAAGGAGGGGTCGTCGCTGGCGAGGACGCAGTCGGTCAGGCGCTCAGTCCGGTGAGCCGCGGACCGGCGGCACGCACGCGGGAGCGGCGCGCCAGCCGATCGCGTGCCCGCGGACGCCTCCGTCTCAGCAGCGAGGGGAGCCGCCCGGCTAGCCCCGTGGCCGGGCTTGAGGCGAACACCCTTGCCGACGGCCTGTCCATGCCCTCGCGTGGCTGCCGTGTGTGCCGGCCTCTAGCTGCTGTGGCGGGTGGCCGTCGAGCCCGGTCGCCCTCCGGGGGCGGCGGCTGGTCGGCCTGATGCTCGCCGGCTGGGGCTCTTCAACCTGGTCGAGGGGCTGGTCGACCATCAGCTGCTCGGAATCCACCACGTAAAGCTCGACGCGGACGGCGACCCGGTCGTCGCGCTCGACGTAGCCTTCCTCGCGTTCGGGGCGCTGCTTCTGGTCGTTGGGTCGGCGCTTGCCCGCTCTTTGGATGTTTACCCCGTACGGGGGCGGGCATCCGGATAGGGGGACGGCGGGCGTCCAACGGGGCGTCAGACGGATCCGCACCAACGCCCGTACGAAAGGAAAATCGCATGTCCACCGCCCCTGGCGGCGCTTCGCGCGCCGCACCCAGCCGAGCAGGCCGAGCTCGCTCACGTGACCGCTCGAGCGCACAGTGGTACTGCCTGATCGTCGGCGCCACCCTCCTGCTGGTCGGCGCCCTTGGTTTCCTCGCCGAGGCGAAGTTCGACACCTCGAGCGGCGGCGATCCAGGGAGCGTCGACGGTGAGGACTTCCTCATCTTCGAGGTCAACGGCTGGCACAATGTCGTCCACATCCTCTCGGGGGCCTTCCTCCTGCTCATGTCGAGCAGGCATGCCCGGGCCCGCACCGGCACCCTCGTCTTCGGAGCGATCTATGGGCTCGTCGCCGTCATCGGCCTGATCGACGGCCATGACGTGTTCGGGATCATCCCGATCGACCCCGCCGACAACGTCCTGCACGTGCTGCTCGCGGGCAGCGCACTGGCTGTCGGCCTGATTTCCGATCGCGACCCTCGGCCCGAGCGCGGCGACGCTACGCATACCCGCTTCGATCGGCGCGCGACCACTACCACACGCCGCGCGCGCGCTAGCACGAAGAAGGGAGCTTTGTGAGCGACGAGGCCAACGTCTCTCGGTCGCACGCCCTGAGCCGCTGTGTCACAGCTTCGCGCGGGCCCGAGCGTGGGGCTGCAGCTGCGCCGCGACGGGATCGAGCTGGCGCGGCGAATGCTCGCGTCGGGCGTCGCCTTCGGTCGCGAGGTCGCCGGCAGGGAGAAGCCGGCGGCATCGCTCGCTGGTCCCCTCATCCAGGAGCTGAGGTTGGGGAAGCCCGGAAGTCATCGAGGAAGGAGGAGTCATGCCAGAGCTCAGCCAGCTGGAGATCAAACTGGCCGAGGTGATGGGTCTCGCGCAGGCTGCGAAGGACTCGACCGCGAAGGTGAAGAAGCTCGTGGAGGACGAGGAGGTGCGCCAGACGCTCGACCGGATGCGCGCGGAAGCCGCGGAGACGGCCGAGCGCTGCGAGGAGCTCGCCGGAGAGCTCGAGGGGAAGAAGTCGGCCCTGAGGCGGAAGGCGCGCGAGAGCAAGGCCGAGGCCCGGGAGATGATGAGCACCTATCTGAGCGATGACGTCGACGCGCTCGACGGCCTCGAATTCCTGCTGATGGCCGAGGCCGGGGAGCTTGGGCACGTCGAGATCGTCGGGGCCATGAACGAGCAGGCCGGCGACCCCAGGATTCGCCAGCTCGTGGAGTGGGCGCGGCCGATCCAGGAGCGCCACTTCCAGGACACGCGCGCGGCGTCGCTGAAGCTGGCCAAGGCGGAGGACGCCCTGGCAGCTCACTGAGGCGGCGGATGCCCGCAGCCGGCCTGGTCAGCGGTGGCGAAGACTGCGGAACGTGATCGAGTAGCGGAGCGCCTTCGTCGCGAGGATGGAGTGCTGCCAGGCCCATCGGGCGCTGCCCGCCAAGACGCAGGTCGAGCGCCGCTGGAGCTCAAGGGCGTGGGCCACGCGTGTCTCCGCGCTGCGGCTCTGGAATCGCATGCGGCAGCCCGAGAGCAGCGAAACGCCGATTACCTTGGAGCGGAACCTCGGGGCGTCCCGATGCCGTCCGATGCCGGCCCTGGCGGGGCACCGCGGGACGAGCGCTTGGACGAGGTCGGCTCCCGCGAATCCGGCCAATCCGGCGCAACGATCGCGCAGCCAGCTAACTTCGCCCGGCAACGGATCGCCCGGGCTGGACTCGTCCGAACTCGTAGTCGTGGTCGTACCCGTAGGACCCCACCGTCCGGGTGTTGAGCCTCTGCGTCTCGGCGCGGGGCGCGCTGGGCATGACTTCCCTCTGCCCGGGACGGGCCGCGGGGGCGCCGGGGGCCGCGCGGAAACGCGCTCCCGTACGAGGAGATGTTGAGCGTACGGCTGCACACCGCCCTGCGCGCCGTCGGCGATGCTGCGGAGCTCGCGGTGAGTCCGTTTGGCCTGCTGGCCGACGAGATACCGAGGCAGCGCGCAGCGCTGGCCGAGACGACCCACCGGCCATGGCCGCTACCCGGGCGGGCGTGGCTGATGGGCCAGACCTGGTACTCCCTGCTCTTCGCGCACTGGCCGGTCAGCCCGGAGGCGCTCAGGCCGCTGATCCCGAAGCCTCTGGAACTCGATCTGCGGGAGGGACAGGCCTGGCTCGGAGTGACGCCATTCGTAGTGGCCGGCCTGCGAGTGCGCGGAACCCCTCCGCTGCCTTGGCTTTCGCGCTTTCCCGAACTGAACGTGCGCACCTACGTCGACTATGGGGGCCGCCCAGGCATCTACTTCTTCAGCCTCGACGCCGCCCGGCTCGCGGCGGTAGCCGCCGCCAGACGGGCCTACCGGCTGCCCTACTTCCACGCCGAGATGAGCACCCGGCCCCAGGCCGGAACGGTGCACTACGAGAGCAAGCGGATCGACTCGAACCGGCTTTCCGTAGAGCTCCGCGCGCGCTACGGTCCGACGGGCCCCCGCCTTCCGGTCGACAACGGGTCGCTGGAGCGGTGGCTCGCGGAGCGCTACTGCCTCTACCTCGTGGACGAGCGGGGGCGAGCGTTGCGCGCGGAGATCCACCATCCACCCTGGCCGCTGCAGCCCGCCACCGCGGCGATCGAGCGCAACACGATGGCGCGGCCACTCGGACTCGAGCTCGACTCAACGCCGCTTCTCCACTACAGCGTGCGGCAGGACACTCTGATCTGGCCGCTCGGGGATGCCTGACGCGCAGGTGACGGGCGGAGATTCGTTCCGGAGGTGGTCGGGGTGGAGCACGTCTTTCTGGACGCCGGTGGCCTGCGGATGCACGTCGCGCAAGCCGGGCGGGGGGAGCCGATCCTGATGCTCCATGGGTGGCCGCAGCACTGGTACCTCTGGCGCCGCATGATGCCGCTGCTCGCTTCCCGGGCCCGGGTGCTCTGCCCGGACCTGCGCGGGTTCGGATGGACCGACGTGCCGGGTCATGGTTACGACCGCGAGACGATGGCCGGGGACGTGCTCGCGCTGCTCGACGAGCTCGGGCTCTCCTCCCGCGGAAAGCTCGGGCTGGGCCGGCTGATCCGCGACGCCGCCGACCCCCGGCGTCCTGCGCCTGCAAGACCGACCCCATCGACGCCGCAGCTCGCCCGTTCTGCGGTCGAGAAACTCGACGTGAGTCTGGTTGGCCTACAGGTCGAGGCCCACGAAGTGTGTAGTCGCGCTGGAGGTCGGCAGTCCCATAGAAGTGGTGTCGGCCGAAGCCCGTCCTCCGGCCCAGTCCTCGGACTTCGATGAGGCGCCTAGTTCGCTCCGCCCTTTTCGGTCCGTCCGCTGAGTCAGGTGCGACCGGTTGGCGCCCGCGGCCGGCGTGGCCGCCGCGGCGCTGAGAGCTTCGGCTCCTGGTCCGAGTCACCCTTCGGACGCGGGGGCCGGCTCGAGGGCCTGAGCGGCGACCGGCGGGGGCCGGGACGATCGAAAATGGGCGGGCGGGGGCGGGTCGTGGACGGCCGTAGCGCCTCGGGCTCCTCGTCCTGCTCGACCTCGGTCTCGGGCTCCTCATCCTCGACCTCGGCCGCGGGCTCCTCGTCCTCGTCGACCTCGGCCTCCGGCTCCTCATCCTCGACCTCGGCCTCGGGCTCCTCGTCCTCGTCGAGCTCGGCCTCCGGCTCCTCCTCCTCGAGATCGGCCTCCGGCTCTTCCTCCTCCTCGAGCTCGGCCTCCGGCTCCTGCT
>DATDLN010000200.1:0-48854 GCA_036519295.1 Thermoleophilaceae bacterium
CGGAAGGTCGAGCCCGCGACCGTCGGCAGCGGCCGCAGGGGCGAGGATATGCATCGTGGCCAGTCGCTACGACGACGATCTCTGGGAGCTCGTGCCCGCCGATCCCGGGCCTCCGCCCGCGCACCTCGTCGCCTTCGTGCGGGGGCTGGGCCGCGCGGAGAGGGCACTCGACCTCGGCTGCGGCGACGGCCGCCTTACCGGCGAGCTCGACGCGGCCGACCTCACCGCCGCGGACGTCTCGGCCGTCGCCCTCGACCACGCCCGCTCGCGTCTGCCCGGCGCGCGCGTGGTCGAGCTGGAGCCGGACGCGCCGCTCCCGCTCGAGGACGCGGAGTTCGAACTCGTGCTCTGCGCCGAGACGATCGAGCACGTGCGCGACGTGCAGCTCCTCCTGTCGGAGATCCGCCGCGTGCTGCGCCAGGGAGGGACGCTCGCTCTCACGACGCCGGCCAACCTGCCGTTCGGCCTGCGGCCCGACCCGCTCTCGCCTCACCTGCGGCAGTTCACGCGGCGCTCGCTCTCGCGCGTCCTGGACGACTTGGGATTCGAGGTGGAGTCGCTGCGACGGCGCTCGGGCACGCTTTTCGCGGTCGCCACGCGGCCCTGAAGTTCCGCGTCCTCGTGGATGGACCCCCGTGGGGCCCTGCGACCCTAGGGCGTAGGCAGCTGCTCCCGCGCCGCCGCCTCGGCCTGCTTCTGCCGCACCCGCGCCCGTGCCTCGAGGAAGAGTTGGCCGCCGGGTCGCGAGAGGGGGTCGAGGAAGAGCACTCCGCGCACGGTCTCGAGCGCGTCCTCCGGGCGGTCGAGCGTGCCGAGTTGGAAGCTGACGAGGCGGAGCCAGGTCTGGGGGTCGCCCGGGAACTCGAGCACCGCCTTCTCCAGGCTGGCGCGTGCGGCCGTCTCTCGGCCCGCGCTCCCCTCCGCAACGGCCTTCACGAGCAGCGGCTTCGATGAGAGCGGGTTGGTGTCGGCCGCCTCATCGGCCTTGGAGATCGCCGCGTCGTAGTCGCGCGCGTCGATCAGCTCGAGAGCCCGGCTTGTCTCGCGGTCCGAGGCCTCCGGCTGCCAGATCGCCCACGCCAGGATCAGGGCGGTGACCGCCACACCGGCCGCGGCTGCGATGCGGCCGCGCGTGGGCCGCGGGAGCCTCCAGCCCGACCGCTGGGTCGCCGGCAGGTCGACGGTTCCGCCGTCGGCGGCGACCGCGGTCACCGGTCCGCGACCGGCGACGAAGCCGGCCGCCACGAGCGCCATGGCCGCCGGGCCGGGAACGAACCAGGTCCAATCGAGCGCCGACTGCAGCCCGAAGACGATGGCCACCAGCGACAGCGCGACGATCGCCGCACGTTCGACGTCCCAGTCGCGCCGCGGCAGCGGTGCGCCATCGGCGCGGCGAAACGGCAGTCGGCGCGGATGGAGGCCCGCCGCGCGCAGCGCCGCCACGAGCCAGGCGAGCAGGAGCGCGGTGGTGATCACCACGCCGACGATGCCGAGGTCCGCGAGCGTCTGCGGGACGAATCCGTGGGCGTGTCGGGTGACGCTCGCGTCCTTTCGGTGCCGGAGCCTGGCCACGGCGAAGTTGCCGGCCCCGAAGCCGATGGCCGGCCGGTCGGCGAACACCTTGCCGGCCTCGCGCCAGTACTTGCCCCGCGTGGACGACGCGCCGGCGATGCGGCCGGCTCCCTCGTTGGGCGCCGTGTCGGTCTCGCTCGTGAGCTCGTCGAGACGGTCGTCGATCGTCCCGCCGAGGCCGCGCTCGCTGAAGGCGACGGAGGTGAACGCCACGAGCGGCACCGCGCAGGCCACTACGACGGCCGCGATCCCGAACAGGCGCCGCAGCTGCACAGGAGGGGCCGCCCGGCCCAGTCCGATGTTCACCGCCAAGCCCGCGAGCAGCAGGGCAAGGGCCATCAGGAGTACGAGCAGGCCGAACTCGCCCGCCACGCTCTCCTTTGCCGAGAGCGGCTGGAGGCTCTTGGAGAACGCGTCCTTCGACAGTGCCCAGGCGGCCACCAACCCCCCGCCAGCGGCCGGGATGAAGAGCACGGGCAGGCTGCGGAGCCGCAGCGGCACGATGGCGAACCACGCGATCGCTCCCACCGCGGCCGCTGCGAGCGCCCCTCGCGACTGCGTCAGCAGGATGGCGAGCACGCACGCTCCGATCGCGGGGTAGGCGAGCGCCCGCCCGATCACGGAACCCGTACGACGGCAACCGAGCCAGAGGGCAGCCGGGATGGCCAGCGCGGCCGTGGTGCCGACCGCGTTCCAATACTGGAACGGCTGTCCGATGCGATTGGACAGCTCGTCCTCGGCGATGCTCCCGGGCCAGATCCGCGAGGCGAGCGCGTAGGCAACGGCCGCGAGAGCCCCGATCAGAACGCCCTTGAGGATCACCGGCGAAGCCTGGGGCGCCACCCGGGCGGCGGCCAGAGCGGCGGCGAACGTCGCGAGGTACGCGAAGGTCCTGCCCGCCTCGATGTACGCGAGGTCGGGTACTTGCGACCAGATGACGGAGAGGGCCGTGAGGCCGGCCAGGGCGGCGAACAGCACCAGCGCAGTCGCGCCATAGAGGGGGCCTCGCCGCCCCCATAGCACGCCCGCCGCGATCACCACCGCGCTCACGAGGACCATCAGGACTTCGACCGTGGTGGTGCGGGTGAGCTCGGTGCCGCCCGCCGCGCCGAAGGCGACGCCCGCGAGGGCGCCGCCGAGAATCACTGCCGCTACGCCGGCATTCGGGCTCCCCACGGAGGGCTTCCAGCCCAGACGGCGCCTGCGTTCGGTCGCGCTAGCGACGGAAGCGAGGGAGAGAGACACGCGGAGTCGGGATCTTGGACACGAGCGGCAGGCGCGCCAGAGCCGGCAGGCGCCCGCGCAACGCGACGACGCCGCCGGCGATCGCAAGGAGGGCGAGCGCGATCAAGGCGACCACCAGCGGAGTCGGGAGCGAGTTGCTGGCGCTGGCCAGGTCGAACAACCCGTTCGAGCCCGGCTTCACCTTCTCGCCGCCGACCTCGACGGGGGGCGAGTTCTTGCGGCTTTCGGGCGTTGTCAGCGCCTGCAGGTCGGCCTGGTCCTGGGCGCGGGCGGCCTGCTCCTCCGGCGTGACGGGCGCGGCGCTGCCACCGCCGGCGGCGCCGGCGGCGCCCGCGCCGCCCGCCCCGCTGCCGGAGCCGCCGCCGCCTGCTCCCTTGGCGGAGCCACCGGTGATCGCGGCGCCGATCACGTCACGACAGTCGCTGTACTCGTCGATGTCCGAGGGGAGGTTGTCGAGCGCCTTGCGCAGCTCCTTGTTCGAGTAGTTTCGGTTGAGCTCGCCGTCCTGGTTGCAGTCCTTGATCACCTGGAGAGGGCTGCCGAACGCCACGCCCGGGAAGAAGGCGAGCAGCACCAGCAGCGCGGCAAGCAGAAGCAGATGTCGTGGAAGTCGAGTCACTGTGCGGGATTGGTCGTTCGAGCGGGTCGTCCGATGAGATAGGACGGCCGGGCGACGGGGTGAAGCGCGCTGTGCCGGATGGTCCAAAGCCAGACACCTCCCGTACCGCCGCGCCAGGCTAGCAAGCGGCTCGGCGGCGGCGGCGCCACGCGACCTACCACCGAAGATTTCTCCCGGGTTCGGTCATCAGCTAAACGCTTGCGACCCGGCCGGTAGGGCAAAGTTGCGGTGTGTCGCGGCGGGTTGCAATCCTCGCCCCAGTTCCGGTGCCATATCGTGAACCGCTTTTCACGGCGCTCGCCGTGCGGGGCCGGATCGAGCCTCGGGTGATCTACCTGTCCGGAGATCAGCCGGGCTGGGACCAGCGGCCCGACTGGTTCGCCGGCCGGGTCGGCTACCCGAGCGAGGTTTTGAACGCATGGCAGCGGCGGCGCCCCGGACGCACCCCGCTGATGCTGGTCAGGGGCCTCGGGCGCGCGCTCGGCCGGACGGGGCCCGAGTGCGTGATCAGCTGGGAGTACGGCCCGGCCACCTGGCGGGCGCTCGCGTGGTGCCGCCGGCACGGCCGGCCGCTCGTCATCTTCAGCGAGCTGACCCCCTGGAGCGACCCCGAGCTGTCGCCCCTCCAGCGCCGGATCCATCGCCTGATCGCGCCCCGGGCGGCCGGGTTCGTCGTCGCCAGCTCCCAGGGCGTCATGCGGCTCAGGCGCATGGGCGTGGATCCCGCTCGGGTGGAGGTTGCGCTCCAGAGCGCCGATCTGGGGGCGCTGGTGGAACTCGAGCGCCGTGACCGCCCCCCCGGCGCCCCCGTGCGGGTGCTGAGCATCGGGCGGCTGGTGCCCGACAAGAACCTGGCGGCCCTCGTCAGCGCCTTCGCCGAGGCGGGCTTCGCCGAAGGAGAGGCTGAGCTCGTCGTGCGCGGCAGCGGGCCGCTCGAGAGCGAGCTGCGGGCGCTGGCCGACCGCCTGGGCGTGCCCGCGCGCTTCGACGGCTACGCCGCGCCCGCCGACCTGCCCGCGACCTACGCCGACGCGGACGTGCTCGCGCTCGTCAGCACCTACGAGCCCTTCGGCGTGACGATGCGCGAGGGCGCCGCGGCGGGGCTGCCGCTCGTGTGCAGCCAGCGGGCGGGGGCCGCCGGCGACGTCGCGGTCGCCGGCGAGAACGCGCTGCTCGTGGACCCCACTCGCCGCGCGGAGATCGTGGCCGCCCTCCGCAGCCTCGTGCGCGACTCGGGGTTGCGCCGGCGCCTGGCGGCGGGCAGCCGCGCCGTCACCGCCAGGCACCCCCCGGACGCCGACGCCGAGGCCTGGGAGCGGGCGGTGCTGAAGGCGTCGGGCCGTTAGCGGAGCAGCGTCGGCAGCACCTCGCGCGCGAGCGTGTCCTGCACGGCCTCGGCGCGGAATGGCCGAAGCAGCTCGGCCGCGAGGCTGCGGTACTGGCGCACCTTCGCCTCGGGCAGCTTGAAGGCCGCCCGGATCGCACGGCCGAGTCCGGCCGGTTCGAGGCTCGGCGCCACCAGCGAGGCGTCGAGCTCGCGGGCGAGGCGGAGCGCCTCGAAGGCGCCCCCCGATGGCACGGTCGCCACCAGCGCTCCGTCGGCCAGCGCCTCGAGCGGCGCCTGGCCGAAGTCCTCCCAGCGGGCACCCGCCGCGAGCACACGGGCCTCCCTCAGGGCGGCCCGAAACTCGGTCGCCGGGACCATCCCGGGCCATTCGATTCCGGGCGGCTCGGGCACCCCGCTCCGCTCGAGGTGGGCGCGACCCCAGGCGGGGTCGATCCCGTAGACGCGTAGGCGTGCCCCGTCGGCCGCCACGCCCGCGGCCGCCCACCCGGCCACGAGCACGTCGAGGCCCTTGGCCTTCGGGTCCGGAACGTAGGCGACGGCGAGCGGCTCGCGGTCATCCGCCCCCGGGCCGGAGGGCTCCACGGTGGGCGGCACGAGCACGGCCGGCGCCGCCCCGGCGGGGAGCGCCTCGCGGCCGGCCTCGCTCCACGGCAGGGTGAGACGCGCACGCCGGAGCGCCCGTCGCTCGAGCACGTGCAGGATCGCGTTTCGCCGACCGGGCCGGTTCACGCGCGCCGGGCAGTCGAGGCGCACGGCGTAGGGCACCTCCAGCGCCGGTGCCACCATTGCCGCGGTGCTGGACGAGAACACGACCGCGCGCGGGCGGCGAACCCGCAGCGCAGCGGCCAGGGCACGGCGCGCCGCGGTCATCTCAACGAGGTCGTTCACGGGATAGACGCGCCGCAGCCGCCCGGTCCACCCGACGCGCACGGCGATCGCGTCCGCCGAGGCGCCGGCGCCCTTGACCTGTTCGAGAAAGCGCTGGTCGGCCACGCGCCAGCCGAGCGTAGTGCCGAGCGAGACGAGCAGAAGATCGGGATCTGGCCTAGACACGAGCCGCGCCCGCGAACGTCCGCTCGTATCTCTCCACCATGCTCTCGCCGTCGAACAGCTCACGCTGGCGGACGCGCCCGGCCTCGCCCATGCGGCGCGCGCGCTCGCGGTCGGACGCCAGCTCGAGCAGCGCCCCTGCCGCCGCGTCGGCGTCGCCGGGCCGAACGAGGAGGCCGGTCTCACCCTGGACCACGGCCTCCGCTGTCCCCCCGATGTCGGTGGCGATCACGGGCCGCGCGGCGGCCATTGCCTCGAGCACGCTCATCGGAAGCGCCTCCGCCTCACTGGTGAGCGCCACGGCATCGGCCGCCGCCATCAACTCGGCGACGTCCTCGCGTACGCCCAGCAGCTCGACGCCGCTCCCGGCTGCGAGCCGCTCGAGCCGCCCGCGCTCCGGCCCGTCGCCCGCGACGAGCCCGCGGATCTTCGGCCGCGACCGCCGTGCGGCCGCGACCGCGCGGATGAACACGCCCACTCCCTTCTCGGGCTCCAGGCGCGCCGCGCAGAGGACGGTGAAGTCTTCGCCGTGCCGCGGAGCCGCCGCGGGCCGGGCCGGGTCGAACACCCCGTTCGAGATCACCTCGATCCGCTCGCTCCGGTAGCCGAGCCTGGCGAGCGGCGCGATCTGACGCGTGGTAACCGCGATCACGCGGTCCAGGCGCGGCGCGACCACTCGCGTGAGCAGCAGCTGATGCCGGCGCATCGGCAGCAAGTCGCCCGCGGGCGTGAGAGGCGTGTGCTCGTTCAGAACGTGCGCAGCGCGGGCGCGGCGGGCGATCGCCTCGCCCACGAACTGCCCGCTCACTCCGCGGCTGATCACGACGTCGGGCCGGGGATTCGCGAAGTCCAGCGCTCGTCGCCAAGCCCGCGGGTCGCTCCGGCGCCGCATCCGGATGCAGGCGGCGGGCACCCCGGCCGCGACCAGCTCGCCGAACAGCCCACCCTCCTCGGCCAGGCACAGCACCCGCACGTCCGCGCCGCGCCGCGCGAGCGCGGGGATCAGCGTGGCCCAGTGGCGCTCGGCGCCGCCGGTACGCATGTCGGGGCAGACGAAGAGCACCCTCACCTCGCCCTCCGGTGCACCGCAACCACCTCGCCGGCCGCGGAACTCGCGAGGTAGGGACGCTCGGCCAGGAAGTGCCGGGCCTCCTCGATCGCGTCCGCTCGCGAGTAGCCCGAGGCCACGAGCGCCGCCTCGTGCCGCACCGGCAGCGCGTCCACGACGCCGAGGCGCCAGCCCCGCTCGGCGGCCAGCGCCGCCCAGTGCAGATCGAGCCCCCAGCCGAAGCGCAGCTCGGGGAACGGCAGCAGCTCGGTGGCCGCCTCCCGCCGAAAGCCCGTGACCGGACCGATCTCGACGAATCGCGTCTCCCGCACCAGCGACGCCGGGCGCCGCCGCACCACCTTCCAGGCGGAGTGGCTGCGGAGCGTCTGCGCCGGCTGCGCCAGCTGGAGGTCGAAGGCCTCGCACAGCGCGACGAAGCCGTCGAGGAAGCGTGCCGGGAGCGCCACGTCGTCGTCGACGAGCAGCGTCCAGTCGGGATCGTCGGCGTCGCCCGCGGCGAGCAGGCGGTTCAGGTTCTCGAACTTCCCGCCCGCGAGCCCCGTCGCGACCGTCTGGGCCGTCAGCCGCGGGTCTGGCGCTCCCATCGAGCCGAGGACCACGCGCACCTCGTGGCGCTCGGAACCAAGGGCCTGGACGGTGTCGGGCAGGCGCGAGCCGGCCCGGTACACGCCGAGCACGAGCACCCGCAGCGGCGGCTGACGCGTCGCGAGCCTGCCGGTCTCGCGGCGGGTGCCGGCCGCCAGATCGGCCAGACTGAACGCCGCTTCGCCGAGCGTCCGCTTGACGCGGCGCCAAGGAGCGCTCACGTCGCCGGCGTCGCCCGAGAGGAACGTGTCGGGCTCGGGCAGGGTCACGCGGTTTCGTCCCCCCGGACGGAACGCGGGCGCAGGGCTTCGGCGAGCCGCCCCGCCGAGTGCGCCCCCATGATCACCCCCTGTGGGCAGGCCCGCCGCAGCGTGTGCCAGCCGCAGCCCAGCAGCACCCGCAGCTCCCTCCCCAGGCCGGGCGCCCGCCCACGGCGACGGTCGCTCGCCCGCGCTCCCCGGCCGCGCGCGAATGCCGATCGCGCGAGCGGGGCGAGGCGCGCGTCGGCCGCCGTTCGCCGGTGGTCGAGCCCGGCATCGGCCAGATAGACGATCCGCCCCCCGGCCGCGCGCAGCCGCTCGAGCCATTCCTCCTCGTCGCCGTGAGGGCGGACGATGCGCTCGTCGAACCAGCCGACTCGCTCCACCGCCGAGCGGCGCACGGCGAGGTTCGCCCCCCAGACCACTTCGGCCTCGCGATCCTCGGGGCCCAGGTCGAGTGTCGTGATCGGCGGATCCTCGCGCCCGCAGCTCCGCGGCCCGCCGCCCTCGAAGCGCGCCCGAATCGGACCGCCGAAGGCCTCGGCGTCGGGGTTGCGCTCGGCACCGCGCGCCAATGCGTCGAGCCAGCCGGGCGGCGCCTCCACGTCGTCGTCGACCAGCGCGATGAGCGCCCCCCTGCCTTCGCGAATGCCGGTGTTTCGCGCGGCGTTCAGGCTGCGCCGCTCGCCGTGGCTCACGCAGCGCACTCCCGCCCGCTCGGCGACCTCGCGGGTGGCGTCGGTGGACCCGTCGTCGACGACGAGGATCTCGTGAGGGGTCCGCGCGCGCTGGCGGAGCAGCGAGTCGAGCGTGACCTCGAGGTACGCCGAACGGCCGCGCGTGGGGACCACGACCGTCACCGCGGGCGTGTCCATTCGGCGGATAGCGTAGTCCCATCACTCCCCGCGTCCTGGTCGTTCACAACCGCTACCGCATCGAGGGGGGCGAGGAGCGCTCGGTGGCGCTCCAGCTGCGGGCCCTGGAGCGGGCCGGCGTGGAGCACTCGCTGCTCGAGCGGCGCTCCGCGGAGGTCGGCCGGGGAGCGGCGGCGCGTGCGCTCCTCCGGGGCGGCCGCGACGAGAAGGACGTGGCCGCCGGCGTGCGCGAGCTGGGCGCCGACGTCGTCCACGTGCACAACATGCTGCCGCTCGTCGGGCCGCGAGGGCTCGCGGCCGCGCGCGACGCCGGCGCCGCGGTCGTGCTCCACCTCCACAACGCGCGGCTCTTCTGTGCGATCGGGGTGGCGTCGCGCGACGGCGGTCCCTGCTTCCGCTGCCACGGCCGCCTGACCCTTCCGGGGCTCGCGTTGAACTGCCGCGGCTCGCTGCCCGAGGCCGCGGTGTACGCCGCCGGGCTGGCGCTCCGCCAGCCGGCGGTCTTCCGGGCGGTGGACCGCTTCCTCGCGCCGAGCCGCTACGCGGTCGGCCAGCTGGCGCTGCTCGGCGTCCCGGGCGAGCGCCTCGATCCCCTGGCGCACTATCTCCCGGACGACGCGTTCGCCGAACGCTCGCGGGCCGCCGATGGAACGTACGCGCTCGTGGCCGCGCGGCTTTCGGTCGAGAAGGGCATCGACACGGCGATCGAGGCGGCGGCGCGGGCCGGCGTGCCGCTCTACGTGGCCGGCGAGGGCCCCGCCGCCGCGGACCTCGCCGCCCTGGCGCGTAGGCTGGCGGCCTCGGTGGAGCTGCTCGGACGGGTTGGCCGCGACCAGCTCGCCCGCCTCTTGGCCGGCGCCGGCGCGCTCCTGATGCCCTCGCGCTACCACGAGTTCTCGCCCTACTCGGCGCTCGAGGCGATGGCGGCGGGCGTGCCGGTGGTGGCGTCGCGGCTGGGCGGCCTGCCCGAGCTGATCGAGGAGGAGCGCTGCATCCCCCCGAACGACCCCGAGGCGCTGGCGGCGCGGCTCAGCGAGCTGTGGGCGGAGCCGGAGCGCCGCCGCGCGGAGGGCGAGGCGCTGATGGCGCGGGCCCGCGAGCGGCATGGGGAGGAGCGGTACACGCGGGAACTGCTGGGCACTTACGAGCGGCTCGGCCATCAAGGCTGAGCCGGCGTCACGCGTTCGACCTTCTGCCGCTATATGCCGCGGAAGGTCGAACGCGTGGTGTCTCGCGCCTCAAACCGCCGGCGCGACAGACGTCGGCCGGTAGCCGAGAAGCCGGCCGAGCGGGGCGCCCATGGCGAGCCCCAGCCGCTGCAGCCAGGCCGGCGGGAACGGCAGCCGCACGGTGTCGAAGTGCGAGCGCGCGATCACGGCGAGCCGGAGCGGGTTCGGCATGCCCTTGCGGTTCGTCTTGCCGTCCGCCGCCAGGCTGAACATCGTCTCGATCAGCGATTCGAACTCGAGCGCCGGGCTCACCTCGCAGAGGAAGCGGGCCTCGGTCTCGCCGGCGTTCCAGAAGCGGTGCGGCGTGCCCGGCTCGACGGTTACGACCTCGCCCGGCTCCGCCACGAGCTCCCGATCGCCGGCCCGAAGGCCGAGCCGACCCTCGAGCACCTCGAAGCGCTCGGTCTGGTGCGGATGCAGGTGGGCCGACGCGACGAAGCCGTCCGGGCGGACGATCGTCTCGACGAGCACGCTCTCGCCGTCGGTTTCGCGGGACGTACGCCGGAAGATGAGAATCTCGCCGGTAACCGGGTTCTCGAGCCTGTCTCCCTTGCGAATCATGGCTGTCCTTTCGTGCTTGGTTGCGTGAGGACAGCCTGCGCCGAAAGCGCCGCTACGTCGTCGCCCCGGGGGCGGATCCGAGGTCGTGCCAGGGAGGGATCTTGAGGTCCTCCCTGGGAGGGAGATCAGCCGGGCCGGGTCAAGCCCGTCTCGTACGCGAAGATCACCGCCTGAACCCGGTCGCGCGCGCCCAGTTTGGCGAGCACGCGCTTGAAGTGGGTCTTGACCGTCGACTCCTCGATGATGAGCTCGGAGGCGATCTCGGCGTTCGAGAGGCCGCGCGCCACGAGAGTGAGCACCTCGGTCTCGCGCGGGGTGAGCTCGTCCAGTCGCGGGTCCCGCTCCGCGTCCGGCGAGGGCTGCTCCGCCATTCGCTCGATCACACGGCTGGTGACCGATGGTGAGAGGAGCGAGTCGCCGGCGGCGATGGTGTGGATGGCGGCGATCAGCTCCTCCGGTCTGGTGCGCTTCAACAGAAACCCGGAGGCGCCGGCGTTGAGAGCGCCGAAGATGTAGTCGTCCTGCTCGAAAGTGGTGAGGATGACGACCTTCACCTCGGGGAACGCGGCCAGCAGCTCTCGGGTGGCGGAGATGCCGTCGAGGTCGGGCATGCGGACGTCCATCAGCACGACGTCGGGCCTCGTGACTCGCACGCGGTAGGGGGCCTCGCGACCGTCGCTCGCCTCGCCGACCAGCTCGATTCGCTGGTCGCTCGAGAGGACGCCGCGCAGGCCGGCGCGCATGAGGTCGTCGTCGTCGACGATCAACACTCGAACACGGGGAGTCATGCGGAAAAGGGGAGGTGCGCGTGCAGCTCGAAGCTCCCGTTCCGGGCGCCGACGTCCAAGCTGCCGCCGAGCAGGGCGGCGCGCTCGCGCATTCCGATGACGCCGTGACCGCCGCCGGCGGCTCGCGCGGTCCGGTCGGGGCCGATCGGGTTCGCGACGGTGACGTCGAGCACGCCGGGGCCGAACGCGAGCTCAACGGCGGCGCTGCCGTCTCCGTGCCGGGCCGCGTTGGTGAGGGCCTCCTGGAGGATCCGGTAGGCGCCGCGATCGATCCCCGGTGGGAGCGGACGGCGGTCGCCGCTGATCGTGGTCGTCACGCTGAGGCCGGCGGCCCTGTGTCGCTCGACGAGGCCGTCCAGTGCCGCGAGCCCCGGCGGCGGCTCCACCTCGCCGGGGGGCGGGGAGTCCTCGCGCAGCACCCGCACCATCTGGTCGATCTCGCCCACCGTCTCGCGCGCCACCTCCTCGATGGTCGCGAAGGCCTCGCGTGCTCTCTCGGGGTCGCGCTCCGACTGGAGGCGCCCCATGCCCGCGTGAACGAGGATCACGTTCATCGCGTGTCCAGCCGAGTCGTGCAGGTCGCGCGCGATGCGCCCGCGCTCCTCGGCGGCCGCCAGTAGCCGCTCGCGCTCGGCCTCGCGCTCGGCGCGCAGCGCTCGCTCCTCGAGCTCGATCATCCGCTCGCGGCGCAGCCGGGTGCGGTCGCCGGCGAGCCACGCGCCGCCCCAGGTCAGGACGCCGAACAGCGTCTCGACTCCCGGGAACGCGTCCTGCGAGAGGCCCGTCGCCGCCAGATGCGCGACCAGCATGATGCCCACGACGGCCAGGGTGAGCCGGGTGCGGGCTCGCGATCCGTCGCCGGCAAACGCGACGAGGTAGACCGCCACGGTCGGGCCGAGCGGCGGGCCGGCGGGCTCGGCAATTCCCCGGAGCACGGTGCTCGCGACGCCCGTCACCACGAACACCGCCAGCGGGGAGCGGCGCCACGCGATCAGCGGCAGCGAAGCGAAGGCGGTCAGCACGACGTTCAGCGCGTTGAAGTCGCCTCCGCCGTCCTGGGGTCCGCCCGCGGCGAGCAGGCCGAGCGAACCGGCGAAGACGGCGACGGCAAGGGCCGTGTCGATCAGGCGGTCGTTGCGGGACGAAGAGGCCATTTCGCGCCGAGCGTAGCGCTCGTTTCTGTGTACCCGAATCCCCCCGGCGGCGGACTCCGGGTCCTCCCCAGGTGGTACGGCGGATCCCTCCGTGGTGCGTTTCCGCCAAGGCGCCGCGCACCTACCGTCGCGGCCATGATGTCCTCCCTCACACGCTGGGTCCTTGCTCACAAGCGCACCGTGGCCGTCCTCTGGCTGGCGCTCACCATTGCGGGAGTGGCCGCAGCCGGTCCGGCATCGGACGCGCTCGAGCCGGAGTTCTCGGTCCCGAACAAGGAGGGCTGGGAGACCAACGTGGTGATCACCGAGCGCTACGGGGGCACCGGCGGCGACACGGCCCCGCTCCTTCCCGTGGTGACACTGCCGGCCGGCGAGTCGGTGCGCTCGCCCGGCGTGCGGAGTGAGCTGAAGCAGCTGGACACACGGCTCGAACGAGCGCTGCCCGGGTCGCGGATCGCCTCATACGCGTCCACCGGCGACAGGACCTTCGTCTCCGACAACGGGCGCACGGTCTTCGCGATCGTCTATCCGCGTCCAGACCCCGACTCGGCGTTCGGTGAGAACCCCAAGGCGGAGCGCGCCGCGCGCCACGCGCTCGACGGCGCCACGGTCGCAGGCGAGCCAGTCCATCTGACCGGGTTCGATGCGCTCGCCGAGGACAGCGGCAGCGACAGCGGAGGGCCGGGAGTGCTGCTCGAGGCGGTGCTGGGCGCGGCAGGGGCACTCGTCGTGCTCGGCTTCGTGTTCGCTTCGTTCCTGGCCCTCGTGCCGCTGGTGATGGCCTTCGTCTCGATCATGACCACCTTCCTGCTGCTGCTCGGGCTCACGCAGCTGACCGCCGTCTCCCCGATCGTCCAGTTCCTCATCGCGCTCATCGGGCTCGGCGTCGCGATTGACTACTCGCTGCTCGTCGTCTCGCGCTGGCGGGAGGAGCGCTCCCACGGCCGCAGCGGCGACGAGGCCGTCCAGCGCGCGATGGAGACGGCCGGCCGCGCGGTCGTCTTCAGCGGCGTGACCGTCGCCATAGGTCTGCTGGCCCTGATCGCGCTGCCCCTGCCGTTCCTGCGCTCGATGGGCTACGGCGGCATGCTGATCCCGCTGGTCTCGACGCTGGTGGCGATCACCCTGCTGCCCGTGGTGCTGGCCAAGCTCGGCCCGCGGCTCGACTGGCCCCATCGGCGCACCGACGACAAGGCAAGCCGAGCCTGGACGCGCTGGGCGCAGGCAATCGCGCGGCGCCGTTGGGTGGCTGCGGGCGCCGGCATGGCGGTGATTCTCGCTCTCGCCTTCGCGGCAACCGATCTTCAGCTGGGCACCTCGGATGCCGACACGGTCGCCCGATCGGGCGACGCCAAGGAGGGCCTCGTTGCGCTCGAGCAGGCGGGCATCGGCGAGGGAGCGCTGCTTCCCCACGAGGTCCTTATCGAGGGCGGCACCGACCCCGAGCGCGTGGCGGCCGACCTGCGGGGCGTCGAGGGAATCCACGGCGCGGTTGCGCCTTCCGATTCCAGCTGGCGGCGCGCCGGGACCGCGCTCGTCGAGGCTGTCCCCGTCCCCGACAGCGGCTCCGACGCGGGCGGGGCCACGCTCCAGGGCGTCCGCGACACGGCGCACGCCGCCGGGGCCGACGTGCGCGTCGGCGGCCAGCCGGCTTCGAATGCCGACTTCATCGACGCCGTTTACGGCAGCTTCCCGCTGATGATCGCCCTGATCACGATCACCACATTCATCCTGCTGGCTCGCGCGTTCCGCTCCCTCCTGTTGCCGGCCAAGGCGATCGTGCTCAACGTGCTGAGCGTCGCGGCCGCCTGGGGTGTGCTGGTGCTCGTGTGGCAGCAGGGCTACGGCTCGGAGGCGATCTGGGACATTCAGGCCACCGGCTCGATCCCGTCCTGGATGCCGCTGATGGTGTTCGCCTTCCTGTTCGGGCTCTCCATGGATTACGAGGTGTTCATCCTCAGCCGCATGCGGGAGGAGTACGACCGCACCGGCTCCACCGAGACCGCGGTCGTGCAGGGCATCGGCCGAACAGGGCGGCTCGTGACCAGCGCCGCGCTGATCCTGTTCCTCTCGTTCACCTCGATGGCCTCCGGCCCCGAGACCGACGTGAAGATGATGGCCACCGGCCTGGCGGCGGGGATCCTCCTGGATGCCACCGTCATCCGGGCCCTTATCGTCCCGGCGGTGATAGCGCTCATGGGTCGCTGGAACTGGTGGCTGCCCAGGTGGCCTGCTCGGCTGCTGCGGGTCGAGCCGTCGCTGCCGCCGCGCGTTGCGACCGGTGAGGGCGAGGGATGAGCGATGAGCCCCGTGCTCCCCGGGGGGATGTGTGGAGGTGGGACAAACCCTCCACAAGACCGCCGCTGCCCGAAGCGGGGAGGGTTTAGCGTCTCCCAGACACACCACTTGACGCTATTCGGAGACCCCGAGTTATGTGGAGGCTTGTGGCAGGACGATCCGATGCGACTTGCCCTCACCTCTCACCCCACCCAGTTCGCGCCGCCAAACCTCCAGCGCGTCGGCCACCGTCCGCTCCAGCGGAATCTCGGGTCGCCAGCCGCTGGCGGCCCGCAGGCGCTCCGCCGAGCCGGGCAGCTCCGGCACGTCGTGGGCGCGCAAGCGGTCGGGGTCGATCTCGTGGCGCACTGGGAGCGAGGTGGCGCGACGCACGAGCTCCACGAGATGACGCACGCGGTCGCTCGGCCGCTGCAGAGGTTGTAGACGCCGGCCGGAAGCTCGGCGGCGGCACGGTAGGCGCGCACCACGTCGCGCACGTCGGTGAAGTCGCGAGCCGAGTCGGGATTGCCCGTGCGCAGGACGACCTCGGCAGTCCCGGCCGCCTCGGCCTCGGCCACCTGGCGGGTGAGCGTGCCGACCACATAATCGTCGCTCTGGCCGGGGCCCGCGTGGTTGAAGGCACGGGTACGGACGATGCGAATCCCAAAGGCGTCGGCGTACTGGCCGGCGAGCAGGTCGCAGGCCGCACCCGAGCTCGCAACCACCACCCCGGCCTCCGGGGCCTCGGTTCGGACCGCCTCCAGCAGGTTGACCGTCACCTGGACGTTCGTGACGAGCGTCTCGCCCGGTGAGCGCCAGGAGCGCGCCACTGACGCGAGCGCCGCCAGGTGGAACACCGGCGCCCGGGCGCGTCGCCCGCACCGCCGCGCGTACGGCGGCCGCGTCCGACAGGTCGAGCTCGCCGCGCGTTGGGGCTACCGCGCCCGGGAGGAGCTGCAGCAGGTGCTCGCCGGCGAAGCCACCGCCGCCGGTTACGAATGTCGGCCCGTTCACTTGCCGCGGGCGGCCAGCTCGTGCTCGCGCAGCCAGTCGACCGTTGAGGCGATCCCCTCGCGCAGGTCCACCCCCGCTTCCCAGCCGAGCATCCGGCGCGCCTTCTCGACCGAGGGCCATCGCCGCTGGACGTCGATCTCGAAGGCAGGAAGGTGCACGAGCTCGAACGCGCCGGGATCCTTGCCGCAGGCTTCCCAGACGATCCGAGCGATCTCGGCGACGGTCCGCTCCTCCGAGGCCGAGATGTTGAAGTCCTCGTTCTCCCCGGCCGGGTGGGTCATGGCCGTGACGATCCCGTCGCCGATGTCGTCGACGTGCGTGAGCGTGCGGGTCTGTACGCCGGAGCCGAAGATCTCGAGCGGTCGCTGGCCGGAGAGGACCTTGCGGATCAGGTCCGGCACGGCGTGCGCGATGCCCGGCTCCTCGTCGGGCAGCTCGCCGGGACCATAGGCGTTGAACGGCCGGCAGATCGTGAACGGCAGCCCGTGCTCGTCGTGCAGCGCCCGGCAGTAGGCCTCGCCGGCGAGCTTCGAGAAGCCGTAGGCCGAGCGGGGCGGAAGGCATGCGTCGAGGTGCTTCTCGGTCGTCGGAAACTCAGTGGCTCGCTCGAACACCATTGACGAGGAGACGTACACGAGCCGGTCCACGCGCCGCTCGAGCGCGGCACGGAAGACGGTGTTGTAGAGGCCCGTGTTCACCTCGAGCAGCGTGTGCGGCAGGCGATGGAAGTTCGCGATCCCACCAACGATCGCGGCCAGGTGGATGACGTGGGTGCATCCCTCGGCGGCTGCGGATGCCTCGACGGGATCGAGGAGGTTCCCCGTATGGACCTCGCACGCGTCGCGCATCCACGCCGGAACCTCGCGCTGGTCGGAGACCCGGACCTCGAAGCCCGGATCGCGCAGGAGCCGGTGCACGACCGCGGTGCCGATCGCGCCGGCGCCGCCCGTGACGAGGACCCGTGTCACTCCACCGCTGCGCGCTCGCGCACCGTCCCGAACACCCGTCCCGCGCCCGTGACGTTCCACGGATCGACGAGAAGGGTCCCCTGCGGGAGGCGGGCGACCAGGCCTTCGAAGTCCGAGTGGTCGGTGGCGACGACCACCGCGTCCGCCCCCTCGAGCGCGGCGTCGATCGGCTCCGACTCGGCGGGCAGGTGCGGGTCGTGCCGGGTCACGTGGGCGAGCTCGCGCTCGAGCAGGCGGATGAGCTTGTAGGAGAGCGAGTCACGGGCGTCGTCGGAGTCGCGCTTGAACGTCAGCCCGAGCACGGCCACCTTGAGGTCTCGCAGCGACCCGCCGAGCCGCGACTTGAGGCCCTTGACGACGAACAGCGGCACCGTCTCGTGCACCCGCGAGACCGCGAGCAGCATGCCGGGCGCGCTCGAGCGCTCCTCGGAGAAGGTGAAGTCCTTGCGCAGGCACGCGCCGGAGGTCAGTCCAGGCCGGGCGATCCCGCCGCGCGGGTAGTCGCGGTTGATCAGGTCGATCACCTCGAACACGTTCGCGCCATACTGCTCGCACTCCATCATCAGCAAGTTCGGCAGGGCGAACTCCGTGTAGCGCAGGATGTTGGTCCAGATCTTTGCCAGCTCCGCCTGGGTGGGAGTCGTCTGGACGATCTCCGTGCCGAAGACCTGGAACAGCTCGGCGGCCCGAGGACCCGAGCCGTCGCCGACGCCGCCCACGATGCACGGCAGCGTCCCGATCTCCTCCACGAAGTGATTAGCCGCGATGCGCTCGGGGACGTGCGCGACGAACAGGTCATCGCCGACGCGGAACCCGCGCCGCTGCTCGATGTAACCCGCCACCCAGTCGGTCGTGCCCGGGGCGACCGTCGAGCGAAGGATCAGCGACTGACCCTCCCGCAGCACCGGCAGGAGGTCGTCGATCACGCTCCGGATCTCCGAGATGTCGATCTCGATGTGGACGTGGGAGGGCGTTCCGAGGGTGAGCACGATGTGGTCGGCGCGGGCCGCGTCCCGGACGGACTTCATGCGCTCGAACCGGCTGGTTTCGAGCACGCGCTCGAGTAGCTGCTGCGTCCCGGTCTCGCGGAACGGCATCCGCCCGGACGCGATCTGCTCGAGAACGGCGTCCCGCCGCTCGATGCCGATCACCTCGAGGCCGCGGTCCGCGAACGACAGCGCGAGCGGCAGCCCGACCCGGCCGAGACCGACGACGGCGACGCTCTCAGCCATGCCTGCGCTCGGCCAGGTACTGCCTGGCGAACGATACGACGAACCGCGGGTTCGTGCTGACGTAGCGCGGCAGCAGCCGCTTCGGTTCCTGGGCGGTGCGGTAGAGCCACTCGAGCCCGTGGTCCTGCATCCAGCGCGGCGCCATCGGGACCCGACCGGCGTGGAAGTCGAACGCCGCGCCGACGCCGCACATCACCGGCACCTCGAGCCGGTCGCGCATGCGCGCCATCCACTTCTCCTGCTTCGGGACGCCGATCCCGACCCAGAGCACGTCCGGCCTCGCCTCGTTGATCTGGCGAACGAGCTCATCCTCCTCCTCGCTCGCGAGCACCCGGAACGGGGGCGAGTAGCCGCCCACGATCCTCAGGTCCGGGTGGCGGCGGCGCAGGCGGTCGGTGAGCTGCACCAGCGAGCCCTGGTCGCGGCCGCCGTAGAGCCAGACGCGATGGCCCTTCTCCGCGCAGCGGTCGCTGTAGCGGAGCATCAACTCGGGACCGTAGACCCGGTCGTCGAGGTTCTCACCCAGCAGCCTCGCCGCCCAGACGAGCGGCATCCCGTCGGGCACGACGAGAGTCGAGCGGCGCAGCGCTTCGAGCATCTCCTCGTCGTCCTGCGCGACGATCAGCGCGTGCACAGGAGCGGCGCACACATAGCCGCGTTGGCCCGCGCTCACGAGCCCGTCCATCACCTCGATCGCCCCGACGTAGTCCGTGAGCGCGACCGGCACGCCGAGGATCGAGCGCGTGCGGACGCCGGCAGCGGGCTGCGGAAGCGCGTCGGTCGCGCGGGCCGTCGGCTGAGGACTCTGCATCGGTGGGGAGCGTACCCGGGTTCGCGGAAGGCCCGGCGGCGCCGGGCCGTCGCGTAAGGTCTGAACCCGTGCGTCCCCCCGGGGTTGCGCCGTCCGCGCCGGGGCCCGGCGAGGCCCGCCTGCTGGCGTCGGGGGCGCTCGTGCAACAGATCGCCCAGACGAGCGGGCTCCTCGCTCTGTTCGTGATCGTGACCGTGCTGGCCCGCCGGCTGTCCGTCGCCGAGCTCGGCGCTTACGGGCTCGTGGCCTCGCTCGCCGGCTACCTGCTGGTGCTGCGCAACAGCGTCGCCAGCTCGGCGGTGCGGGCGATGGCCGCCGCACTCGACTCGGGTGAGCGGGCCCGCATGTTCTCGGCCGCGGCGGCGCTGTATGCGGGAGTGGGGCTAGCCACGGGCCTGGTGATCGCGGTGGCGGCGGCTCTGCTGGGCGCGTTCATCCTCGATGGGTCATTGGCGCGCGATGCCCGGGTGGGCGGCCTCGGCCTGGGACTGGTCACCGCCGTCGGGATCGTCGCCTCGATCTACCTGGACGCGCTGCGGGCCGAGCGGCAGTTCGTGCGCGCGGCGTCCACCGAGATCGCCGCGGTCGTCCTCTACCTGGGCGTCATGCTCGTGCTGATCTTCTCCGGCGCCGGGCTGGCGGCCGTGATCGCCGTGAGCGGGGCGCTGCCGCTGTTGAGCGGCTGTCTCTGCGCGCTGGTGGTTCGCAGGCTGGCACTTCCGTTCTGGTTCGCCCGCGACGGCGTGACCCGGGAGCGGGCCATGGAGATCGTCCCGACGGCCGGCTACCTGCTAGTGGTCGAGCTGTCGAACCTCGTGATGTACGGGTTCCAGCGGGTGATCCTCGGCGCCTTCACCTCGGCCCGGACGATCGGCCTCTACGAGGGCCCGGTGCGGGCGCACAACCTCTTCTACGCGCTCGGAGGAGCGCTCGCCGTCCCGGTGGTGCCGACCGCCTCGCGCTACGTGGCGGGCCGGGACGTTCGCCGCCTGCGCGAGCTCGCGCTGCGCGGCACCCGCTACACGCTCGCCCTGTTCGTGCCGCTCTGCGTGGTGCTGATGACGCTCGCCGAGCCGATCTTGGACGTCTGGCTCGGCGACCGCTACGGCGACGGCGCCGCGGCGCTCACGATCCTCGTCTCCTACTGGCTGCTGTACGGCGGGCTCGTTGTGACGCCGGGCTTCCTCGTCGGCGCCGGCGCCGCCCGCTACGTGGCGCGCATCTTCGTCCTGGTCGCGGGGCTGAACCTCGTGCTCTCCTTGGCGCTTACGCCGGCGCTCGGCCTCGAGGGCCCGGCGCTCGCCACGGCGATCCCGTTCGCGCTGGCGTTCCCGCTCATGCTGGGCGTGGGACTGCGCGCCGGCGGGGTGTCCTTGGACGAGCTGGCCCGGGCTGCGTGGCTGCCGGCGTACGGGCTAGGGGTGTCGCTGGCAGCCGGGCTGGTGGCGCTGAGGCTGTTGGTGGAGCCGGCGACTCTGCCCGCGGTGCTGGGCGCGGCCGCGGGCGGGGTGTTGGCGTACTGGCTTGCCTTCTACGGCCTCGTGCTCGATCCGCGCGAGCGGGGCCTCGTGCAGGGGCTGGTTCGTCGTCAGGCGTGACGCTCGACCCTCGCGGCCACGCCCGGACCCTCGGCCAGCCGGGCGTCCAGCGTGATGAGCGGCGTTTCCAGCGCGTGGGCGAGCGCGACGTACGCCGCGCCGTACGGCGTCAGAGTCGCCCGCAGCTCCCAGAGGCGCGCCAAAAGGGAGAATGCGAGTAGTGCGCGGCCCTCAGACCGCCGAGGGCGGCAAGCGCCTGACTCGCGCGGTCGGTCGACAGCCGGCCACCAAGAAAGTGATGACTGATGGCCGCAAGAACTCGAGATCGAAGAGATGCGGCACGTGCACGGACTCGCCGGGACGTGCGAGCCGGGCACGTAGACAGGCCTCGCGCCGAGGGGACCCGAGGAGTACCTCAACCGTGGCCGAGGTGTCCAGCACCGTCATCCAGCGTCGCGGAAGTGGCGAGTCGTCACCTCCGGCGGCTCGTCCAGCACGACCGGCTCCCCTGCGGCCAGACGATCCATCAGCTCGCCGAGGGTCCGCTTGTCGGCAACCTGCTCGACCTCGGCCGTGCATCGCATGACGACCGTCGGCCGGGTCAGAAATCCAGTTGCGGACGCGATCCGCCCATTCTTTCCGGGAAGAGCGGCCCAGGAATCACCGGCCGACAGCAGTGCAGCCGCCATGAAGGCCAAGACCTCTAGGAAGAGACGCGCCTGGACTGGCATGAGGTTGGCGCGCTTGCCACGAAGTTCCCGGTCGCCACCCCCATGCCAACTGAGACCCATGGCGACGAGGCGCCAAAATCGAACATCTCGGATTCAATTCTGACGGCTGGGTGCTCGACAGGCCCCTCAGTGTTTGGGCTTGCCGCTCTGGTGGTTGTGTGCGTTGAGCAAGGCCGGTCCGCTCTCGAAACCCGCCAAAACCAAGCACGCTTTGCCCGAGGCCGTTAGCCAGCTTCCGTGAACGAAAGGCGGCGCTCCAGCTCTCGCAACGCCGGCGCCTCCCGATCGCGCGCCGAGGTCTCGAGCTCGAGGCCCTCAGGCCAGTCAATGCCCACGTCCGGGTCGTCGTAGCGAAAGCCGGACTCAGCCACGGGGTCGTAGTAGGCCGAGCACTTGTAAATCACGTCCGCGACGTCCGAGAGCACGCAGAAGCCGTGCGCGAAGCCGTCGGGCACGTAGAGCTGGCGGTGCGTCTCGTCGTTCAGCACGAACGCCTCCCAGTGCCCGAACGCGGGCGAGCCAGGGCGGATGTCGACGAGCACGTCCAGGACCGCTCCGCGCGGGCAGCGCAGCAGCTTCGCCATGCCGGGCTGGAAGTGCATGCCCCGCACAACGCCGCGGCGCGAGCGCGAGTGGTTGTCCTGCACCCACTCGTCATGGATGCCGAGCTCGGCCAGCACGTTGCGGCGGTAGGTCTCCTGGAAGAACCCGCGCTCATCGCCGTGCACCATCGGCTCGAGGAGGATCGGTCCTTCGAGACGGGTTTCTAGGCGCCTCATAGCGCATGCAGGCTGTCCGCGCGGTCCGCGATGAGCCGCGCAAGTGCGAGCGAGGAGGTGGCCGCCGGCGAGGGAGCGTTGCGGACGTGCAGCGCGCGCTCGGTTTCTGACACGACGAAGTCGTCGACCAATCTCCCGTCGCGCGCCAGAGCCTGTGCCCGGACCCCCGCGTAACCGCCGTCAAAGTCCTCGGCCCGGATCTCGGGCACGTAGTCGGCCGCAGCGGCGGCGAGGGACTTTCGGCTCACGGCATGCCGTATCTCGTTCAATCCTGTTCGCCACCAGCGTCGCGCCATCCGCCAGGTTCCGGACCAAGCCAGGTCGCGCGGGTGTCGCGGGGCGAGCAGGGCGGTCGGCCCGAGCGAGACCTCGCCGTCGATGTGGCGGCTCAGATGCACGCCGAGGAAGGGCAGGCTCGGGTCGGGGACGGGATAGATCAAGGAGCGCACGAGCTTGCGGCGCTCCGGCCGCAGATAGACGTAGGAGCCCCGGAAGGGGACGATGCGCGGGTCGGAGGAGGCGCCGGCCAGGACGGCGAGGCGATCCGAGGCGGCGCCGGCACAGAACACGGCGAAGCGAGCGCGGGTCTCGCCGCTCGAGTGCAGCAGCCCGATCCTCCCGGCGCGCTGCTCGACGCCACTCACGTCGCAGCCGGTGACAACCCGCACGCCGTCCGCCTCGAGCTCATGCGCGAGCGAGCGTGCAACCGCCGCGAAGTCAATGATCCCGGTGGTCGGCGAGTGGAGCGCCGCGACGCCATGGCAGTGCGGCTCGATCTCGCACAGTTCCGCACGGCTCAGCCGCCTAAGGCCGGGCACGCCGTTCTCACGCCCCCGCCGCTCGAGTTCGTATAGGCGCGGGAGCTCGGGCTCGTCCCGAGCGACGATCACCTTGCCGCAGCGTTCGAACGGGATCCCGTGCTCTTCGCAGTAGGTGTACAGCTCTCGCGCACCGGCAACGCACATGCGCGCCTTGAGGGAGCCCGGCACATAGTAGATGCCGGCGTGGATGACCCCGCTGTTGCGACCCGTCTGTCCGGTGGCCACCTCGCCGGCGCGCTCCAATACGACGGCGGAGCGGTCCGGGTGGCGGGTTGCCAGCTCACGTGCGACCGCCAGGCCGAGGATGCCGCCTCCGACGATGGCTAGGTCGCATTCACCCGGCGCCGTGGCCACCTCAGCCCGCCTGCTCCTGGGGACTCGGCCGGAAAGCAGATCCAGATCGTCGTCGACCATTACCCTGATCCTCTCCTCGATGCTCGTCCGAGGCTCCCAACCAAGCTTGTCGCGGGGCTGAGATTAGTCGCCAACCTGGTGCTCCGCCTCTGCCGGACGGAAGCGCGGGTCGATCCGCAGGTGCTCCTCCGGGACGAGCCCGACCTGCCCGAACGCCACCTGCACGGGCTCGCGGACGCTGTGCGCGTCGCCGGTGGCGATCACGAATTCCTCTGGCTCCTCCCGCTGGAGCATCAGCCGCATGGCCTTGACCTAATCCCTCACACAGCCCACGGTCAGTGGGAGGCGCACCCTCAGCTCGTCCTCGTTGCATGCGCTGCCCGGGAATGCCCCGATGTCGTCTGTTCAGTGGCTCACGAAGCCAACGGCGAGCGACCCGCGAGGGAGCTCTCGGACACTGCGGTCTGGCTCGGCCGACCGCCGCGATCGCGCCGTCGGACCGATTACCTAGATCGCGGGGGGCCCGCAATGAAATCGACCGCCTCCTCCCGATCCCGTTGGGCGGAATCTTCCGTGACGCCCCGACGCTGGCGTTCCTCGAGGATCGCGAGTCGCTGGGCGAGGACCTTCGTCTGATCGGTGAGCCGGGACACGGCCAGCGAGAAGTGCAGCAGCAGCACCAGAACAAAGCCGAACGCGATCAGGAACAGAGCGTTCGGCGGGTAAATGATCCCGATGACTCTCGCCAGGTCGGAGAGGAGCCCCTGCCAGATTGCGAGCGCCAGCAGCACCCAAGCGCTGAGCAACCACAGCAACGCATAGCGCTCGAGGAGGCGTCGCCGGCGAACCAGCTCCAGCACGACTAAGAAGAGCAGACCGCTTGCGGCGACAGCGAGGATCTGAATCCGTGTTTCCATCAGATGTTAGGCGCCGCCGCGACGGGGGCCTCGTCGCCCGGCTCTGGGGTGGGCCTCCGACGCGCGACCCCGATGAAGATCGCAAGTAGGACCTTGACCATGTAGTAGAGCGATTTCCCGGAGCCGATCGATGATCGCCCGCTGCCCCTGGCCCGCATGGTGACCGGTACCTCCCGCATTCGCAAGCGGTGGAAATGAAGCATGACCACCGCCTCCACCTCCGGGTAGTCATGCGGGTAATCCCGCGCGAATAGCGCGATCCCTCGGCGGTTATAGAGGCGAAACCCGGACGTAGGGTCGCTCACACGCTGGCGGGTGATCCGGGACAGTAGAAACGCGAAGAGATGGATGCCGGTTCGCCGGCTGATCGGCGCCGGGTATCCGTGCTCGGCAGAGAGGAACCGCGATCCGCAGACCATGTCCAGGCTGGGGTCGTCGGCCATCGCAGCGCGCAGAGGTGCGATCTCCCTCGCTATGTGCTGACCGTCCCCATCGAACTGCAGGACGTAGTCATAGCCGTTCTCCAGGGCGTAGACAAAGCCGGCTTGCACGGCACCCCCGATGCCGAGGTTGAATGGCATACGGAGTGTCTTTGCGCCAGCCGCCGTGGCGACGTCTCTTGTCCCGTCCGTGGACCCGTCGTCGATCACCAGGACGTCGAAGTCCGGCACGTGGGTGTGCAGAGATCGCACGACCTCGCCCACCGTGCCCGCCTCGTTGTATGCCGGAACGATTACGAGGTGTTGGGAGTTGTGATCCACGATGGGCTCTGAAACAAGAACGAGCAAACGCGGGAAGTTGCGCCTCGACGGGCGTATTGTGCCCATCTGTCTCGACGACAACTAGTCAGCCTCGCGCCCAGGTCTACGTCCCGGCGTGGTGCTGACGCCGGTGTGGGCGACACGCGACCGCATGAAGTATGTCCCCCCCGCCAGCCACCCGGTCGGCAAGGGCGGTGAGCGGCGATGTGGCCAGCATTACGACGAAGCTCGCGTAGAGAGGGAAGCCACTTCGGTAGCGCCGCTGACCGAAACGTCGGTATTGGATGCTCATCGGCAGCCCGTCCGCGCTGGTACTCGTGCTGGTAAGCAGCGGCTGGAGTCCGGCGCGGCGAAGAAGGAGGTCGATGCCGCGCGCTGTGAAATGGGAGCGGTGCCGTGGCAGATCCAAGTGGAACCAGTCCGAACCGAAGCGGCGCGCTTGCCAAGAGCCGAAATTGGGGAGCGAGACGAGCAGTAGGCCCCCCGGCAGAAGCCGCTTGCGGGCCAGATTCAGGTCATCGAGTGGTTCGGCGACGTGCTCGAGCGAGTGCTGGAAAAGGACGGCGTTGAAGTCCGCATCGAGACGGCTGGAGACCGTTGCGAGCGTGCCATGCAGGGTGGGCGCTCCTCTGGCGTTGGCCTCATCGCAGGCCTCCCGGGACGGCTCGATGCCCGTGACCCGCCAGCCATGCTCGCCGAGCACGAGTCCGAGATCGCCACGGCCACTGCCCACGTCCAGCAGCCGGCCGGGCCTCAGCGGCGAGAGCTCCGCAAGCGGAGGGCGGCGCAGTCCCCGCCAGTAGCGCCAGCGAAAGAGCGCCGTCGCCGCGGCGCGAAGCACCAGGTTGGCGGGCAGTGCGAACGCGTTGTACGACGGCGGATAGAGCTCACCGAGACACTCGGCCGCCACATATGGCAGCGTGCGACCGCTACGGCACCAGCCGCAGATATGCACTACGAATTCACCTGGGATCCCGTGCAGGCGGTCACGGCCGCCGATCGCGGGCGTCGCTGGGAGCGGCTTGTCGCAGGCCGGGCATGAAACACCCCCTCTGGCGCTCACAGCCGTCCCAATCGCCGCTGCTGCGCCACCGCCACCCGGAGAGTCACGAGTCGTCGGGCGGCCTGGCGGCGCTCGTTCGGGCCTCGCGCGCGCCTCTCACTCGGCATGGCGCGCAGGCCCTCTACCCAGCCGCCGACCACGGCGCGCGCGGCGTCCGGACGGCGGACCGCCGCCAGGGTCACGAGGTCGAAGGCAGCCGAGGTGGCGACCGCCCGCGTCATCGCCAGAGGGGGGAGGTGGCGCGCCGCGTTCACCAGGCGATTTCGAGCCGGGTAGTAGAGACGCACCCGCGAGCGCGGAGCGCCCGCAGCGTGCCCCATCTCATGACGGATCGCGCTGCCGGAGTGCAGCACCACGCGGCCCGGCACGCGCAAGCAGTAGTCGGCCTCCTCGCCGAACATGAAGAGCGGCTCGTAAAAGCCGCCAAGCGCTAGGAACTCCTCACGTCGCACCATCATCAGAGCCCCCGAGGCCGCCGCGACCTCGAGCGGCGCAGAGGGGGCGCTCTGGCGCGGCGCCCCCTCGAGGCGTCCGTAGGTCGCCATGTTCGGGGCGATCTCGAGGCCGGCCGCCTCTATCGTCTGCCCGTCTTTCCGAAGCAGCAGGCCGGTGGCGACCGAGACTTCGGGGTCCTCGTCGAGGAGGGCCCGCAGCGGTCGGTCCCAGCCGCGCTCCACGCACCCGTCGAAGTTGACGAAAGCGAGCAGCCGACCACGCGCCACCCTCGCTCCCCGGTCGCAGGCCGTGCAGAAGCCGACGTTCTCGTCGATCCGCATCGACCGCGCCGCGGCCCAGTGATGCTCGACGCCTCGCCAGCTGCCGTCGTGGGAGCCGGAGTCGACAACGAGACACTCAACCCTGGGCTCGATCGTGCCGCGTGCAAGCGCATCGAGGGTGGCAGGCAGGCACCCTGCGCCGTTGTGATTCACCAGCACCACGGACAGCTCCGGACTCCTCTCCATGCGGCCGTATATTGCCCACGTGCCGCGGGGACGCTCCATACTGCTGATCGCACAGCTGACCCCGCCGAGCCCGCTCTCCGGAGCGCGGCGACCGGCCAATCTCGTCAAGTACTTGGCGCGGAGGGGAAACCGCGTGACCGTGCTGACCTCGCTCGCGGCCGGGCGCGGGGAAATCGTCGGAGCGTGGAGGCTGGTGCGGACCCGTGACGTGCTCTCCAGCCGGTTGAACTGGCGAAGCGAGCACTTCCACTCGATTCAAGGGCGACAGCAGGCCCCCGCGAGCCGGTCGAGCGCGCTCGAGTCGATCGTCGTGCCCGACCTCGCCCTAATCGGATGGCTGCCCTTCGCGCTTCCGCGCGCGGTCGCGCTGGCCCGCGAGAGCCACTTCGACTGCGTAATCACCACGTCGCCGCCGCCGGCGGCGCACCTCATCGGCCTCGCCCTCCGCCGCGCCGGTCTGCCATGGATCGCCGACCTACGCGACGGCTGGACCTTCGACCCGCCCCGTCCGCGCTGGCCCACTGGCATGCAGGACGCAGCCGACCATGCGATGGAGCGGGCGGCACTGGCGCGCGCGGACCGCATCGTGGCGGTCACCGCCCCGATCGCCGACGACCTGGGGAAGCGCCTTGGGCTGGAGGCGGCGATCATTACCAACGGCTTCGACCCGGAGGAGTATGGGGCCGATGTGACTCTTGTCGACGGCCTACTCACTCCGGGCCGGCACTCTCTTGTTCATACCGGTCGCGCAGGGGTGTCCGGCCGCTCCCCTCGCCTTCTGATCGAGGGATTGGTCGAGCTGAGGCGACTATGGCCGCGGACAGCGGAGCGCCTCGAAGTCGTATTCGCCGGCCCTACCACGCTCGAGGAGCGCGAGCTGCTTGCCGACGAACGGCTCGGCGGCATGGTGCGGTCAGTGGGAGCTCTGGAACGCTCGCTCGCGCTCGCCCTCCAGCGAGCCGCGGATAGCCTCCTCGTGTTGGCGACAGGAGCGTCGGGGCGGAGCGTGGCGACGAACAAGCTATTCGAGTATCTGGCCGCAAGGCGGCCGGTGCTCGTCCTGGGCGAGAACAGCGTGGCCGCTCGCATCGTAGGCGAGGCTGGGGGTGGGATCGTTGCGGACGGCCACGATCCTGAGGCAATCGCGGCGGCGCTACGGGTGCTGGTCGAGGCCAATGTCGAGCCGGCGAGCGGGGACCTTGCGCGGTTTGCCTGGCCGGTGCTGGCCGAGCGCTTCGAGCGGGAGATCGAGACCCTCCTCGCCGAAGTCCCCGGTGCCACTAGAGTCCGCCGGCCGTGAAGCCTGCGCTGCTCGAGATCCTGACCTGCCCGCACGACCAGAGCGCCCTCCGGCTGGCGCGAGCGACCAACGGCGCAGACGTCCACGAGGGATCGCTGCGCTGCGAGTGCGGCCACGAGTGGCCCGTGCGCGAGTCGGTCCCGCGCATGGTGCCCGACGAGAGCGACCAGGAGACGTTTGAGAGCTTCTCTGCGAAGTGGGCCGAGGTCACCCCCGAGGAGGTGCGGCAGCGGTACCGGCAGCAGCACGCCTGGTACGTCGAGCGATTCGGCTTCGGCGACGAGAACGGGCTGCGCGAGTTCCTGGCGGACAAGCAGCTGGTGCTCGAAGCGGGGACCGGAACGGGCGGAGACGCCGCACGGTTCGCCGAGCTGGCGCCGCACTCCGTGGTCGTGGGCCTGGATCTCAGCGGTGCCATCGACGTCGCCCAGCGCGAGTTCGGCGATCTGGCGAACGTGCACTTCGTGCAGGCGGACCTGATGCGCCCGCCGGTTGGGCCGGCGCAGTTCGACTTCGTCTCCTCGGACCAGGTGATCCACCACACGCCGGATGCACCACGCGCCTTCGCCACGCTTGCCGAGCGCGTGCGCGAGGGCGGTCACCTTGCCGTGTACGTCTACAAGGTCAAGGCTCCCTTGCGGGAGCTCGCCGACGACTGGATCCGCATGAGATCCACCGGCGTAAGCGCCGACGAATGCATGGAGCTGGCGCGTGACATCACGGAGCTCGGGCGCGAGCTGTCGCGGGCCGCGGCGACCGTGAAGCTGGAGCGCGGGGTACCCCTCCTCGACATCGCGCCCGGTGAGCACGACGTTCAGCGACTCATCTATTGGTCGTTCCTCAAATGCTTCTGGAACGACGACTTCTCCGAGAACCTGAACGTCCTCGTCAATTTCGACTGGTACCACCCGCCGTACGCGTCACGGCACACGGAGGACGAACTACGCGGTTGGTGCGACGACTGCGGCCTCAGCGTCTCCCACATGGATGTGTCCGACAGTGGCCTCAGCGTGCTCGCCCGCCGCGAGGCTTAACCTGGGGCGCAGTGTGCGGCATAGCTGGAACCGTGGGCGCGGGACCGCCAGACCCGCTGCTGCTTCAGAGAATGGCCGCCATGATGGCGAAGCGCGGGCCCGACGGCCAGGGCGTGTGGCGCGACGAGAAAGCGGGACTTGCCTTCCGCCGGCTCGCGATCATCGACCTGCACGAGCGGTCGACCCAGCCGATGCATCTCGACAACCTTCATCTCGCGTTCAACGGCGAGATCTACAACTACCTCGAGCTGCGCGACACGCTGCGCGGCCTCGGTCGTGAGTTTCGAACCGAGGGGGACGCTGAGGTTCTGCTGCACGCCTGGGCGGAGTGGGGTGACGCCGCTCTCGAGCGCCTGAACGGAATGTTCGCCTTTGCGGTCTGGGACGATCGCGCGCGGCGGCTGACCCTCTGCACCGACCCCTTCGGCGAGAAGCCCGTCTACTACACCCTGGCCCCGACTGGGAGGGTCGTCTTCGGATCCGAGATCAAGGCGATCCTCCAGGACCCGGACGTGGAGGCCCGGGCGGACGGCTCCGCCCTCCGTGCCTACATCGCCCACAACGTGGTTCCGCCCGTGCAGCGCAGCTACTTCGCCGGCATCCACCGGCTGCCTGGCGGGCACCTGCTGCGCCTGGAAAACAGCCGCGCGACAGTCGAGCGCTGGTGGCGGCCCAGGCGGGTGGAGGTCCCCGCCGCCCGCGACGAGGCGGCCCGCGAGCTGCGTGCCCTGCTCCTGGACGCCATCCGGTTGCGACTGCGCAGCGACGTCCCGGTCGGTACCTCTCTGAGCGGCGGGCTCGACTCGTCAATGGTCGTGATGCTGTCGGCGGAGCTCGCCGGCGACCATCGTCGCCACGCGTTCACTGCCCGGTTCCCGGGGTTCGAGCGCGACGAGTGGGGATACGCCTCGGAGGTCGCGCGAGCAGCCGGCGTGGTGGAGCACCACGCCGTCGAGCCGCGGCCCGAGGAGGTCCTTGCGGACCTGGAGGGGCTCGTGCTCGACCACGAGGAGCCAGTCGGCTCGCTCTCGGTATACGCCCAGTGGAGGGTGAACGCCACGGCGCGCGAAGCGGGGGTGGTGGTGCTCCTCGACGGCCAGGGCGCCGACGAGCTCTTCGGCGGTTATGCGATCGCGGCGGGGTTCGCGATGCGCTCCGCCGGGCCGGCCGCGGCGCTGCGGGAGCTGCGTGCCGGTGGCGCTGAGGCGGGGCGCCAGCTCGCTCTCGCTCTCGGATCGGAGCTGTTGCCCGGTCCGCTCCGCCGCGCCTACCGCCGTCGCGCCGCGGCCGCTTACGCGGCACCCGAGCTCGCGGGTGATGCGTCGCTGGGGGAGCCCGCGGCGCCCGAGGCTTGGATTGCCGGCGAGTCCGACCCGCTGCGGCGCGAGCTCCTGCGAGAGGCGTTCGTCACGAGCCTGCCACAGCTCCTTCGATACGCGGACCGCAGCAGCATGGCGCAGAGCCGTGAGGTCCGGCTGCCTTTCCTCGACCGGCGGATCGCGGACTTCGCCCTCTCCGTCCCCGCCGCCTGGCTGAGGTCCGACGGGACGTCTAAGGCGCTCCTGCGCGATGCCGGGCGCGGCGTCGTGCCGGACGCGGTGCTCGCTCGTCGCGACAAGGTGGGCTTTGAGCCGCCGCAGGCGCGCTGGCTACGCGTGCCCGGCTTCCGCGCCCGCATCGGGGAAGTCCTGCTCGATCCGGCGGCCCGGGAGCGCGGCCTGTACGACAGCGCCGCGATCGAGGACGATCTGGCGGCGGGCGCCTGGAGAGACCCAGGGGCGATCTGGCGCGCGCTGAACGCGGAGCTCTGGCTGCGTGAGCTGGTCGAGGCTCCCCTGCCGGAACCGGTCGTGGCCGCGGCGTGAGCCGCCGAGCCCGCGCGGTGGCTACGGAGCGGCGGCCGCCGCTCCGCTCCGGCGCTCGGGAATCGATACGAGCCCGTCCAGGACCCGCCGCGCGACGGCCCGGGGGTCATGGTGCCGCTCTACGAAGCGCCGGCCGGCGGCCCCGAGCTCCCGGCGCAGCGAGGCGTCCTCGAGGAGCACCCTGAGGTCTCGAAGAATGGTGGCCGGGCTCGAGCGCACGATGGGCAGCTCGTCCCCGAATGGGTTGTCGCCCGGCTTCTCGTCGCGGACTGACGAGATCACTGGGCGACCGAGCGACATCGCCTCGACCGCGAAGCCGCCGTACCAGCCCATCAGCAGCTGGTCGACGACCACGCTCGCCGCAAGCAGCCGCTGCCGGGCCTGGGCGCGCGGGAGCCCCTCGATCAGGTCCAGGCGGACTGGTGAGCCCTCCGCGCGCAGCGTTTCAATGGCCTCGACCACGTGACGGGTCCCCTTGACCTCGCGGTCGGTGGGAGCGTGCGCCACCACGATCTCATCGCCGCCCGGGAGCGGCTCCGGAGCGAACTCCTTCGGGTCGACGTTCGCGTAGGGGACGAACCTGCCCGTCGGCAGCCACCGGCGCAGATCGGGGTTGAGGTAGAGAACCCTGTCCGCGAAGGCCGTCAGGCGCGCCGCCCTGGGCTGCCTGGCCGGACTCTCGGCGACGCAGCGCGGGTTGCGGCAGGCACATGCTCCGAAAGGACGCACGTCGCAGCCCTGATAGGTGACGATGACCTTCTTCCCCCGGCGCTTCAGCAGGGGGAGCTCGTCGAACGCCAGCCCGAACTGGCGGAGCGTGAGCAGCGTCTGTCCGAAGTTGAAGTGGAACACGTCGTAGCGCTCGAGGGCCTGCCGCAAGAAGGCCGCGCGCCGGGCGATCCGAACGGGCAGAGCGTGGTCCACACCGGCTCGCAGGTCGACGTCGGTCCCGTAGCCGAACGGGCCGGGGGAGAAGACGGCGACGTCGCTTCTGAGGCCGAGCTCACGCTCGCCGCGCGAGAGCCCGAAGGCGTGGCCACCGACATCCGCGGGTGTGTGGAGGATCCTGGTCACAACCATCCCGCACGCAGGCGGAGCGCTCGCGCGACCTCTGCAAGCTCCGCCCCTCGGACGATTCCGAGCCGGACCAGGGCGAGGAGGAAGACCCCGAGCGCCGCCGCCTTCAGGGTGAGCGCCAGCCCGATCGGGTGAAGATCGACGGCGCCTAGCGGCAGGAGCGCGCCACCCACCGCGCTCACGGCAAGAATCGTGCGCAGGTCGTACTGGGTCCGATAAACACGCTGAGCCTGGAGGTGATAGAGAACCGCCAACAGCACGTAAGCGATGAGCGTCGCAACTGCCGCTCCCATCATCCCCCAAGGCGGGATAAGCAGGAAGTTCAGTCCTATGTTGACCGCGGCCACCAGCGTCGCGGCACCGGCGACGTGGACGGTCCGGCGCGTGATCGACAGCCCGGTCATGGTGACCGTCGATAGACCGAAGGCTGCAAGCCCGGCGGCTACCAGACCGGTCGCTCGATATGCGCGGTCGAACGCCGGTGCGACGATGTCGACGATCTCTCGTGCGAACAGCCCGAGCGTGAGCGCCATCAGCACGAGCCCGCCAGTGAGGTAGGTCAGCACCCGCGCACGAAGCTCCTTTTCTGCCTCCGGGTCCTCGGAGTGAGCAGCGAGGATGAAGGGGGAGAACGCCGTCGCGAAGGCGGCGACTGCGAACAGCAATGGCATCGCCACCCTGTTGGCAACCGCGTACTCACCGACCTCGGCGAGGTCCGATAATCGCGCCAGCATCAGCCGGTCGATGAACGTCAGCGCCCACAGCGCAAGTGCAGCTGGTACGAGGGGGAGCCCATACGCGAGCATGGTGCGGAGCTCGCCGCTCGAGACGCTGGCGCCGAGATCCGCCCGGACGACGACCAGGCCATAGAGCGCGGCGGCTCCCGTGCCGATCACGACCCCCCAGAGCACTCCATCGAGCCCGGCGTCGAGGAAAAGCACCGCCCCCACGCCCAAGAAACCGGTGAGCGCCGCTCCAAGGGAAGCCGAGGTCATGTAGTGCCAGGCGCGGAAACGTAGGCGCATGAGCTCCCGCAGGAGCTGGGCCAGGATCGTGAGGGGGAGCGCCGCCGCGACCAGCACCACGACCGTGGTGTAGTCCTGACCGGCGAAGAGCCACTCCGAGACTGGCTCGCGCGCAAGCACCAGCGCCGCGCAGATCGTCCCGGAGGCGGCGAGCGAAACGATGATGGCGGTCGACATCACAACGCGGCGCTCGAAGTGCTGCTCTTCCGTGTAGTCGAACCAGCTCCGTTGGGAGGCGGATGCGAGGCCGGCATCCGCAAGGATTGCGAGCGCGGCAAGCGTGACCGTCGCCAGCTCCAGCACACCGTACTCGGCCTGGCTGAAGACGCGCGCGAATACCGGCAGCGTCAGGAGCCCCACGGCCTGCACGGCGACGCTGCCGAGGCCATAGATCAATGTCTGCTTGCCGAGTGTGCGGAGCTGGGGCTTCACGAGTGTCCGGGTACGGGGTCGCGCGATCATGGCAGGGGAGGCCCAGCAGCATGGCTGCTACCCCTGCTACTGTCAGCGCGGCGGCGCCGCTGATTGCGCGTGCCGTGAGCTCGCTTCGCACCTGCTCACCCGAATGGATAACTCCCTGGAACAGACGACGATCCCGGGTGCCATGAAGGTTCCGATTACGCGTCCGGCGCTCGGCTCGGAGGAGGCGGCAGCGCTGACAGAGCCGCTCGCGACAGGATGGATCGTTCAGGGCCCCAAGGTCCGCGAGTTCGAACGCATGTTCTGCGAGCTTTCAGGCGCGCCGCGCGCGCTCGCAACGACCTCCTGCACGACCGCGCTGCACCTCGCTCTGTCCGTCCTGGGCGTGGGGGCGGGGGACGAGGTAGTCGTGCCGTCCTTCACGTACGTCGCGTCGGCCAACGTCGTCGAGCAGTGCGGTGCGACCACGGTGTTCGTGGATGTCGACCGCCCCACGTTCAACATGGATCCCGCGGCGCTGGAAGCCACGCTCTCGCCCCGCACACGAGCGATTATGGTCGTCCACCTCTTCGGCCTCGTGGCGGACATGGAGCCGATAATGGCGATCGCGCGCGAACGCGGCATTCCCGTGGTGGAGGATGCCGCGTGCGCCGTCGGGAGCCGCCTCCAGGGGCAACACGCAGGCACCTTCGGCGATTTCGGCGCGTTCAGCTTTCACGCGCGCAAGGTTGTCACCACCGGCGAGGGCGGAATGCTCACGGTCAGCGACGACGACCGGGCAGAGCTCGCCTCGATCATGCGCTCGCACGGCGGTCAGGTGTCGGACCTCGAGCGGCACCGGATGGGCGCATTCGCCCTACCCGAGCACGAGGTCGTCGGGTTCAACTACCGGATGACGGATCTTCAGGCGGCGCTTGGGATCGTCCAGCTCGGCCGCCTCGACGAGCTCGTCGGCCGCCGGCGCGAGCTCGCCGCGGTCTACGACGAGGCCCTCTCTGACATCCGGGGAGTCGTCGTCCCGCAGGTTCCAGATGGTGCCGAGCACACCTACCAGTCGTACGTGCTGCGCTTCACTGGGGAGGCGGGGATGGGGCGCGACGAAGTGGCCGTCGCTCTCCAGCGGCGTGGCATCTCCACCCGGCAGGGGACACATGCGGTACACCTGCTGGCCTATTACCGGCGCAAGTACAGCGTCGCGGCCCAGGACTTTCCCCATTCCCTCGACGCAGACCGCAACTCGCTCAGCCTGCCGATCTTCCCCGCGATGACGCCGGAGGAACAGGACTACGTGATTGCGGGCCTGCGCGACCTACTGGAGTGAGCGCCCCGGCGTCTGACCGCGAGCTCACGGACCGCCTCCGGCGTTTGTACCAGGCCGAGGACGCGCTGATACGTGAGCGCTTCGACCGGAGCCTTCCGCTCGGAGAATCGATCTCGGATCGCTGGGAGCGGGCCAGAAGCCTCGGGTTCGGCGAGGGGGCCAGCATCTATCACCACAGCTACGTGTACGGGGAGGTGCGAGTTGGGCGCGGTACCTGGATCGGTCCCAACACACTCCTCGACGGCAGTGGCGGCCTGGACATCGGTGACTTCTGCAGCGTCAGCGCCGGGGCGCAGATCTACACGCACAACACGGTTCGCTGGGCCCTCTCGGGCGGCCGCGCGGAGTACGAGCGCGCCCCTACCCGGATCGGCGACGCCTGCTTCATAGGCCCCTGCGCGGTCATCGCCATGGGGGTCTCGATCGGGAGGCGCTGCGTGATCGGCGCGCATGCGTACGTGAACTGCGACCTTACCGACTCGTCGATCGCGGTTGGAGTGCCGGCTCGTGTCGTGGGGCGGGTGGTCGAAGGTCCCATGGGCGAGGTGGTCCTGGATTATTCCGACGACGTCCTGTAGAGCTCGATCAGGCGGTCGAGAAGCGGATCTCCGTGACGCGCGAGGATGTATTGGCGCGCCGCGGCGCCTAACTGCTTCCGCTCCTCGGGATCGGTCAAGAGGCGCCGGAGCGCGGCCGCGATCTCCTCGGGCGTAGACACGTTCGCGACCGGCGGCGCTTCCGCGATGTCCTCCCTGTAGCGCTCGAGGTCGATGTGCACCAGAACCGGTTTCCCACAGCTCATGGCATCGAAGGTCGAACCGCCATACCAGCCGAGGGTGAACTGGTCGGCAACGACATCCGCGGCGCGGAAGTAGCGCAGCAGCCGTCGCTTGGAGAGCGCGCATGGGAGGAAATGCACACGGTCGTCGATGCCTAGGGTGGACACCAGCGTCTGCGAGCGCTCGAGGTCGCTGCCCCAGCCGGCGCAGACGAGGAACACGTCGTCGCGCGCGGAGGCCGCGAGCGCGAATCCGCGTAGCATGCGGTCGGACCCCTTCCAGCGCCAGTCCTGGCGTGAGGGGACAAAGACGAGCGCGCCGTCATCAGCGGGCAGGAAGCGCGCACGCAGCTTCTCCTCGTCGCCCGGCGAGTAGCGCTCGACGTCCACCAAAAGCGGCAAAAACTCAGCCTTCGCTGCCAGCCCCAGCCGCTCGGCGTGCTCCCGGTACCGCGGCTCCGACAGGATCAGCCGCCGGCAGGAACCGAACCCGAGCCGCTGGAGCCGGGCGTTGGCTCGTTCCCTCCGGGACGCGCCGGCCGTCTCGTCCGCGAACGGCACGATCGTGATGTCCCCACCCCAGGTGCGTGCGATGCACGGGGCACCGGCCAGGGCCGCCAGCGCCGAACCGTGGCCGTAGGTCACAACGCAGTCGTAGCCGCGCATGGCGCGCATCACCCACTCCCGGTCCAATGGCAGCTCGAGTCCTGTTGGCCCGGCGCGGCGGAGCGCGAGCGCCGCCGCTCCCGGCGCGCGCGCTGCTGCCAGCGCGGCCCTGGCATAGCGCGCCGCGCGCGCGGATGAGCGGGACGGCTCACGGCGGACCCACGCCGGGATCTCGGCCTCGGGCAGCGCGTCCGGCTCGAGCAGCCGCTCGGTGGGGAGCTCCAGGTCGAGCTCCTCCCAGCGGGGGTCGCTCATCACGAACCGGTCGCGCGGGTCCAGCAGAACGTCGGCCTCGACCCCACGGCGTCGCAGGGCCTTGGCTTCGATGTATGCGTTGTTGCCGAGGTTGTCGTAGATCGCGACGCGCATCAACGCGCCGCAGCGACGGTCCGCTCGAGACCCTCCGGCATCGTGACGGTCGGCGACCCCAGCTTTTGGGTGAGGCGCTCGACCGAGGCCACCAGGTCGTTAGCCGGCTCGGTCACATCGAACGTGGGGTTGGCACCCACCTCGGCGCCAATCATCTCCGCGATCTCCCGGATCGAATGGACGCGGGGACCGGCCATGTTCAGGGTCTCGGAGCCCTCGAGTTCGAGAGTGCCCCGGAGCAGCTCGACTGCGTCGTCGACGTAGATGGGGTTGAGCCGGATCCCGTCATTGCCGGCGAGCCGAACGGGCTGGCCGGCGCGGACCCGAGAGAGCAATCCCGGTATAAAGCGGTTCGCCTGCTGGCCGGGGCCATAGACGAAGAACGGCCGCACGATCTGCACTCGTAGCAATGATCGGTAGCGAGCTGCGACCTGCTCGGCGGCGAGCTTCGAGGCCGCGTAGAAGTCGCCCGGGGACGGCGCGTCGTCCTCGCTCACGGGCCGCTGTTCGGCGCCATAGATCGCTCCCGTGGAGGCCAGCACGAAGCTGGTCCCGCCGGACCTGTGACAGTAGTCGAGCAGCCGTACGGTTGAGGCGACATTCACTTCCGTCATGTCCACCGCGCCGTCCGGGAACTCGCGGTAGCGCTCCGACTGCGCGAGATGGATGACCGCGTCCACGCCCTTGGGCAGCGCGGACTCGTCGAGCGGCTGCGTCAAGTCCTGCCGCACCCAGCGGACACAATCAGTCCCATCGGGCGCGCGCCGGCCGAGCGCCACGACCTCGTCGCGCTCGGCGAGTTTTGGAAGCAGAGCACGGCCGATGAAGCCGGTCGCGCCCGTCACGAGACAGGTCATGCCTGGGCCTCGAGCTGGGTGAGTGTCGCCGGTGCCGTGGTCTCGCCGTCGATGAAGAGCCGCTGCCACCACTCGAGGCAGAGGAGAGACCAGATCAACAGGCGGTGGTCCGCGGTCCCCTCGGCATGCGCGCCGATCGTCCTCTCGATGAAACCGGGGTCGAGGATGCCCCGGGAGAGGGTCATCCGATCAAGAAGGATCTCACGGACGTACTCGAGATTCCGACCCTGGTACCAGCTGCGGTCGGGTGGGCTAAACCCCTGTTTGCGCTTGGCGGAGAGCACATCGGGGAGGAACCCGCGCGCGGCCTGCCGCAGCAGCCGCTTTCCCTCGGCCCCGGAGCACTTGAGCGCGCCGGGAATGCGAAGTGAGAAGTCGACCAGCTCGTCATCGAGGAAGGGAACGCGAGCCTCCATCGAGTGCGCCATCGAGAGCTTGTCCTCGACGACGAGCAGTGCGTGCAGGAAGGTGCGCTGCTCGAAGTAGAGGGCCAGATCCATGGCCGGCAAATCTGGAAGATGGGCGTAGATCTCCTCGAACCGCTGCCTGGGATTGGTCGCCGCGACTTCCGCCCAAGCGTCGTCCGTGAACGCACGCCGCCGGGCGCCGTCGTCGAGCAGCCGGCACCAGTAGTCGTAGTAGGCGTCTGCGAACGAGCCCCGGTCGCCGGCCTCCTTCACTAGGGCGTAGCGCCACGGATACCCCGCAAAGAGCTCGTCGCCGCCCGTGCCCGCGAGCACCACCTTCACAAAGCGAGAGGCAAGCCGGGCGGCGTAGAAGTTCTGGTAACAGGTGCCAGCCCGTAGATCCTCTAGGTGCCAGACCAGCTGGGGAAGCACCCTCCGCATGTCCCCCGCGTGGAGCACAACTTCGTAGTGCTCGGTCCCGACCTCGCGCGCCACGATCTCGGCGTCTTCGCGCTCGTCTGCCGCCAGCTCGAGCGGATCGGCATCGAACATGTCGAAGCCGGCGGTAAAGGTGTGGATGTGCGGGATCCGGCGCGCCGCGAGCGTGACCAGCGAAGCGGAGTCCATCCCACCCGAAAGGTAGGCGCCGACTGGCACGTCGGCCACGAGCTGGCGATGGACGGCGCGCTGTAGGACCGCGCCGAGCTCTTCCGCGATGCCGCCCTCGACGATGGTTGTCGGGCGCGGCACCGGGTCGAACCAGCGGGCCCGCGCCCGCGAGCCGTCCGCGCGAAGCTCGAGCCATGTCCCCGGCTCGAGTAGCCGGATCCCGTCGAATAAGGTCAGCTCGGTGTAGACGTTCTGGAAGGTGAGGTACTCGCCCAGGGCGGGAAGCGAGAGCCGGGCGGGCTCGTCGTCGTACGCGAGGATCCCCTTCGCCTCGGAGGCGAAGACGAGCCGGTCCAAACGCTCGCGGTAGTAGAGCGGCTTTGCTCCGAACCGGTCGCGAGCCAGGAACAGCCGCCGCTCGCGAGCGTCCCAGATCGCGAACGCGAAGATCCCGTTGAGGCGCTCCACCAGGCCACGGCCCCACTCCTCGTAGCCATGCAAAAGCACCTCCCCGTCGCAGTGGGAGGCGAATACGTGGCCGCGTGCGGCGAGTAACCGGCGAAGCTCCCGGAAGTTGTAGATCTCCCCGTTGTAGGTGAGCCAGATGCTCTTGTCCTCATTGGTCATCGGGCCGCGACCGGCCGGGGAGAGGTCGATGATGGCCAGTCTGCGGTGCGCGAGGCCCAGGGGACCGTCCAGGTGGATCCCCTGGTCATCTGGGCCCCGGTGGGCAATGCTCGAGCCGGCCCGGTCGAGCGCCTCCCGCTGGACGGCCGAACCATCGAGATGCAGCGCGCCGACGATGCCGCACACGGCGATCGCTAGCCGGGCCTGCCGGCCGGCTCTGCGGCGCGCAGCTCATCGACCACGCCGACCAGCCCCTCGCGGAGGGGGATCCGCGCTTCGAACCCGAGCAGGTCGCGGCTCTTGCTGGGATCCCCTACCCGGGGAGGGACGGTCACGGCATCCCCCGAGTACTCGGGCTCGACGTCGACCCCGACGATCGAGCTGAGCGTTGCCACAAGTTCATTGAGCGAGGTGGCCTCGCCACAACCCACGTTGAAGTCCTCATCGCCGACGTCCGACTCGAGGGCGAGCAGGTTGGCGAGTGCGCAGTCCTGGATGTGGACGAAGTCGAACGCCTGCGAGCCGTCCCCGATGAGCTTAGGCCGTTGGTTCGCCAGCAGGGCCCGCGTCACCGCCGGCACGACACCCGCCCGCTGGCCTGGGCCGTAGACGTTCATGTAGCGCAGGATCGTGAACGAGAAGCCATAGGTGCCCGCGAGCCCGCGCAGCAGCAGCTCCCCGGCCGCCTTGCTCGCCGGATAGAAGGCGGTGGGTCGGAGCGGGTGCTCCTCGCGAATCGGCACTGCATCCGTGGGTCCATAGGCGGAGGAGGCCGAGGAGTAGACGACCTTCTTCGCGCCGCTCTCGCCCGCCGCTCGGAAGACGTTGAACGATCCGCGCACGTTCGCCTCGAACGCTTCCGTCACGGCGGCGTTCGCGCGGGTAAGCGGCAGGACGGCGAGGTGAACCACGCGCTCACAACCGTCGCAGGCGCGTGCAACGATCTCGGCATCGCCAACGTCACCGATCAGGACCTCGCACGGAAGGTCGGCGAGTTGCTGGGGCGCGGCGAGATCGAGCACGCGCACGTTCGCTCCGCGCTCGTCGAGCGCGCGCACCGTCGGGGCGCCGACGAACCCGCCGCCACCGGTTACGAGCACGCGTTTTACCGAGAGGTCGCTCACGGTCGTTCCATAACAGCTGAAGACCGGAAGTTTCGACTCCCGGCCGGGGACCGCGAGACTATAGCGGCCGCTCGTCGCGTTTCCGGGCCACGATCGTGATTCCGGCCGGCTCGACGCTCTCGCGCTCCACCTGAAGTCCTGCCTCGTCGCACCACCTCCGCACCTCCTCGGGACTCTGGCGGTGCGCGTTTGCTGGGGCGAACCAGTCGTAGTTGATGTGGTTCAGTCCTCGAGGGTCAGGTCGGGGCGGTAAAGGCCTTCAACACGTGCCAGTAGAAGAGGCGCTGCACGTTGATGCGGCCGGCGGGGATACCCAGCAACTCGATCGGCTCCTCGACGTCCACTTCCGCGTCGAGTTCGCCGAGCGCCTGTCCGAGCCTGGTGATCGGCATGATCGCTCGCCAGGCATCCTCCGGGTCGAGCGTCCCGATGCGCTCGCGTACGTAGTCGTCGGTGAACTCCCGGATCGGCCCCTTGCGACGGTAGACGTAGAACAGGAAGCGACCGCCGGGGCGGAGCAGATCCGAAAGCCGCTTCAGCGCCGTCTCGGTCGAGTCGGTGTGGTGGAGGACGCCCTCGGAGAAGATCACGTCGATGGAGCCGCTCGGGAATGGCGGCTCAGTTATGTCCGCTTGGAGAAATGCGCCTGAGAGACCTCGCTCCGTAAAGCGCGCGGCCGCCACGTCTACGGCCGACGAGATGTCGACTCCGACGTACCGGATGGTCGGGACGATCGGTCCGAGCAACTCGAGCGCGGAAAGCGCCGCGCCGCAGCCGGCGTCGAGCACGAGGGGCCGCTCGGTGTAATCGCGCCACCACGTCGCCCGTGCAACGTCGCCGTAGCGTTCGACGAGCCACGCGCGCATCCGTGCGCGGCTCGCCGGCGACTCGAAGGTGTCGCGGCGCTGCCACTTGAAGCCGAAAGCCCCTGCCGTCTGGCCCTGGGCCGATTGCGGGTCTGCGAACCGTTCCGCGCGGAGCAATCCGCCTCGCATCACGAACGGGGTTCCGTGCAGCTCGACGATCGCGTCCTCGTCCGGGCGTTCGACGCCGAGTAGCTGGAACAGCCAGTCGGGGGTGGCGGTGGGCTCGGAACGCATTGCGGGCGAGCGGCCAGGAATATAGCTGTGGTCGCCAGTACGCTGCGACCGTGGTGCGCACCGCGGCTCGGGTGACCATCGATACGCTGCTGGCGCTCCCCGGCATTGCGTTACTGCTGGCCGGCGCCCTGCTCGCGATCGTCCGAGGCCGCCCCGGGCCCGGGGAACGGCCCAGGCTTCTGTGGGGCACCACGCCGCTCAAGTCGCTCACCTACATGTCGCGGGCCCTGGCAGAGGGCGGCTACAAGAGCGACACGGTCGTGACCGAGCTCTACCCGATCGTCGAGCGCGCGGACTTCGACCACCACTTGCACGTCAGTGCTCGAGGAGCGGGGCTGGCACACGTCGGCTACACGGTTAAGGCGTACCTCTTTCTTGCACGCGCGCTCTCGCGCTACGACGTCTTCCACTATTTCTTCGACGGGGGCGTCCTGCGCCATGCCGGCTTACGACGGCTCGAGCTGCCGCTCCTGCGACTCTTGGGAAAGCGCGTCGTTTTGATGCCGTATGGGAGCGACACCTGGATCCTCGACCGCGTGCCAGACCTCTCGTGGCGCCATGCGCTTGCGATCGAGTATGGGGAGTTGGGAAATCGGGCCGCAGCTATCGAGCGGCGGGTGCGACGTTTGACGAGCCAGGCCGATGTCGTCGTGGGCTGTCTCGTTCACGCGACCTGCCTGCCCCGCTGGGACGTGCTCCCGCTCACCTGCTACCCCATCGATACGGGCCGCCTGCGACCCGTGCCCCCGCGGACAGAAGGTCCGATCCGCATCGCCCACGCTGCGAACCACCGTGGCGCCAAGGGCACCGAGTTCCTCGTCGCCGCAGTGGAGCGATTGCGCGCCGAGGGGACCGACCTAGAGCTCACGCTGATCGAGAAGCGTCCGAACCAGGAGGCGCTGGAGTTGATCGCCGCGGCGGATATCTACGTGGACCAGCTTGTGTTCGCGTACGCGCTGGCCGCACTCGAGGGCATGGCGCTCGGGAAGGTCGTGGTCAGCGCGCTGGAGGACACCCCCGTTTACCAGGTCTTCCGCCGCTACTCCTACCTTGGGGAGTGCCCGATCGTGCCCGCGACGGTGGACACGATCGAGCGCGTGCTTCGCGAACTGATCGCGCGCCGAAGCGAGTGGCCTGCGATCGGCCGCCGGAGCCGAGCTTACGTGGAGCGTCGCCATTCTCCCTCGGCTTGCCGTGAGCTCTTCGAGGCGATTTACGGTCGCATCTGGCACGGGGAGCAGGTGGACTTGATCAACCTCTATCACCCGCTCCGTGGGGCGCGACAGGCGCCCTCCACGGGGTCCTCAGACGCTCAGCGGGCGCCGGGCGAGCGTAGAGGCGCGCCTCCCGCCCGAAGCGGTTCTCGGTAAGTGTTCCCGCCGCGCCGGCCGGGCGAGGCTGTAAGCTCGCGCCCCTTATGGGCACCCCATCTGTTGAAGGGCCGGTCCGGATCGGCGTGGTGGGCCTCGGGTACTGGGGCCCGAACCTGGCGCGCAACTTCGACGCCCTGCCCGGCAGCGAGCTCGCCTGGGTGTGTGACGGCTCGCCCCAGCGGCTGGAGGCGTTCAGGGGACGCTTCCCCCACGCGCGAGAGACCACGGAGCTCGACGAGGCGCTGGCCGATATGGACCTCGACGCCGTCGCAATCGCCACTCCCGTGCCAACCCACGCCCCGTTGGCGCGCCGGGCGCTCGAGGCCGGCAAGCACGTCTTCGTGGAGAAGCCCCTGGCGCAGTCCGTGGGCGATGCTGAGGACGTGCTCGCAGCCGCGAGCCTCAGCGGCCGGATATTGATGGTGGGCCACCTGCTCGAGTATCACCCGGGTCTTGTGCGACTGAAGGAACTCGTCAGTTCCGGCGAGCTCGGCAAGGTCCATTACATCTATGGCAATCGGTTGAACCTCGGGAAGCTGCGGGCGGACGAGAACGCCCTGTGGTCGCTCGGCGCCCACGACGTGTCCGTTCTGTTGTGGCTGACCGAGGAGGAGCCGATCGAGTGCCACGCGCACGGCGAGTCTTACATGCGCGAGGGGATCGAGGACGTGGTCTTCTGCTATCTGCGATTCCCGTCAGGGCTGGCTGCGCATCTCCACCTGTCCTGGCTCGACCCCCACAAGGAGCGGCGCTTCACGGTCGTGGGCTCGAAGCGCATGGCCACGTTCGACGACATGGCCATCGAGCAGAAGCTCACCGTCTACGACAAGGGCTTCGACCAGCAGGGCTTCGAGGGCTACGGCGAATACATCGCGCGCTCGGGGGACGTCTGGTCGCCTCAGATACCCAACGACGAGCCGCTGCGGATCGAGTGCCGACACTTCGTCGAACAGGTGCTGAATGGCGGGCGGCCGCGTTCGGACGGGCCGGCCGGTCTGCGAGTGGTGCGTGTGCTGGAAGCGCTGCAGGAGTCGCTGGACGCCTCCTCTCTGACGCGGGCCGGCGCGACGGCAATGCCGGGCTGACCCTCCATCATCTCCCGCGAGTGAAGTGCGCCGCCTCGAGCAGCGCGCGCACCGAGGACCAGTATGCGCGCTGCATCGTACGCACCCGATCTCGCCGCCAGAGACCACCGAGGTACGGACTCTCGAGGCTCGCTGAGAGATGTCGCGCGAAGTCGATCGCGGTCGCCGTACGGCCCGCCTGCACCTTCCGACGCCGGCGCAGGATGCTCGGCAACTCTCTGAGAACGGCCGCCTGGGAAGCGAGCTTCGCGCGCAGCCAGCCGCCACGCGCGGCCATCGCGATCAGTGCGATCTCCGCACCGATGAGCGCGGGAAGCAACAACGCGAGCAGTGCTGCCGGATAGTCGCTGAGCACCGTCCACCAGCGATTCCGCTCGAGCAGGAACCACTTCCGCTCGCCCTTGGCGAACTCATACTCGTGCTCGACTCTCGCGTTCGGCTCGACGCCCACCGCCCAGCCGGCCGACCACAGGCGCAATGCAAGGTCGAGGTCCTCCCCGTACATGAAATAGGCCACCTCGAAACCGTCGACGCGTTCCCATGCCTCGCGACGTACGACGAGCGCGGCGCCCGAAGCGAAGTCGACGTCGATCCGCGCCCGCGGCGCCTCCGACACCGGCTCTCCGCAGCGCCCCGCCCAGCCCATACCGAGGAAGTGGGCGACATTGCCGGCTGTGTTGATCTGGCGTCCCCCATCCATGGTCACGAGCGCTTGCCAGGCGCCCCATGCCGGAGATTCGACCGCCGTGCGGCGGAGCGCGTCGAGGCACCCGGGCGCCGGCCGCGCATCCGGATTCAGGAAGAGCAGCAGGGGCGCGCTCGTCGCGGCGGCCCCCGTGTTACATCCCGCGGCGAAGCCGGTGTTGCGCAGCTGCTCCAGCACCCGCGCTCCCGGTGCAGCCACGCGGACGGCGGCCGGCGTCGCGTCCGTGGATGAGTTGTCGACGACTACGAGCTCATCACCACCCCGGAGCTGTCTCGCGACGTCGACCAGGGTGTCGGGAACGGTATCGGCGCTGTTGTGGGTGACGATTACGACGGCGAGGGACGGCGGTGCCTCGCTGCCTGGCTCGCGAGGGGTGTTCACGGACTGCGCGCCGCAAACCCCGGGCCAATGTTCGTCATCGGCGTCAGGCTTCGCTCAGTCGGAGTCTCGGAAGCTGGACAGCATCGAGTAGACCGCGGCCGCCGGCACTCCGACGGCCACCAGCAGCACGACCATCCACAGGAAGATTGGCGCCCCGAACAGACCCGGCTTGAAGGCGGCGGTCCGGTCGACCAGCTCGCCAAGTCGTTCGAGCACGCTCCCCGGGTGGGTCGACAGCAGGCGCACGGTGATGTCGGGCGCGACCTCCACTCCGTCGATCCGGGTCACCGGCCGGCCCACGGCCGTGCGAGCGTCGGTCGTCCCCAGCAGGTTGATGCGCCGCTTGCCTCGGTTGCTGATGCAGAGTGTGCCGATCACAGATCGCTCGGGCGGATCGATCCGGGCGTATAGGCCGGTCAGCGGCTCATTGGCCCCCGGTACCGTGGCAGTCTCACGGTATCCCGGGCCCCGAGCAACGATTTCCAGTGGGGGTCGCGGTCGCGGTGCCGTGAGCGCCACGAGCTCGACGAGCTCGGCATCCGTGTCGAACGCCACGTCGGACAGGCACGCCTCGGAGCCAGGATCCACCCTCACAGGCACCTGGGCAACGAAGGGTGGCGGCACCGGAACACTGCTCACGTTCTCCCGTTCTCGCGTGAGATACGGCACGAACCACGCGAGACAGGCGATCAGCAGCCCCAGCCCGGCGCCCAGGCCCGCGAGCGTGCGAGGGGAGAGAACCGCGCTACGCATAGAACCGCATGAAGGTCATCCCGAGTCCCGAGAGCTGCAGCACGATGCCTCCGGCCACCAGCGCTCCGGTGGCGAACGCACCGAGCCTGCGCGGCAGGGCGGCGACGACGACGGTTACACCGATCGCCAGTAGGGACAGCAGTGGGAACAGGTAGCGGCCTGTGAGTATCGGATCGCCGGGGTTGATAAGCATCGTGGTGTACGAAGAGACGTGAAGCAAGGCGACCATCGACAGCCCGGTGAATAGCAGGAAGGCGATGGTCGGCCAGCTTCGCTTGACCGCGTCCAGACGGGTGACTGCGACGGTGTAGAGGCCGAACAGCAACAGCATGGTGGCCACCTGGAGGAGATCGATCGCGAAGCGCGGATACTGGATCTCGAGCGATGCGAGGTCGCTGTAGAACGACTGGATGTAGACCTCGCGGAACCCGTACCCCGGAACGCCGATGCTGGGTTGCATGAACTCCAGCTTGGGCAGGTAGAACTGCCACACATAGGACAGGAACTGGCGGATGTTGAAGGACTGATCGTCCAGCCAGCCGATCGTGCCGCCATAGGCGGCGCCCTGCCCTGAAACCCCCGACGTAAAGACCCCAACTACAGCCAATCCCGCGGCCGCGATGCCGAGGCCGATAGCCGCGGCTAGAAGTGTCTGCCGTAGCGGCGGCCGCCACCGGAGGTAGGCAATGCCGAGCAGGGCCAGAAGAGCTGGAAGGATCGCCAGCCCACGCCCATGCGTGAGGACGGAGGCCGCGGCTGCCCCTCCAGCGCAGATGAGCCGTCTCAGGCTCGGGCCGTGGCGGACGATCCGCAGGCCGACGTAGATGAAGGCCGTCCAAATGAGCACGAGCAAGGTGTCCGGGTTGATGAGCGCTCCGAGCATGGCGAGCTTGGGATGCAGACCGAAGATTGCGGTCGCAAGCGTTCGGGCCCACAGGGGGCGGAAGAGCTCGGACGCGATCAGCCACATGAACGCGACCGCAGCCACGTAGAAGACCGCGCTCCCGAAGCGGGCCATGTAGAAGCGGTTGAAGAACGATCCGCCGGGGGCGAGGTGGTATGGAATCGTCTCGAGCGCGTAATACAGCCGCGGGTTCTGGCCGGCAGCATTGTTGTCGCTGTCCGAGCTCGCCTCGTCGGAAAGTGACGACTCGACTTCGCGCCAACGTTGCTCCTCGGCCTCCGCCCAGCCAGGTCGGGCGGCGAGAACCCCACGCAGCACGAAGAGGTCCGCCCACTTCATCGCCTCCGCCTGCTCCGTCGAGTAGCTCCTGCCACCCACGCCCGGGAGACCAGGCCGCTCGCCGGTCTCGGCGAGATGCTGGACGTACGCAAAGTGGGCCTCCTCGTCCGGACCCTGGAAAGGAGGCAGGACGAGGATCCACGCCACGACCTGGATCGTGGCCATCGCGAGCAACGCTGCGAGGGGGCGGGGGACCGTACGTGCCTTGCCAACGAAGTGATCCGCCGCCGCGCGAGGAGAACGCCCGCGAGCACGCGCCCGAATCGCGCTGGGCGCCATGCGCGACAAAGCCTCGGCGATCATGCCGCCGCGATTCGCAGGCGGTCAGCCACAGTTGGAGCGGTCTTCAGGCGCCGCTCCGAGCACTGGCGTGCCCGCCGGAGCTCGGGACAACATCCGCGTGACTGTAGGGGAAACCATGGGCGGAAAGGTGACCTGCAGGCCCACTGCGCGTGCGCCTCGGGGAGGCAACAGGTGAGTGGCGCTTCCATTGGCGCGCTCATCTCCGAACGCTCGTCCGTGGTGCCTCAGAGGCCTCATGGACGGCTTGGCGCAGGCAGTGCTCGAACTGCTCAGCTGCGCGCTCCCAAGTCCGGCCCGCGACCATCCGCCGTGCGGCCTCGCTCCGGCGCTCGCGAAGAGCGCGGTCCTCAAGCAGTTGGTCGATCGCGTCCGCGAGCTTGAGCGGGTCAAAGTGAGCGAGCGTCACCAGCTCCTCCCCACCGAGGGCGGCCCGGACGCTCGGAGTGTCGAGCTCCACGCACGGCAGGCCGCACGCCATCATCTCCTGGCTTACACGCGAGTAGTTCGTGAGCGAAAGCGACACGCCTACCGTCGCTTCCGAGTACAACTCTGCGAGTTCGGGCTCGGAGAGGACCCCGGCATGCCGTTGCGGGAAGGAGGTCCGGAAGGGATGCTCCTCTCCGAACAGCACAAGGCGCAAATCGCCGCGGCGGCGGTGCAGCTCGGCAAGCGCGAGCAGTCCCAACGGAACCGCTCGACGAGGCGTGGACCGGCGCGCGTAGAAGACCACCGTGTCTTCCCGGCGGGCCACCCGCCGGGGTCGATACAGATCGTGATCGATGCCGAGGTCGAGATGGGTCGCGACGGCGCCGAAGCGCTCGCGCAGCAGGTCCGCAAGCCAGGGACCGGCCGTGACGTGGGGAAGGCCCTGGCGGTAGCTCTCCTCTGCCCAACCTCTCTCGGCCGAGGCGGGAAAGAAGTCCGGCTCGTAGTCCTGGACCAGATACGCTCGCGCCGCGCAGCCCGGCAGCAGCAGCGCACGCGCAACTGTCTCCCAGCCGGTGGCCACAACCACGTCGGCGGACTGCCACGTCTCGAAACTGCGGTGGACGGGGACATCGATGGGACCGAAGTAGTCCGCCAGCCGCTTCTTCACGTCGGTCGCGCCTTCGCCGCCGCGCCGGCGCGGATCCTCGAACCATAAGGAGCAGTCGTGGCCCTTGGCGGCCAGCCGGCGGGCAAGCGCCAGGATCGTGCCGAGGCCGCCGCTTCCACGATGAAAGTCTGGGATCAGGATCGCGATCCTCATCGGTGCGGAGTCTGTGAGGCCCTCGCGAGGCGGCACCACAGGCAGCGGGCCCTCCCGCGCCAGGCGGGCCATCACTTCGAAGCGCTCGGGCCCACGTAGGAGCCCGAGCTTGTGTGCAGCCCGCCGCGCCGCGCCGCCCCTCACTCGGCGCGGGCGTCCGTCTTGGAGGTGGGGAGACCGAGCCGTTCCTCGAGCTCGCGGATGTACTTTCGCCAATCCTCCATTTCGGTCTCCCAGAATTCGAGCTCGCTCCTGAGCCTCTGCTCGGTGGCCTGCAGGTGTGCGCAGTCGCTCTCGCGCTGGCGCTCCCAGCGGCGCTGCTCGAGCAGGTCAACGCCTGCCACTCCGGCGGCGGGATGAAGATGACCCGCCGCCGGGCCGAACGCTGCCAGGAAATGCGTGGGCACGGGAATCGGAGCCGGTTCGACGCGGACGGCGGGTGGATCGAGATCGTCGCCAAAGGCGGCAATCGATCCGTGCACGGCTTGCTGGTGGGCAACCACATGCTCCGGGGGCAGTAGGCGGCGCAGCTCCTCGAATGCTCCCGCGCCCCATTTCGTTACGTGGAACGGGTTGTCGATGCTCCAGAAGGCGTCGTT
>DATDLN010000201.1:0-47235 GCA_036519295.1 Thermoleophilaceae bacterium
ACGGATCGCGGTGGACTCGAACGACAGCTCCGGGTGTGCCTCGGCGTGGAAGAAGTCCTCGGAGCGCAGGTGGTTGTCCCGCTGGTCCTCGTTCGTGTACACGGATGCGGTCTGGACGGTGCCGTAGGCCCGCGCGGAATCGAGGTCGTCGCCGATCTCGAGGGTGCCATCGAACTCGTTGAACTTGCCGCGCACGGTGGCGATCCCGAGATGCTTCACGGAGAACTCCACGCTCGAATGAGCCGGATCGACCTTCCAGGTGCCGGTGGGGACAGCGGCTGCGATCGCGGTGGTTGTCATATCGCTTGCTCCTCCTTACGAAAGGTAATTGCGCAAGCAATTATTGGCTGCGAACGCCGCCGCGCCAATGGAAAGACCTCGCCAATGCATGGACTTTTCGGTGCGGACGCACTGCCCCCCGGCCTGGAGCCAGCCGGCCCAGATAGGACCGATGCGCTCGACCTTCTGCTGGAGAAGGTCGAACGCGTCGCCCGATATGCGTAAACCCGCCCCACTCCTCGAACTAGCCCGGCGGCCCCTGCCGAACCCCCCAACTACCCGCCCAGGGGCGCCCGCACTACCGGCGGGCCCGGGCGGCCGGGCGCCCCGAGCGCCCGGCCGCTTCGCTCGTCTACATGTCGCCCCAGTAGAAGCCGGCCGACACCGCCGGGAAGTCGCGCTCGGGGTGCGCCCTGAACAGCGGATCGATCCCGAACAGCGTGATCCGGGCGGTGTTCGCCGTGTTGGGCCCGTGGACGATGATCGGCGAGCCGCCCGCCGACGGGTCCGGGTTGGGCCAGTGGCCCGAGGCGAGGAAGTCGGACGCCGGGAGGCGGCCGTCCACCGTGACCTCGGGTGGGACGTCCGTGAACCAGACGGGCGTTTCGACCAACCCGGTGTCCTGGGCGGGGTAGGACCCGACGATCGGGCTGCTCGCGCCAGCCTCGTTGTCCCACAGGACGATCCCGCTCACGTCCTCCTGGAACGCCGGGGTCACCCGGCCGAACTCCTCGGCGAGCAGGTCGAAACGCTCGGTCGCGCGCCCGCCGCCCGAACCGTCGCCCTGGGCCTGCATGTCGAGGCCTCTGAACTGGCCCGCGCCGTTGTCCACGAGGAAGTTGGCGCCGCTGGGGCGGGCGCCGACGTAGCCGCCGCCCCCCGCGAAGAACGCCGAGTAGCGCGTACGCACCGTGGCGTTCTCCGGAGTGTCCGCCGGGTAGGTCTGGTTCGTGTTGTAGATCACGTCGTAGTTCGCCAGCGGATCCGACGGCGCCGCGTTGATCGCCGCGTTCGTCAACTGATCCGAGGTGAATCCGATCTGCCGGAGCGCCCAGTTCTCGAGCGCCGAGCACAGGCACGCGACCCGCGGCACCCGCTCGATCGGCTCGGTTGCCGGTAGGTCGGCCGTGATGCGCTCGAACCACAGCCCCGCCGAGCGCCCGGCGCTCCGCAGCCGAGCGGCCGCGTCGGACGGGAAGATCACGCTGCCCGCGGGCAGCGTCTCGCCCGAGGCGCTCTCGAACGGCTCGGTCGCGAGCCTCGCCGTCACGCCCGATCCGACCAGCGAGTTAATCGTGCGGACGGCCGCCACGGAGTCGTTGGGCAGCGCGTACGCGGCCGCGCGTCCGCTGCGGACGCCGCCTTGGACCGCCGCCGCCCGCCGGATCGGACGCGTCGACGGCGAGAAGCGCCGGTCGCGAGGGATGGTCACGACGTCGGCACCCCACAGGAAGCCGTTGCTCCACGCGCCGGGCGGCGCGTAGAGCTGCGTGACGCGGTCAGAGATGTCGTCGCCGACCGACAGCATGGTGTTTGCCAGGGCGCGGAGGGCCTGGCCCATCCAGACCACGTACGAGCCCCTCTCGAACGACCGGTAGTCCCTCTTCAGCCGGGTGACGTCGACGTCGTTGTCGAGCAGGAACTGGACCAGCCGCTTCGCCTCGACGTCGCTCCGCTGGCCGCGCCCGACCGGGATCACGTGGGCCCGCGGGTAGTCCGTCATGTAGTCGTGGTCCGCTGGGGTCCCGATGACGCCGGGCGGAACGCTCGTAAGCTCGGGCCGAGGCGCATCAGTGACCCCGCGCCGGTAGATCTCGAGCTGGTCGTGCAGCATCTCGCTTCGGTGGTCGAGGACGAAGTCGAACGTCGACCACACCACCAGCTCCTGGGCCCGGAGGGAGCCCATCCGCCCGAGGTACTTCGGAGCAACGCCGCCTATGCCGCAATCGGCGTCGGTCTGGTTGCACATCTCGACGGTCGAGCCGTCGAGGCCCCGCAGCTGTCCGTACTGGCCGGTGTAGAAGGGGCCCCAGTCGTCCCATCCCTGCGGCAGCGTCTCGCCCGGAGGGATCCATTCGGCGGGGTCGGGGACGGCGTTGACGGGTCTGTCGACCCCGAAGCCTTCACTCGCGAGCCCCGCCTGGTTGGCGTCGGACCGCGGCTGGCTCCACTTGAACCACATGTCGTACTCGATGCCCGGGTTGTGCGGCACCGTGGTCGACTCGACGAGCGTGGGCGTGTGGTAGCCGTGAAGGTCCAGGAGCTCTGTGGGGAACCACTTCCTGAAGACGCTCACCGACGCCCGCGTCTCGGACTGCGACTGGGTGATGTAGTCGCGGTTGAGGTCGAAGCCGTTGCCGTTGGTGCGCATCCCCGCGACGCGTCCGTCGGGATTCTGGACCACGTTGAAGGCGACGACGGCGTGGTCGAGAAGAGCATCCACCTCGGGATCGCTGCCGTATGGGGTGGTGGCGAGGCGCTCGATGGCCCGCATCGCGGCGTCGACGCCCTCGTACTCGTTGCCGTGGATCCCGGACTGGATGAAGATCGGGACCTTCGAGTCTCCCCTGCGAAGGAGGCTCTGGGCACGCCCGGGGTCGCTCGTCGCACGACGGAGGATGTCCCTCAGGCGCGAGTAGCCGTTCCGCTGCTCCCGGGTTCCGAGCGCGTTGATCGTGACGAGGTACATGTCCCGCCCGAGCGCGGACTTGCCGATGACCTCGAGACTCATGCGGCCGCCGATGCTCCGGTCCTGAATCGACTGGAGCGTGCAGCCGATCGCGTAGTAGGGGATGTGCGGGAAGCTCCCGGGGAGATTGGCGGGCAGGTTCTCGGCTGCGTCGGGGACCTTCGTCCCGCACCACGGAGGCGCGATGTCCGCCCTCGCGGTCGTGGCTCCCGCCAGAGGAACGGCCAGCGTAACGAGACAAACCGCGAGCAAACGTCGCAGAGACATCAGAACCCCCCCAAGAGATGGCAAATGCGGTGGCTCTTTACCCCTACGTGTCGCGGACTACACCTCGGCCGCCAGGTCGGCGGCACGGCCGGCCTCGATGACGCGCTTGAGGAAGCTCGCCGTGCGCTCGTGCCGCGGCGCGTGGAAGATCAGATCGGGCGGCCCCTGCTCGAGGATCACGCCCTCGGACATGAAGCAGACCCGGTCGGCGATCTGGCGCGCGAAGCCCATCTCGTGGGTGGAGATGAGCATCGTCATGCCAGACTCGGCCAGCTCGCGGATCACGGTGAGCACCTCGCCGACGAGCTCCGGGTCGAGCGCGCTCGTCACCTCGTCGAGCAGCATGATGCGCGGCTGCATCGCGAGCGCGCGTACGATCGCCGCGCGCTGCTGCTGGCCGCCCGAGAGGCGGTCGGGGTACTCGCTCGCCTTGTCCGCGAGGCCGAAACGGCCGAGCAGCTCGCGCGCCTGCTCCTCGGCCGCCGCCTGCGGCATCCCCAGCACACGCCGCGGGGCGAGCGTGACGTTCGCGAGCACGCTCATGTGCGGGAACAGGTTGAAGGCCTGAAAGACGATCCCGATGTGGCGGCGCACGCGGTCGGGGTCGGTGTCCATGCTCGTGATCTCCTCGCCCTCGAAGAGGATCCGGCCGTCGTTGATCGGCTCGATCAGGTTCGCGCACTTGAGCAGGGTCGACTTGCCGCAGCCCGACGCGCCGATCACGCAGATCACCTTGTGGGCCGGTACCTCGAGATCAACGCCGCGCAGGACCTCCACGTCGCCGTAGCTCTTGTGCACCCGCTCGAGGCGCAGCAATGGCGTGGACTCGCCCGTCGGCCGGCTGCGCCGCGGCCGACTCATCCGCCCGTGGCCCGCATCCGCCTGCGATCCCGCTCGACAAGCCAGTCGGTGACCCTCGCGAGCGGAATCGTGACGGCGATGAAGAGCAGCGCGGCCATCGTGTAGCCGGTGAAGTTGAAGGTCGTAGAGGCATAGTTCTCCGCCGCTCGCGCCACCTCGACGAGGCCGAGAAGCCCCACCAGCGCCGTGTCCTTCTGGAGGCCGATGAAGTCGTTCAAGAGGGGTGGGATCACGCGCCTGACCGCCTGCGGAAGCACCACGAAGCGCATCGACTGCCACTGCGTCAACCCCAGCGACCGCGCGCCGGCGAGCTGGCTCGGGTGCACCGACTCGATCCCCGCCCGGTAGACCTCGGTCACGTAGGCCGAGTAGACGAGCACCAGCGACACCACCCCGTAGGCGAACACGGACTGGTCGGAGATGAACTCGAGCTGCAGCGCGGGCAGGCCGAGCCCCACGATGAAGATCACGAGAATCAGCGGAATCCCCCGGAAGACGTCCGTGTAGATGAGCGCGACGATCCGCAGCGGCGCCATCACCGGCCCCGGCAGGGTGCGAATCACCGCGATCCCCAGAGCGACGACGAGCACGATCGCTTCCGAAACCAACATGAGCTTCACGTTCAGCCAGAAGCCCTCGGAGACGGTGCCGAAGCTGTCCTTGAAGCCCGTGAGCGAGAAAAAGGACTCGACAACCTTGTTGACGCCGGGCGACAACGCGATCAGCGCGACGACGAGCGCAAAGAAGACGACCGTGCTGACCGTCGAGATGAGCGCGTCCCGGCGCTGGGAGCGCCGGCGGGTGAGCCCGCGCGAGCCGCCCGGGGGCCCCGCCTCGCCGGCGGTCAGCCCACCCTTCGGGGGCTCGACACGGGTCTCGAAGCCCATCCCCATTCGTGCGTACCGACGCTACTGCAAGTCGGGCAGGTCCTCGGTGCCGGGGAACCACTTCGCCTGCAGCTGCTTGAGCGTGCCGTCGGCCTTGATCTTCTCGATCGCCTTGTTGACCTGCTGGCGCAGCGGGTTGGCCTTCTCGAACAGGACCCCGTACTGCTCGTTCGTCCGGAACTGACCGGGCATGGCGACGTCGTCGCCACGCTCCTTGACGATCTCCGCCCCGATCGCGACGTCCATGAGGAAGGCGTCGATCTGCCCGTTTGCGAGGGCCTGGGTGGCCGCCCCAAGAGTCGTGAACTCGCGGGGCTGCTTCTCGGGCTTGATCTTGTCCTGGATGTAGTCGCCGCCGGTGGTCGCGGCCTGGAAGCCGAACTGCAGGTCCTCCATGTCGGCGATCGACTGCACCCCTTCGGCCGGCCCGCCCTTCTTGATCAGGAAGCCCTGGTTCGCGTCGAAGTAGGGGACGCTGAAGTCCACGACCTTGGACCGCTCGGGGGTGATGGTGATCTCGTTGATCGCCATGTCGAAGTCCTTCGGCGCGGGCGAGAACAGGCCGTTGAACGGCGTGTTGACCCACACGACCTTCGGCACGCCCAGCTCCTTGGCGATCGCGTCGGCCAGGTCGACCTCGAAGCCCTTGGGGTCGTCGATTGGCAGCTCCACGAAGCCCTTCACGGGGAACTCGGCGCCTACCGTGAGCTGCCCCTCGGTGTGAAGGTCGAGCTGCGCCGCCTGCCCGCTCGTGGCGCCGCCTCCGCCGCCGCCGTTACCGCCGTCGTCGTCGTCGCCGCACGCGGCCGGCGCGAGGGCGGCCAGCAGCACCGCAGCGAGCCACAGCGCCGCCCTCAAAGTCCGTGGTGTCCTTCGCCTCCTGCCCACGCCCCTCCCTCGATGGAATTTGACTGAAGAATCAGTCTGTCTGATTCTCAGGTCAGTTATAAAAGGCCACGCGGATGAGTGTCAAACAGGTACCCCGCCCTAGGGCGTATCGCCCGCGCCCGAACCGCCCGGAGCAGATTCTGGCCGCAGCCTGCCGGGTGATCCAGGAGCGCGGCTTCGCGGGAACCCGCATCTCTGACATCGCCCGCGAGGCGGGGACCTCGACCGGCACCATCCACTACTGGTTCGAGGTCAAGGACGAGGTTCTGACGGCCGCGCTGAAGTGGGCCAGCGAACAGCTCTTCGCGCGGCTCGACGAGCTGGCCGCGGGCGTCGACAGCGAGCGCGAGCGCCTCGCCCAGCTGCTCGAGGCGTCGCTGCCCTCCACCGGTCCGCGGCGCGGCGAGTACATGCTGTGGATGGAGCTGTGGGTGCGGGCGCTCCACGAGCCGAGCCTGATGCCGGAGTGCGAGGGGCTCTCGCGCCGCTGGCGCGGCTTCTTCTTCGACACGGTGCGGCGAGGGACGGGGGCCGGCGAGTTCGCTCCGGTGACCGACCCGGACGACGTCGCCGACCGGCTCCTCGCGCTGGTCGACGGCCTGGGCTTCGAGCTCCTCCTGGGCTACGAGTGGACCTCTCCGGAGCGCATGCGCGCGAAGATGCACGCCTTTGCGGCCGAGCAGCTGAAGCTCTCCCCCAAGTCGCTCGCACGCGACGCGCGCGCCGCGGCCGCCGCCCTCGGCGGAGGGCGCGGGTGACCGCGGAGTCGACGTCGTGAGCGACTGGAGCCGGCTAATCCGCCCGCAGCTGCTCGACGTAGGGCCGTACGTGCCCGGGCCGAGCCTCGACGAGCTGAAGGCCTCGTACGGGCTCGAAGAGGTGGCGAAGCTGAACTGGAACGAGGGGCTATTCGGCCCGCTGCCCGGCGTGCTCGACGCCGCGGCGGCCGAGCTCGACCGAACCTGGGAGTACCCGGAGCACGCCTACATCGAGCTGCGCGAGGCGATCGGGGCCGAGATCGGCGTGGCGGCCGATTGGATTCTGCCCGGGCACGGTATCCAGACGCTGATCCTCACCCTCGCCGCCGCATTCCTGTCGCCCGGCGAGCGCGTGGTCGTCCCCGACCCCACCTACGGCCTCTACGCCCAGGCGTCGCGCGCCGCCGGGGCGGTCGTTCAACGGGTGGCCTCGCCCGAGCTCCGCCCCGACCTCGAGCTCATTGCGGACTCTGCTCGACGCACGCGCGCACGGATGGTCTGGATCTGCGATCCGAACAACCCGACCGGCTCGCTGCTCGACCCGGCGGAGTGGGCAGCCTTCCTTCGCGCCCTCCCCGAGACCTGCGTGGTGGCGGCCGATGAGGCGTACATGGACTACGTGGCGCCCGATGGGCGGCTCCGCCGCGAGGACGACGTCGCGGCCGGAAGACCCCTGATCGTGCTGCGCACGTTCTCGAAGATCTTCGGTCTCGCCGGCCTGCGGCTCGGATACGCGGTTGCCACGCCCGGGCTCATCCCGTACCTACAGACGGTGCAGGAGCCGTTCAACCTGAACCGTCCCGCGCTGGTGGCAGGGCTCGCGAGCCTGGGCAGGCGGGAGGAGGTGGCCGAGCGTCGGACCGCCACCGCAAGCGCGCGCGAGCGGTTGGCCGAGGGTCTCCGCGGAGCCGGGGTGGAGCCCCTGCCCTCGGCGGCGAATTTCGTCCTGGTGCGACATGGGGCCGACGACGCCGAGTTCGTCGACGGCCTGCTGCGGCGCGGAATCTGGGTGCGGTCCGGCGCGCAGCTCGGTCTGCCCGGCTGGGCGCGGATAACGGTCGGCCCGGAGCCGTTGATGGACCGCGTCGCCGCCGCGCTCCCGGAGGTGCTGACCGAGGTCCGCCGCAGCGGCGCCCCGACTTGAAAAGGAGAGTCACGTGGGACAGCGAGTCATCAACCCGTGGACCTGGCAGGACCAGTTCGGGTTTGCCCAGGCCATAGAGGTGACGGGGTCGGAGCGAGCGCTCTTCTGTGCCGGCCAGACCTCGACGGACGCCGACGGCAATCCCCTCCACCCCGGCGACATGCGAGCGCAGGTGAGTCAGGCCCTCGACAATCTCGAGACCGTCCTGCGCGAGGCGGGCTTCGATCTCTCGCAGGTGGTGCGCCTGAACACGTACACCACCGACGTGGACGCCCTCCTCGGGTCCTATGACCTGATCACCTCGCGCCTGGCGGAGGCCGGTTGCCGGCCGAGCGCGACCCTACTCGGCGTGGCGCGTCTGGCGTTTCCCGAGTACCTCGTCGAGCTGGAGGCCACCGCGGTGGCGTAGGCCTTGACGCGTCGGTTGTCGACTTGTACATTGCCGACAATCGACGAGGGAGAGGGAGGAGACATCTCTCCGAGCGTGGACAGCTGGCGCCTGCGGAGCGTCGAGCGCGCCTCGACGACCGAGCAGGTCCTGACGGAGTTGCGCGATGCGATCGTCGACGGTCGCATCCCCCAGGGGGAGCAGCTCCGGGAGGCGCACCTGGCGCGCCAGCTGGGAACCGGGCGGAGCGCGGTGCGGGAGGCGATCAGGCAGCTCGTCCAGGAGGGGCTGGTCGATCACGAGCTCCACCGCGGCGCCCTGGTGCGGGTGATCGCGCTCGACGACTACCCCGACGTATACGGCGCGCGCGAGGTCATCGAGGCGGGCGCGGTGCGCCGGCTCCTGGAGCGTGACGAGCCCATAAAGACCGCGCCCCTGCGCGAGGCGCTCCAGGCTCTCCGCAAGGCGCTTGCGTCCGACGGCCATCTCACGGACGAGGCGATCGCCGCCGACATCAAGTTCCACCAGGAGCTCGTGCGCCTGTGCGACAGCCCCCGTCTCACCCGCGCCCACGACACGCTGGCGGCCGAGACGCGGCTGCTCCTCCGCCACCACCCGATCTACCCCGCGACCGACTACGTGGGGGACCACGAGCGGCTGCTCGACGCGCTCGAGCGCCGCGACCCGGAGACTCCGGAGCTGATCGCCCAGCACCTTCAGTTGTCGGCGCGCCTGATCGGCGCCGAGCTGGCCCGCGAGACCGAGGAGCGCCCGGTCGCATGAGCGACGACCAGACATCCCGCTTCGACGACTGGACGATCACCCGCCGCGACGCCCTCCGCGGCGCCGTGGCCGGAGGCGTGCTGTTGGGGGCCGGCGGCATCGTCGCCGCTTGCGGGAGCGAGGACGTGAACGTGCCGACCAGGGACTTCGGCGCGAGCTCGCTCCAGAACGTCCGGGACGGCGGGTCCCTGCGGATCGGAGTGCAGGGAGGCGGCGCCGACGACAGCATCGACGCCCACATCCCGGCGACCATCCCGGACATCTCCCGAGTGTTCCAGCTGTATGAGCCGCTCGCGGACCGCGACATCAAATCCGACTTCGAGCTCGTGCTCGCCGAGTCGATCGAGCCCGAGAAGGGCGCGGAGACGTGGACGATCCGCCTGAAGCCCGGCATCACCTTCCACAACGGCAAGCCGGTGACCGCCGACGACGTCCTCTTCTCGCTGGGGCGCATCATCGACCCGAAGGACCCCAAGACGGGCGCGGCGTCGATCGGCTACATCGACCTCAAACGATCGCGGAAGCTCGACAAGCGCACCGTGCGGCTTCAGCTGAAGTTCGCCAACGTCGGCTTCCCGGACGACCTCGGCCAGTACTTCAACTCGATCGTCCCCACCGACTACGACCCGAAGAAGCCGGTGGGGACCGGGCCGTTCATGTTCGACAGCTTCACCCCAGGCCAGCGCACTGTGTTCAAGAAGTTCCCCGACTACTGGCGCGACGGCCTGCCCCGGGTGGACGAGGTGATCATCATCGACTTCCCCGAGGACACGCCGCGCGTGAACGCGCTGCTGAGCGGACAGGTCGACGCCATCACGAACCTGCCGTCGGGACAGATCGCCCAGGTCAAGTCGAACGACCAGTTCAAGGTCCTGATCTCGGAGACCGGCGGCTGGCAGCCCTTCACGATGCGGGTCGACCAGGCGCCCTTCAAGGACGTGAAGGTGCGCCAGGCCATGCGCCTGCTGGTGGACCGCGAGCAGATGATCTCCCAGGTGCTCTCGGGTCAGGGACGCGTCGCCAACGACCTCTACTCGCCGTACGACCCGGCCTACAACAGCGACCTGCCCCAGCGCAAGCAGGACCTCGACCAGGCGAAATCGCTCCTGAAGCAGGCCGGACAGAGCGATCTGCGCGTCGAGCTCGTCACCTCGCCCGTGTTCCAGGGCATCGTCGAGGCGGCCCAGGTGATCGCGGAGCAGGCCAAGGGCGCCGGGGTGACGATCACCGTCCGCAAGGTCGACACCGGCACCTTCTACGGCGACAACTACCTGTCCTGGACGTTCGCCCAGGACTTCTGGGCCACGCGCACGTACCTGAGTCAGGTCGCGCAGGGCAGCCTGCCGGACTCTCCCTACAACGAGACGCACTGGAAGGACCCCGAGTTCCTCGACCTCATCGGACAGGCGCGTGCGGAGCTCGACGACGCCAAGCGCATCGAGCTGCTCAAGGCGGCGCAGAAGATCGAATGGGAACGGGGCGGCTTAATCGTCTGGTCCTTCAGCAACCAGATCGACGCCTACAACACCACGGTCGGGGGGTTCGAGCCGGCGAAGTCGGGCTTCCCGCTCACCAACTACGGCTTCAGAAGGGTGGGTTTCGTTGACTAGGCTCATCTTGCGCCGGCTGGCCCTCGGCGTCCTCACACTGTTCCTGATCTCGCTGGTCGTCTTCGCGGCGGTGCTGGCGCTGCCCGGCGACGCGGCAACCGCGATCCTCGGAAAGGAGGCGACGCCCGACCGCGTCGCGGCGCTACGGGACCAGCTCCACCTCAACGACTCGGTGATCACGCAGTACCTCGACTGGATCGGCGGGGTGCTGACCGGCAGCTTCGGGGAGTCGACGTCGACGCAGCAGCCCGTGAGCGAGCTGCTCTCGGACCGTGTCGCGAACACCGGCTTCCTCGTCTTCGTCGCGGCGATCGTGGCAGTCCCGCTGTCGATCGGCATGGGAGTGTGGACGGCCATGCGGCGCGACCGCCCCGTTGACCACGTGCTCTCCAACGGCTCGCTGGTGCTGGCGGCGCTGCCCGAGTTCGTGATCGGAATCGGGCTGATCCTGCTGTTCGCGACGAGCGTGTTCCACTGGTTCCCCGCGGTGTCGCTGCTCGCACCCGGCGAGAAAGCGTGGTCGGACCCGAGCGTGGTGGTGCTGCCCGCGGCGACCCTGGTGCTCGCCGTCACGCCCTACATCAGCCGGATCATGCGCGGGTCGATGATCGAAGTCCTCGAGTCGGAGTACGTCACGATGGCGCGCCTAAAGGGCCTCCCGGAGCGCACTGTCATCTGGCGCCACGCCGTTCCCAACGCCATCGTGCCCGCGATCCAGGTAACCGCGCTGCAGCTCGCCTGGATGGCCGGCGGAGTGGTGGTCGTCGAGTTCGTCTTCTCCTATCCGGGCATCGGATCACTCTTCATCGACGCGGTGGACAACCGCGACATGCCGGTGGTGCAGACGATCACCATTCTGGCGGCGGCCATCTACGTCGTGCTCAACCTGCTCGCCGACCTGGCCACGATCGCGGTGACGCCGCGGCTCAGGACGGAGGCGCGATGACGCAGCCTCAGACAGTCGAGCAGGCCCTCGACCTCGTCCCGGAGGCCGGACCGGAGGCGCCGCCGCCGCGACTCCAGCGCTTCCAGTGGCTCGGCATCCTGCGCGAGGCCTCGCGGCTCACGCGGACCCGGATCGGGCTGGCAATGGTCGGCGTGATCGTCCTGATAGCGCTGTTCGGGCCGCTCGTGGCACCGCACACGCCGACCGAGTTCATCGCCGCACCCAACCACGGGCCGACGAGCGACGCCATCCTCGGCGCCGATGCGTTGGGACGCGACGTGTTCAGCCGCTTCCTCCACGGCGGCCTCACCGTCCTGTGGATGGCGGCCGCGGCTACGGTCCTCGGCGTCGTCGTCGGCACCGCCGTGGGGCTGATCGCCGCCTACTCGCGCAACTGGCTGGATGGCGTGCTGATGCGGCTCAACGATGTGCTGCTCGCGTTCCCGCAGATCATCTTCGTGCTGCTGGCGGTCTCGGCGATCGGGCCGAAGCTCTGGCTGATCGTTGTAACCGTCGGTATCACTCACGCGCCGCGCGTCGCGCGGGTGATCCGCGGGGCGGCTCAGCAGATCGTCGAGCGTGACTTCATCAAGGCCGAGGAGGTCGCGGGCGAGCGGCGCTCGAGGATCATCATGCAGGGACTGCTGCCAAACGTGACCAGTCCGCTGCTCGTCGAGCTCGGGTTGCGGATGACCTTCTCGATCGGGTTGGTGGCGGCGATCAGCTTCCTCGGCTTCGGCCTGCAGCCGCCCACCGCCGACTGGGGGCTCATGATCAACGAGAACCGCCTGTCCATCACCGTCATGCCATGGGGAGTGCTGCTCCCGGTGCTCGCGATCGCCGTGCTCACGGTGGGCACGAACCTGGTTACCGACGGCATTGCGCGTGCGGCGATCGGCCTCGAACGGAGCAACGAGTAATGAGCGCCACCGAAACCATTCGCGAGCCATCCGTCGACGTAATCGACCTGCGGATCGCGCTCACCATCTCGGGCGTCGACGTGGTCGATGAGATCGGCGTCCAAATCCGACCCGGAGAGGTGCTTGGACTGGTCGGCGAGTCCGGCTCGGGGAAGACCACGGTCGGAATGGCTCTGCTCGGCCACGTCCGCCACGGCGGGCATGTCGCGGGTGGCGTGATCCGAATCGACGGCCGCGACCTGAGCACGCTGGGCGAGCGCGAGCTGCGCCACCTGCGCGGCGGGGTGGTCTCCTACATCCCGCAGGATCCAGGCACCTCGCTCAACCCGGCGCTGCGGATCTCCACCCAGCTCGTTGAGATCCTCGAGGCCCACGCGACGGACGGCGGCGCCAAGCAGCGTATGGCACGCGTGCGCGAGGCGCTCGAGGAGGTGGCGCTCCCCTCCGACGACGAGTTCCTGAAGAACTACCCGCACCAGCTCTCGGGCGGCCAGCAACAGCGTGTGGCGATCGCGATGGCCTTCGCCAACCGCCCGCACGTGATCGTGTGCGACGAGCCGACCACCGGGCTGGACGTCACGACGCAGGCGCGCGTGCTCGAGACGGTGCGCGACCTGTGTCAGAGCCACCATGTCGCCGCCCTCTACGTAAGCCACGACCTGGCGGTGGTGGCCGAGCTGGCGGATCACGTGGCGGTCATGTACGGCGGGCGAATCGTCGAGAGCGGCACGCGCGATCAGCTGTTCGCCAATCCCTGCCATCCCTATACGCGCAGGCTGCTGCGCGCAGTGCCCGACATCGCCGGCAAGCGCACCGTGGTCGGCATTCCCGGTCACGCCGCACTGCCCGGCAGCCGGCCGCAGGGGTGCTACTTCCATCCCCGCTGCCAGTTCGCGCGCGACGACTGCCGTGCCGAGTTCCCGCCGATCACCGATCTGGGCGAGGGCCATCGGGTCCGCTGCTATCACGTCGCCGACGCGGTGCGCCAGGCGCCGCCAGAAGGCGCCGGACAGGCGGACCGGCGTGCGGTGGGCGAGGACGTCGTGCTGGGCATCCGTGACCTGAACGCGCACTACGGCGAAACCCAGATCCTGTTCGACGTCAACATCGACGTCCATCACAACGAGTGCGTAGCGCTTGTCGGGGAGTCCGGCAGCGGCAAGACGACCACCGCGCGCTGCGTGGCCGGCTTGCACAAGCAATGGACCGGCGAGGTGAGCCTGCGCGGCGAGGGGCTGGCGCGAGGTGCGCGCCAGCGCTCGGGCGAGGAACGCCGGGAGATCCAGTACGTCTTCCAGAACCCGTACGCATCGCTGAATCCGCGCTCCACGATCGGCCAGACGATCGCCCGCAGGCTTAAGCTCTTCCCGCCGGACGGCGGGGGTGACATCGGCGCGAAGGTCGGCGAGTGCCTCGAGCGTGTGGCTCTGTCGGCCTCTGCGGCCGACCGTTTCCCCGATCAGCTCTCCGGCGGCGAGCGTCAGCGCGTGGCGATCGCCCGCGCCCTCGCAGCCGAGCCCGCGCTGCTGGTCTGCGACGAGGTCACCTCGGCCCTCGACGTCTCGGTGCAGGCGGCGATCATCGAGCTGCTGGGCGAGCTGCGCAACGAGATGGGCCTCAGCCTCCTCTTCATCACCCACGACCACGCGCTCATCCGCACCGTCGCCGACCGCATTGCGGTCGTCACTGCCGGCCACGTGGTCGAGTACGGCCCAACCGAGCAGATCTTCACTAGCCCCAGCGCCGACTACACGCGCAAGCTGCTGGCGAACACACCGAGTATCGAGGTCGCGCTCGGCCAGGCCACGGCGCCGTCTTCGTAGACTCTGGCCGCGTGGCCGTGTCGACGACCTCAACGGGTGGCCGGGCGCTGGCCGAAGCCCTTGCGGCCCACGGCGTGGACACCGTGTGGGGCATCCCGGGCACCCACAACCTCGAGATCTACGCGCACCTGCCCGGCGCCGGCATCCGCCACGTGAGCCCGCGCCACGAGCAGGGCGCCGGCTTCGCCGCCGACGGCTACGCGCGCGTGACGGGGCGCCCGGGCGTGTGCATCACGACCTCCGGTCCGGCAGCGTTGAACGCGGCGACCGCGCTGGGACAGGCCTACTCGGACTCGGTGCCGGTGCTGGCCGTCTCGGCCGGCATGCCGCTGCGCAATCCCGGTCGCGGCCACGGCGAGCTGCATGAGACCAAGGATCAGCGCGGCGCGCTCGACGCAATCGTCCGGTACAGCCATCGGATCACGAGCGTGCCCGAGATACCGGTGGCGGTGGCTCAGGCCTTTGCCGCGATGAGGAGCGGCCGCCCGCGCCCGGTGCACCTGGAGATCCCTCTCGACGTGCTCGAGGAGAGCGCGAAGATCGAGATAGTCGAGCCGATTCGCCCTGCGCGCGCGACGCCCGATGCAAGCGCCCTCGACGACGCCGCCGCGCGGCTGGCCGGCGCCGCGCGCCCCGCAATTCTCGCCGGTGGCGGCGCGCGCGGAGCAACGGCGGAGCTGCATGCCCTGGCCGAGCGGCTGGGCGCGCCGGTCGTGTGCACGATCAACGGCAAGGGCGTGTTCCCTGAGGACCATCCTCTCAGCGCCGGCGCCGGCCTCACCCGCGCCGTGGTGCGGGAGCTCGTCGAGGAGAGCGACGTGGTGCTGGTGGTGGGAAGCGGCCTGTCGCCGGCGGAGCAGTGGCTCGGCCCGCTGCCGCTCGCCGGCAAGCTGGTCCGCGTCGACATCGACTCGGACCAGGTGGTCGCTGGCGCCGTGCCGGCCGTCGCCGTGGTCGGCGACGCCGCCGCGGCGCTCGCCGGGTTGCTTGCACGCCTTCGAGAGGGCGTGGCAGACGGAGAGCGGGGGGCTCTCTGGCGGTCCCGGCACCTCGATGAGGCGCGGACGCTTGGTGCGCGCTGGTCGTGGATCTTCGACGGCATCGCGGAGGCGCTGGGCCGCGACGGGATCGTCGCCGGCGACAGCGCGATGGTCTGCTACCACGGCGCGGTGGCGGCGCTGCCCGCCTACCGGCCGGGGGCCTTCCTCTACCCGACGGGATTCGGCACCCTCGGCTACGGTCTGCCGGCGGCGATCGGCGCGAAGCTGGGCCGCCCCGAGGCGCGGGTGATGGCCCTGCTCGGCGATGGAGGCATCATGTTCACGATTGCCGAGCTGGCCGCCGCCGCGCAGCTGCGGCTCCCCCTCCCCGTCGTCGTCGTCGACAACGGCGGCTACGGCGAGATCCGCAACGAGATGGCCGCGCGCGGGGATCCGGTGTACGCGGTGGACCTCGACGCGCTCGATTTCGCGGCGCTCGGCCGCGTGCTGGGCTGCGAGGGCCTGGCGGTCGACGACCAGGGCGCGCTCACCGAGGCGCTCGAGCGCGGCTTCGAGGCCCACCGCCCGACCGTGCTGCACGTGCACGAGGGCGACGGGCCCCCGCCCGTGACGGCAAGCGCCGAGGGTATCGAGGGCGTCCGCGCGTCAGCCGGCTGATGGACGCATACAGCTCCCCACTGCGGCCGGACGCCAACGCCGGGCGCGTCGCTCTGGTGAGCGGCGGCGGCACGGGGATCGGCCGGGCCACGGCGCTCGAGCTCGCCGGGAGCGGAGCTCGGGTGGCCGTGTGCGGGCGCCGCGAGGAGCCGCTGTCGCGGGTGCGTCACGAGATCGAGAGCCGCGGCGGCGAGTGCCTCGACGTGACGGCCGACCTGCGCGAGCCGGACCAGGTCGAGGAAGTGGTGAGCGCCACGATCGATCGCTTTGGCGCCGTCGACGTGCTGGTCAACAACGCCGGCGGTCAGTTCTCCGCGCCGGCCGAGGAGATCTCCGAGGGCGGCTGGCGCGCCGTGAACCGGCTCACGGTGGATGCGGTGTGGAGCATGACCCGGGCCGTGGCCACCCAGGCGATGATTCCCGGTGGCGGCGGGCTGATCGTCTTCGTCGGGTTCAGCCCGCTCCGTGGGATCCCCGGCTTCGCGCACGCATCGGCCGGCCGCGCGGCGGTTTCGAACCTCGCCTCGGGGCTGGCGCTCGAGTGGAGCCGCCACCGCATCCGCACCGTCTGCGTGGCCCCGGGGACGATCCTCACCGAGGCCCTGGAGGACTACGGCGAAGGGGCCGTCGCCGACTGGGAGCGGGCCGTCCCGCTCGGCCGGCTGGGTCGTCCCGAGGAGGTGGCCAGCCTGATCGCCTTTCTCGCGTCGGCCGGCGGCGCCTACGTGACCGGGACGACGATCGTCGTCGACGGCGGCGTCGATGCCTGGGGCATCGGGGAGCCGCCGCCTTCCGTGGAGGCCGTGGAGCGGTGAGCGTGTCGCACGGGCGCGACCTGACGGCGCTCTTCGCCCCCCGGACGGTGGCGGTCGTCGGGGCGTCCGATGATCCAGTGAAGTGGGGCAACTGGCTGGGCCGCGGGGCGCTCCGGGGGGAGCGCCGGCGGGCCGTCTTCCTGGTTAATCGCCGCGGCGGCGAGGTGCTGGGGCGCCGGGCCTACCGATCCCTGGCCGAGCTGCCGGAGCCGGCCGAGCTCGTGGTGGTGGCCGTCCCCGCGCAGGCGGTCGAGCCGACCGTCGAGGAGGCGATCGCCACCGGCGCTCGCGCCATCGTGGCGATCACGGCGGGCGAGGCCGACGGCGACGCCGGCGGCGCCCGCGACGCAGCGATCGCCGCGCGTGCCCGCCAGGCCGGGGTCGCGCTGCTCGGACCCAACTGCCTGGGCGTGTTCGACTCCGGGGCGGAGCTCGAGCTCGTGCCAAACCCGTTGCCCGCGGGCGGGATTGGACTCATCTCGCAGAGCGGCAACATCGCGCTCGAGCTGGGGATCCTGGCCGAGGAAGCCGGGCTCGGCTTCTCGCGCTTCGTCTCCCTGGGCAATCAGGCCGACCTCGAGGCCTCGGACCTGGTCAGCGACCTTGCCGACCACGACGCCACCGAGCTGATCGCGCTCTACATCGAGGACTTCCGCGACGGTCGCGCGTTCGCCGCGGCCGCCGGTGTGGCGGTCGGCGCCGGCAAGCCGGTCGTGCTCCTGACGATCGAGCACAGCGAGGCCGCGGCCCGGGCCGTGCGCTCCCATACCGGCGCCCTGGCGAGCGACGCGCGCGCGATCGACGCGGCCTGCCGAGCGGCCGGGATCGAGCGGGTCCGAACGCCCCACGAGCTGATCCACCTGGCCCAGGGCCTCGTGCGCGGCAGGAGCCTGCGGGGCAGGCGCGTGGCGGTACTGGCGGACGGCGGCGGGCACGCCGGCATCGCCGCCGCGATCGCGTTCGACGCCGGACTCGAGATGCCGCGCCTCTCCGACGGGCTCGTCGCGCGGCTTCGCGACGGCCTGCCCCCCACCGCCGCCTGCGCCAACCCGATCGACCTGGCCGGCGGCGGCGAGCAGGACATCCACAGCTTCGACCGCAGCGCGCGGCTGCTGCTCGCCTCCGGCGAGATCGACGCTCTCCTGATTACCGGCTACTTCGGCGGCTACAGCGACTACGTCGAGACGATGGCCCGCGAGGAGGGCGCGGTGGCCGAGGCGCTCGCCGACGCAGCCGACGCGAACGACCGCCCGCTGTTCGTGCAGACGATGTACCCGCACTCGCGCACCGCGGATGCGCTGCGGCGCCGAGGCGTCCCCCTGTACCGCTCCATCGAGCGCGCCGTCGCGGTGCTGGCGCGCCTCGCCAGGGCCGCGGCGCAGCCGCCCGTGGGCATACCCGAGGTCCCCCCTCCGGCGGAGCCGATCACCGAGGCCGGCTACGCGGAGGCGCGCGACCTGCTCGCGGCCGGCGGCGTCCGCTTCGCTCCGGGCCAGGTGGTCGCGACCGCGGACGAGGCCGCGGCGGCCGCCGCCGAGCTCGGCTACCCGGTGGCGCTGAAGGCGCTTGGGATGCTGCACAAGTCGGACGCCGGCGGCGTCGTGCTCGGGCTGCCCGACGAGCGGGCTCTGGCGCGAGCCGTGGCCGAGCTTCAAGCCGGGCTCGGGCCGCCGGCCCTCTCCGTCGAGCGCATGGCCCCGGTCGGCGACGGAGTGGAGCTTCTGATCGGCGTCCGCTGGGACCGTCGCTTCGGTCCCGTCGTGCTCGTCGGCCTCGGAGGGCTGTACACGGAGATCCTGCGGGACGTCGCGGTCGCGCTCGCGCCGGTTGACCCCGCCGGGGCCAAGCGACTGCTGCTCTCGCTGCGGGCCGCCCCGCTGCTGAGGGGCGAGCGCGGACGGCCACCGGTCGACATCGCGGCGGCGGCGGATGCGATCAAGTGCCTCTCCCGGGTGGCCGCCAGCCACCCGGAGATCGCCGAGATCGAGGTCAATCCGCTGCTCGTCACCGCGGACGGAGCGCTCGGCCTCGACGCCCGCATGGTGCCGGCGAGCGGGGAGGACCGGTGAGCGACGAGGGCCTCGTCGACGTCCAGACGCACGGCCGGGCCTCCGTCGTGGGGCTTCGGCGCGAGCACAAGCTGAACGCGCTCTCGACGGCGCTCGAGGGCGCTGTGGCCGAGGCACTCGAGCGGCCGGAGGTACGGGCGAGCGCCTGCGTCGTGTTCACGGGCGGTGAGCGCGCCTTCTCGGCGGGCGCCGACGTCGGCGAGCTGCGGGACCGCGACCCCGCCTCGATCCTGGCCTACTACCGCGAAACCGGCGCCGTATACGAGCGCGTGGCGGCGCTCCCCCAGCCGACGATCAGCGCGATCGCGGGCTACTGCCTCGGCGGGGGCCTCGAGCTCGCGCTGGCCACCGATCTCCGGATCGCGGACCGCTCGGCGGTGTTCGGGCTGCCCGAGGTGAGCATCGGCATCGTGCCGAGCTCGGGCGGCATGCATCGCCTCGTGCGGCTCCTGGGCGTCGCGCGCGCCAAGGAGCTCGTGCTCCTCGGGGATCGCTTCGGCGCCGATGAAGCGCGGGCGCTCGGGCTCGTCAGCGACGTGGTGCCGGAGGGCGACGCCCTGGATCGGGCGCTGGAGCTCGCCGAGCGGATTGCCGCCTTGCCCCCCATGGCAGTGGCGCTCGCCAAGCAGGCGATCGATTGCATGCCCGAAGCCTCACGCGAGGCGGGGCTGGCGCTCGAGCGCCTCGCCTACGGGTTGCTCGCGCAGACGGAGGAGGCCCGCGAGGCGGCGGAGGCCTTCTCCGAAGAGCGGCCTGGGGGCGCGCGCCGGCGAGCCGATTCGGCGTGAGCGGCCGCCCACCGAATCTTCTCCTCATCATGGTCGACCAGCTCGGCGCCGGCTGGCTGCCCGCCTACGGACATCCCGTCGTGGACGCCCCGAGCACCACGGCGCTCGCCCGTGCGGGGGTCGTGTTCGAGAGCGCCTACTGCCCCTCCCCACTGTGTGCGCCATCGCGCGCGGCGCTTCTCACCGGCCGGCTCCCCTCGCGCATCGAGGCCTTCGACAACGGCGCGGAGCTGCGGGCGTCGCTCCCGACGATCGCGCACCACCTGCGGGCCGCCGGCTACGCCACCTGCCTGACCGGCAAGATGCACTTCGTCGGCCCGGATCAGCTGCACGGCTTCGAGGAGCGGCTGACAACCGACATCTATCCCGCCGATCTGGGCTGGACGCCGGATTGGCGCCGCCCGGTCGGGGAGCGCCTGCCCTGGTACCACACCATGGAGAGCGTGCTGTCGCCTGGGGTCTGCGCGGCCAGCATGCAGCTCGACTACGACGACGAGGTCGCGTTCCACGCGGTGCGCCGGATTTTCGACTTCGCGCGCGCGGGCCTCCCCGAGCCGTTCTTTCTGGTCGTCTCCTTCAGCCATCCGCACGACCCGTGGGAGGTTCGCCGCCCGTACTGGGACCGCTACGACCGAGACGCGATCGAACCGCCGGCAGTGCCCCCGATTCCGCTGCAGGAGGCCGATCCACACAGCCGTCGCCTGCGCGAGATGATCGGCATCGACGAGGCCGGCCTCACGGACGAGCAGGTGCGAACCGCGCGGCACGGCTACTACGCGGCCATCAGCTACGTGGACGAGCGGATCGGAGAGGTGCTCGACGCCCTGCGCGACGCCGGCCTGGATCGCGAGACGACCGTCGTCCTCACTGCCGATCACGGCGAGATGCTCGGCGAGCGGGGGCTCTGGTACAAGATGTCGTTCTTCGAGCCGTCCGCGCGGGTGCCGTTGATCGTGTCGGCGCCGGGCCGAATCTCTCCGGGCCGGCGGGCCGAGCCCGTGTCGCTGCTAGATCTCGCCCCGACTCTGCTGGACCTCGCCACGCCCGGTCGAGCGGAGGAGCTCAAGAGCGACATGGATGGATCGAGCCTCGTGACGCTCCTCGACGGGCCGGAGCCGGGCCGCCCCGCCGTGGCCGGCGAGTACCTGGCGGAGGGTGTTACCGCGCCGGCGGTCATGATCCGCCGGGGCCGGCACAAATTCATTCCCTGCGAGGGCGATCCCGACCAGCTCTACGACCTCGAGAACGACCCGCACGAGCTCGTCAACCTCGCCGAGCAACCCGCTCATGCAGAGCTGCGCGCCTCGTTTCGTGACGAGGTCGCCGCACGCTGGAACCTCCCTGATCTGGAGCGCCGGGTTCTGGAGAGCCAGCGCGAGCGCCGGCTGGTCGCCGAGGCCCTCGGCGCCGGGCGCGCCGCCCCGTGGGACTTTCAGCCGTCGGTGGACGCGTCCGGGCGGTATGCGCGTGGCGGGGCTGACTTCTACGAGCTTCAGAGGGGAGCCCGCGTAGACGCGCCCGGAAGTTAGGCGACGACCCCCGCTGCCGGCTCGCCCGCCCCGGCGCCGATGCTCAGCACGCCGTCCAGCCCCCGCTTGGCCACCTCGTTGGCGATGATCACCCGCTGGATCTCCGAGGTCCCCTCCCAGATGCGGTCGACCCGGATGTCGCGGTACAGGCGCTCGCACGGGTTCTCGCGCATGTAGCCGCGGCCGCCGAGGATCTGCACCGCGCGGTCGATCACTCGCCCCGCCGCCTCGGAGGCGGCGAGCTTGACCACGGCCGCCTTGGCGTGGAGCGCCTTGCGCGACAGGCCGTTGTCTGCCTCCCAGGCGACCTGGTGCACCAGCGTGCGGTTGGTCGCGATGTCGACGACGCTGTCGGCGATCAGACCCTGGATCAGCTGGAACTCGATGATCGGCCGGCCGAACTGCTCGCGGTCCGCGGCCCAATCGGCGGCCGTCCGCAGCGCGCGCTCGGCGGCGCCGGTCGCGCGGGCGGCGATCATGAGGCGCTCCTCGACGAACCAATCGCGCGTGAGCTCGTAGCCCTCGCCGACCTCACCGAGCACCGCGTCCTCACCGACGAGCACGTCTTCAAATCCGAACTCCGGGTGCTCGTAGACGAACGTGTGCATGTAGGGCGGTGTGCGCAGAACGGTCACCCCGGGGGTGTCCTTGTCGACGAGGAAGAGCGTGGGCGCGCGCTCCGGAAGGACGTTCGCCAGCACGATCAGGTAGTCGGCGACGTCGCCAACCGTGACGAACCATTTCTCCCCGTTTAGCCGGTAGCCGCCGTCGATCCGCTCCGCTGTGGTCTTGATCGCGGTGGGGTCCGAGCCTGCGTCGGCCTCCGTGACGGCGACGCAGTCGCGTCGCTCGCCCCGGATCCCGGGCACCAGGTAGCGCTCGCGCTGGGCGTCGTCGCACGCCCGCAGCGCGTTGGCCGGCCGCCACACCATGTCCCAGAGCGCGTTCGTCAGCGTGCCGAGCTGCTCCTGGACGATGACCTGGTCGAGCACGCACAGGCCCTGGCCACCCCATTCCTCCGGCATGTTGATCGCGTTCAGGCGATGGTGGCGCACCCGGTCGGCCACCTCCCGGTGGACCTCGTCCGGCAAACCGCCCGCGGCCTCGCACGCCTGCTCGTGGACCATGATCTCCTCGGCCAGGGCCCGGGCGCGGGCCCGCAGCTCGAGCTGCTCCGGTGTGTACGTGAAGTCCATCATCCCTCGTTCGTAATGTGAGTTAGGCTTCCCGCAATATGAACACGTCGGCGCCCTCTGTCAACACGGTCCAGTCGGTGGAGCGCGCGGCCGAGCTCCTGAAGGCCGTGGCGAGCGCGGCCGAGCCCTGTACCGCCCCGGCCCTGGCCGACCGCTGCGGGCTGAACCGCAGCACGACCTGGCGCCTCCTCGCGACTCTCGAGCGTCACGGCCTCGTCGATCGCGACCCCGCGACGGGCCGCTACAGCGTCGGCCACGCGGTGGTGCAGATGGCGGGCGCCTCGGGCTACGAGGCGCTGGGCCGCCGGGCGCAGCCGCTGCTCCGCCGGCTCGCGGACGACACCGGGGAGACCGTGAACCTCGCCGTGCCGCATCTCGTCCAGCTCGTGTACGTCAGCCAGGTGCAGGCGCCACACGTGATGACGGCGAACTGGCTGGGCCGCCCGGTCGCCCTCCACGCCACGTCCACGGGTAAGGCGTTCCTCGCCTGGCTGGCCGCCGAGGAGCGCGCCGCCACCCTCGCCGAGCCGCTCGAGGGCTACACGAAGGCGACCCTGACCGACGCCATGGCGCTCGAGGCCGAGCTTCAAGCCGTGAGGCGACGCGGGTACGCGGTCTCACGGGGCGAGCTCGAGCCGGGGCTCTGGGGAGTCTCGGCCGCGGCGCTGGACGAGCGCGAGCGCCCCGCGGCGGTGGTCAGCGTGTGGGGGTCCGAAGGCCGGATCCGGGAGAAGGGCTTCCGGGTTCTCGGTGACGCGACCGCTGACACCGCGCGGGAGCTCGCCGCCAGGCTTCGCTGAGTCACCGGCGCAACCTTTGCTGAGTCAGCGGCGGAGCAGCTCGCGCGCGATGATCAGCCGCTGGATGTCCGAGGTCCCCTCCTCGATCTCCTCCAGCTTGGCGTCGCGCATCCACTTCTCGACCGGGTACTCGCGCGAGTAGCCCCAGCCGCCGAGGGTCTGCACCGCCGCCCAGGTGCACCACATCGCGGTCTCGGAGGCGTGCAGCTTCGCCATCGCGGCCTCCGCGGTGGCGCGCTCGCCGGCGTCCAGCAGGCGGGCGGCGCGCCACACGAGCAGACGCGCCGCGTCCACCCGCAGCGCCATGTCCGCCAGGCGGAACGCGACAGCCTGATGCTCGGCGATCGGCTTCCCGAACTGAACCCGCTCCTGCGCATAGTCGGAGGCGTACTCGAGCGCGGCGCGGGCCAGGCCGGTGGCGGAGGCGCCGAGGGTGACGCGCGAGCGGTCGAACGTCTCCATCAGCCCGCGGAACCCCTGGCCCTCGTCGCCCAGCCGGCGGTCCTCGGCCACGAACACGTCCTCGAGGAAAAGCTCCGTGTTGACGATTGCCCGCTGGCCCATCTTCCTCATGGGCCTCCCCCAGCTGAGCCCGGGGTCGTCGCGCTCGAGCACGAAGGCGGTGACCCCGCGGTGGCCGCTCCCGGGCTCGACCGTGGCGAACACGACGTAGAACTTCGCCACTCCGCCGTTCGAGATCCAGCTCTTCTGGCCGCTCAGGACGTATCCGCCCTCGACCCGCCGAGCGGTCGTCTGGATCGACGCCGCGTCGGAGCCGACCGCCGGCTCGGTGGTGGCGAGCGCGGTGAGCGGCGGCCGCTCGCCGCTGAGCGGCTCGATCCAGCGCCGCTGCTGCGCTTCGCTGCCGAGCGCAAGCACCGGTTCCGCGAAGAAGCCGTTCGACGTGATCAGGTTGCCGATGCCGGCGCAGCCATGGGAGAGCTCCTCCTGCACGATGCACCCCGTCAGGCAGTCGGTCATCCCGCCTCCGCCGAGCTCCTCCGGGAGCATGAACGAGGTCAACCCGATCTCGGCCGCCTTGTTCCACACCTCGTCGGGCAGCTCGGTCTCGGCCTCGTCGACGGCCTGGGAGACGGGGCGGATCTCGCGGGCGGCGAAGTCGCGGCAGACCCGCTGGATCTCGCGCTGCTCGGGCGTGATCTCGAATGGCGGCCTAGGGGTCAAAGCTCTCGGGCTCCTCCACCGCCCGCCGGTGCAGCTCGTCGTCGATGTTGCGGCCGGTGACGATGAGGACGACCGGACCGTCGCGGGCGTCCTTCACCTCCTCGAGCGCCGCGAGCGGAGCCGCGGCCGAGCCCTCCACCCGGATGCCGGCGGCATCGAAGGCCCCGACCGCCCGCGCGAGGGAGCGCTCGGAGACCTCGACCATCCGCACGCCGAGCGCCGCCAGCTCCGCGACAGCCAGCGGCACCGCGACCCGCACGGCCATCCCGTCGGCGAACGTGTTGCACTGATCGCATTCGACCGGGCGCCCCGCGGCCACGCTCAGCGCCATCACCGGTGCCTCCTTCGCCACGACACCGATGCGCTCGCCGTCCGGCAGCCCGCGAGCGATGCCGATGAGGAGCGCCCCGTTGCCCACGGGCACCACCACCGCCGCCGGCGGCTCACCAAGCTGCCCGACGATCTCGGCGGCGATCGCCCGGTAGCCGTCGAACTGCGCCGGCTCAGCCCCATCCTCGAAGAACGGAAGCTTTCGCTCGGCGGCGAACTTCCGGGCGCGCTCCTTGGCCTCGTCCAGGTCGGGGCCGACGAGGTGGAGCTCCGCACCGAGCTCCTCCATCACGGCGACCTTCGCCCGGCTTGCGTTCTCGGGCCCGAACACAACCGCGCGCATCCCCGTCCGCTCCGCGGCCCATGCCGTCGCGGCGCCGTGGTTGCCGGTCGAGGCGGTGACCACCGCCTCCGCCCCACGCTCCCGATAGCGCCGCAGCGAGGGGAGCGCCCCGCGCCACTTGAAGGCACCCAGCTCGTGTACGTCCTCGCGCTTCAGCAGGATCCGGCGCCCGCGGGCGAGCGAGGCCGGCGCGTCCTCCAACGGTGTCGGCATCCGCCGAGCCTAAGTGGTCTCACTAACTATCGTCAGCGTCATGGACGCGACACTCGAAGCTGCCTCCTGGGATCTCGAGCCGCTCATCGGCGGACGCGGCGCGGACGGCGTCGTCGAGATGCTGACCGAGGCGCGCGACCGTGCGGAGGCGTTCGCGCAGCGGCACCGCGGGAGCGTGGGCGAGCTGGGCGCCGACGGCCTCGCCGACGCCATGCACGAGCTCGCCGCGATCCACGACCTCGGCGGCCGCGCCGGCTCCTACGCCTTCCTCAGCTTCGCGCTCGACACCACCGACCCCGAGCGCGGCGCCCTCATCCAGCGCGCGCGGGAGCTGAGCGCGGCGATCGAGACCGCGCTCGTCTTCTTCGAGCTGGAGTGGAACCAGGTACCCGACGAGCGGGTGGAGCAGCTGCTCGCGGCGCCCGAGCTCGACTTCTGCCGGCACCACCTGCGCACGCTGCGCCGCTACCGCCCGCACCAGCTCTCCGAGCCCGAGGAGCGGATCCTCACGGAGACGAGCGTCACCGGCCCCGCAGCCTTCCAGCGGCTGTTCACCGAGCAGACCTCGGTGATCGAGATCAGCGTCCCGGACCGTGACGAGCCGGTGTCGCTCGAGGAGGCGCTCAGCCGCCTCCAGCAGCCCGACCGCCGGCGCCGGGCCGAAGCGGCCGCCGGGCTGACCGAGGCGCTTCGCGAGGGGCTTCGCACTCGCGCCTTCGTCTTCAACACGCTGCTGCAGGACAAGGCGACCAAGGACAGGCTCCGCTCCTACCCGCACTGGCTGGCCTCGCGCAACCTGGCGAACGAGGCGACCGACGAGTCGGTCGAGGCCCTGATCGAGGCCGTGCGGTCGCGCTACGAGCTGGCCCGGCGTTGGTACCGGCTCAAGGCCTCTCTGCTTGGCCTGGACCGTCTCGCCCATTGGGATCGGATGGCGCCGGTGAGCGACAGCCAGGAGGAGATCCCCTACGGCGAGGCCCGCGAGATCGTGCTCGACTGCTACTCGGGCTTCTCCCCGGAGATGGGGGAAGCGGCGGGCGCCTTCTTCGCCAACGGCCACATCGACGGCCCGCCGCGTCCCGGCAAGCGGGGCGGAGCGTTCTGCTCCTACACCGTGCCCTCGGCTCACCCGTACGTGATGCTCAACTACACGTCACGGCCCCACGACGTGCTGGTGATGGCGCACGAGCTGGGCCACGGCGTGCACGCCTCGCTGGCCCGACCGCAGGGCATCTTCCACTTCACGACCCCGCTGACGCTGGCGGAGACAGCCTCGATCTTCGGCGAGACGATCGTCCTCGAGCGACTGCTCGAGCGCGCCCCGGACCCCGCCGAGCGCCTGAACCTGCTCGCAGGGTCCCTCGACGGCGCGGTGGCTGCCGTGTTCCGCCAGGTGGCGATGAACCGCTTCGAGCACGCGGCGCACGGCGAGCGACGCGGGTCCGGAGAGCTGTCGGTCGATCGCTTCGGCGAGCTGTGGCTCGAGACCCAGGCGGAGCTGCTCGGGGACAGCGTCGAGGTGAGCGACGACTACGGCGTCTGGTGGTCGTACATCTGGCACTTCGTCGACGCCCCGGGCTACGTGTACGCCTACGCCTACGGCCACCTCCTCGCGCTCTCGGTCTACCGCCGCTACGAGGAGCTGGGCGAGGCGTTCGTCCCCTCCTACCTGGACCTGCTGCGCGCCGGCGGCTCGCGGCCGCCCGAGGAGCTCGGGGCGATCGTCGGTGTCGACCTCTCCGACCCGGGCTTCTGGAGCTCCGGTCTCGACCTCGTGGAGCGCCAGCTCGAGGCCGCCGAGGCGGCCGCGCGGGAGGCGGGGAGGCTGCCCTGATCGACGCCGTCAGCGAGCGCATCGCGCTGCCCGGCGGTGAGGTGGAGCTCACACGGCCACGCGACGCCGAGGCGCTGCTCAGCGAGGAGTCGTTCGATCGCGAGGAGTTCCTTCCGTACTGGGCCGAGCTGTGGTCGAGCGCAGTCGCCCTCGCCCACGACGTGTCGATGCGCTCCCTCCGCGGCCGGCGCACGCTCGAGCTGGGCTGCGGCCTGGGGCTGCCGAGCATCGCAGCGGCACAGGCCGGTGGACGCGTGGTGGCGAGCGACTGGTCGCCCGAGGCGATCGCGGCCGCCGCTGCGAACGCCGAGCGCAACGGCGTCGCGGTCGAGACCCTGCTCTGCTCCTGGGCCGCGCCCGATCCGCTGGTCGCACGCGCTCCCTGGGACCTCGTGCTCGCCTCGGACGTGCTCTACGAGCGCCGAAACGTCGACCAGCTGCTGGCGCTCCTCCCGCGTCTCGTGGACGTGCGCGGTCGGGTGTTGATCGCCGACCCGGGCCGGCCGCCGGCCGAGGCCTTCCTCGAGCGCGCCGCGAACGACTGGCACGTAAGGAGCACCGCCAGCCGCCGGGCGCCCCGGGTGTCGATCCACCACCTGCGCCGGCGGGTCTAGCCGGCCACGCTCGGTACGTTTACCGGCACTATGGCGGTCAACGTACCTAGCGTGAGGAATCAGCTTGATTTCAGGCCCCCGAGCGCGTGGTACAGCTCGCGCGCCGAGCGCTCCCCCAGGCGCAGGCTCTCGATCCGATAGCTCTCGTTGGGGGCGTGAATCGCGTCCGCGTCGAGGACGAAGCCGCTGACGATGGTGGGGGTCCCTCGGTCCGCGAGGACCGCAAGCAGTGGCAGGGTGCCGCCCAGCCGCACGAAGGCAGGCTCCATGCCGCAGGCGCGCTCGATCGCCCCGGCCGCGAGCCGGAGCGCCGGGTGCTCCGGGTCGAATAGGGCCGGATCGGCGAGCTCCAGGTCGATGGCCACCTCCGCCCCATCCGGCGCGGCGGAGCGGAGCAGGAGCTCCAATTCGGCTCCCATCTTCGCCGCCCGCTGGCCGGGGGCGAGCCTCAGGCTCACGTGGCCGCGCGCCAGCGCCGGGACGATCGTCCGCGGCTCCCCCACGGCGATCATGTTCACGTCCAGCGATGGCGCCGCACCCGTTCGCTCGTAGAACTCGTCGGCGGCCTCCGGGATCACCGGTCGGGCGCCCACGGATGCCAGGGCCTCGGCGCCGGGGCGCAGACGCCGCCACGACTCCCGCTCGGGCTCGCCCACCCCCGCCACACCGGCGCGCAGCTCCTCGCGGACCCGGCCGTCGGGTCCGGGCGCCACCTCGTGCAGCATCGCGAGCAGCACGTGCGCCGCATTGAGCGCAGCGCCGCCGTAGATTCCCGAATGGAGGTCGCGCCGCCCGGTGCGCACCTCGATGCTCGCGCTCACCATGCCCCGCGCCCCCACCGAGATGGCGGGCGTGTTCTCATCCGCCATCAGCGCGTCGAACACGATCGCACAGTCCACTCCGCCCTCCTCCTCGCGCAGCCGGCGTAGCACTGACGCGCTGCCGATCTCCTCCTCGCCCTCCACGAGGAATCGGACGCTCACCGGCAGCTCGCCCGCGCGCGCCAGCTCGCAGGCCACGTGCAGCAACGGGAGGAAGTTGCCCTTGTCGTCCGCGGCGCCGCGCGCGTAGAGGCGGCCGTCGCGCTCCGTGGGGTCGAACGGCGGGCTCTCCCAGGCTTCGAGGGGGCCCGGGTCCTGCACGTCGTAGTGCCCATAGGCGAGCACCGTCGGCGCCCCCGGGCGCGCGGCAGGCAACTCGCCCACGGCCATCGGATTGCCGCCGTCGACGGCCACCGCCGACGCCGTGCCGCCCGCCGCCTCGATCCGCTCGCACACCCAGTCGCAGGCGCGCCGCAGCGCCTCGGCGTCGCCGCCGCCGGTGGACACGGAGGGGATGCGCAGCCAGTCGACGAGCTCTTCGATCAGAGTGGGCACGCTGACGCGCGATTCTCGCGGATGGCGCACCCCGTAGCATCGAGCCATGCACCGCCTGTTTCTGCTGGTCGCGGCGGTGGTGCTGGTCGACACCATGTTCTTCGCCGCGGTCGCTCCCCTGCTGCCGCACTACGCGGACGAGTTCGAGCTGTCCAAGACCGGCGCCGGCATCCTCGCCGCCGCCTACCCCGCGGGGACATTCGCCGGCTCGCTGCCTTCCGGCTGGCTCGCCGCGCGCTGGGGGGTCAAGCCCACGCTCCTGCTCGGCCTGACGCTGCTCGGGTGCACGAGCCTCGTCTTCGCGTTCGCCCACACAATCGTGCTGCTCGACGCCGCCCGTTTCGTGCAGGGCATCGGCGGGGCGTGCATGTGGGCGGCCGGAATGGCCTGGCTCGTCTCGGCCACGCCGGCCGACCGCCGCGGCGAGCTTATCGGCTCGGCGCTCGCCGCCGCCATCGTGGGCGTGCTGCTGGGGCCGGTGCTGGGTGGGGCTGCGAGCGTGCTGAGCCCGGAGGCGGTCTTCAGCGGCGTAACGGTTGTGGCAGCGGCGCTCGCGGCGTGGGCGTGGACGATCCCCGGCGTGGCGCCCGAGCCGGACCCCGGTCTGAGCGTGCTGGGACGTGCACTGCGGCGGCCGGCCGTGCTGGCGGGCTTCTGGCTATTCACCCTGCCCGCGATCTTCGCGGGCGCGATCGAGGTGCTCGCGCCGCTGCGGCTCGACGAGCTCGGCGCGAGCGGCGCGGCAATCGGCGCGATCTTCCTCGCCGCGGCCGCGGTCGAGGCGGTGCTCAGCCCCGTGGCCGGTAGGGCCTCCGACCGTCACGGCCGGCTTGTCCCGATCCGCGCCGGCCTGGTCGGAGGCGTGGTGATGGCGGTGCTGCTGCCGCTGCCGGGGACAGTGCTGCTGGTGGCGGCCGCCGTGCTGCTGGCGATCGCGGCCCTGGGCGTGTTCTGGGCGCCGGCGATGGCCATGCTCTCGGACGCTTCGGAGGAGGCCGGCCTCTACCAGGGGCTCGCCTTCGCCCTCTCGAACCTGGCCTGGGCGATCGGCCACCTGATCGGTGCCGGTGGGGGCGGCGCGCTGGCCGAGGCCACGGCCGACGCGGTTCCGTACGCGCTCCTGGGCGTCGCCTGCGTCGTGACGCTGACCGGCGTCATGGCGCTGGGACGGCGCCGAGCGGCGGCGGCGGGTTGAGTGGGTCGCCTCAGTGAGGCTCAGGCGCAGCTCGGCCACGGCGCCGTGCCGCTCTGGCGGTACAGCCTCAGCGCCATCCGGTCCTGCAGCCACTCGGACGCATCGGCCGGATCGCCTTCCCCGCCAAGGCGGCCCCAGGTCTCGCGAGTGAACTGGTACTTGCCGCGGTAGGGGCCTCCCGGTGAGACCGCGCTCGGATTGCCGCCGGTCTCGCACGCTGCGATTCGCTGGAGCACCTGCGGGACGCTGACGCTACGGCTGCGCACGGAGCTGCTGCTGAATGGGGCGAGCCCGAGAGCGCTCCGGGTCTGAGGGCCGACTACGCCGTCGACCACGAGCCCCTTCCGGCGCTGGAACAGCCGCACGGCTCGCTCCGTCTGGGGTCCGAAGACGCCGTCGGCGGGAATGCCGAGCGCGCTCTGGATGCTGCGCACGGCCTGCCCGCCGTCGCCTCGTTTCACGACCACTTCGCTCGAGGCGCTCGCCGTCACGCCGCCGCGGTCGGCCGACGCCACCGCGGCCGCGCCCAGCAGCAGAGCGGCGATCAGCACGGCCGCCCACAGCGGACGGCGCACGCCACCGGCAATTCCACGCACCTTGTCGCTCCCCTTTCCATGCGCCTACGAGGTGAGCTGACGGGCTCGCGCCGGAAAGTGCGCTACGCGGCAGGCTCGCCGCGATTCGCCCCGGGCGGCCATGTGGCCGCCATTGGTTCCCCCGCTCCCCGCCGTCGGGACGGCAGGGACTCGGCAGTTTCGACGTCTGAGGCCGGGTATGCAATCACATTTGCGAGCGAAAAGCTGCTCACAAGCTGCGCACGGGGTACCGGTTAGGCTCCACCGATGGAGCTAGGCCTGGAGGGCCGCGTGGCGCTCGTGACGGGCGCCTCGCGCGGTATCGGCCTCGGGATCGCGCGCGAGCTCGCGGCCGAGGGAGCGCGGGTGGCGATCAGCTCGCGCTCGCCGGAGCGGATCGATTCGGCGGCCTCGGAGATCGGCGCCCGGCCCTACGTCCACGATTCCGCCGACCTCGACGCCGCGCCAGCCCTGCTCGAGCGCGTAGAGGCCGAGCTCGGGCCGCTCGAGGTGCTGGTGACGAACACCGGCGGCCCGCCCGCCGGGCCCCCGCTCGAGCTCGCCCGGGACGCCTGGGAGGCAGCTCACCGCGACCTCGTGCTCGCCCCGATGACCCTGATCGAGCTCGCGGTCCCCGGCATGCGCGGCCGCGGCTTCGGACGCATCCTGAACGTCGCCTCCGCAGCGGTGCGCGAGCCGATGCCCGCGCTGATCCTCTCGAACGCCCACCGCAGTGGGGCGCTCGCCGCCTTCAAGACGCTCGCCCGCCAGCTGGCCGGCGACGGCATCACCCTCAACACTCTGCTGCCGGGCCGGATCGCCACCGACCGCCTGGCCGAGCTGTACGGCTCGATCGAGGAGGCCGAAGAGCGGGCGGCGGACGAGGTGCCGGCGGGCAGACTGGGAAACGTCGAGGAGATGGCCGCCGCGGCGGCGTTCCTCTGCTCGGAGCGAGCCGGTTACGTCACCGGCGTGGCGCTGCTCGTGGACGGGGGACTCACCCGGAGCGTCTGAGCTCGCCGCGCAGGTGTGCGCGCACGCTCACGGGGAGGTCGTCGTCGAGCCCGAGCCAATCGCGCAGGCGCTCGAGCGCCGCGGCGGCGGAGGCTTCGAAGCGACCCTCGTCGACTCCATCCACGATCCCGTGCACCCCGAACTCGACCGCGGCGAGCCGGTGGGCGAGCTTCTCACCGCCGATCTCGCAGTCCGTGTGGACCACGAGCTCCCGTGCCGGGGTTCCCTCGGCCTCGAGGAGCTCGGCCAGGGCGCCGAGGAGAATCGCGCCATGGGCGGCGGCCAGCAGCTCGCCCGGTGTGACCTCGCGCGGATTTGGCGGTTCCTGGGCCGGCGCGGAGATCGGAAGCGCGGTGAAGGCGCGACTATCGACTCGTACACGACCGCGGCCCTCGGGCGGTCGGTCGAGCCAGGTGATCGTCGCTCGGCGGCGCATGGCAAGGCGCCTGACGGTACTACTAGGCTCTTCGAATGCTCGGTCTGCCGGACGGGGTGCGCGCCTGCCTCTTCGACCTGGACGGCGTGCTCACCCAGACGGCCAAGGTTCACGCGGCGGCCTGGAAGGAGATGTTCGACTCCTACCTCCGCTCTCGTGCGGATGCGGCCGGCGAGCGGTTCGTTCCCTTCGACGAGGAGTCCGACTACGACGAGTACGTCGATGGCAAGCCGCGCGAGGACGGTGTCCGCTCGTTCCTCCACTCGCGCGGAATCGAGCTGCCTCCCGGTTCGCCCGACGACCCGCCCGAGCGCGAGACGGTGGCGGGGCTTGGCAACCGCAAGAACGAGATCGTCCTGCGCCTCATCCACGAACGCGGAGTCCAGGCCTATGAGGGGTCCGTCCGCTACGTGAACGCCGCGCGCGAGGCCGGCCTGCGCCGCGCTGTCGTGTCCTCGAGCACGAACTGCCGGGACGTGCTCCGCGCCGCCTCGATCGAGGATCTCTTCGAGGCGCGCATCGACGGCGTGGTGGCCGAGCGGGAGCATCTACGCGGGAAGCCGGCCCCCGACACCTTTCTCGCCGGCGCGCGTGCCCTGAGCACTCCCGCTACCGAGGCCGCCGTGTTCGAGGACGCGCTGGCGGGCGTCGCCGCGGGGCGTGCGGGCGGGTTTGGCTTTGTCGTCGGCGTTGACCGCGTCGGCCAGGCCGACGCGCTGCGCGAGCACGGGGCGAGCGTGGTGGTACAAGATCTGTCCGAGCTGCTGGAGCGGACATGATCCGGCAGTCGGTCTGCGAGGTCCATCCATGGGAGATCCGCGAGGTCGAGCTGGACCTCGACGTGCTCGCGCAGATGGAGTCCGTGCTCGCGCTGTCGAACGGGCACATCGGCTTCCGCGCGAACCTGGACGAGGGCGAGCCGCACGGTCTGCCGGGCACGTACATGAACGGCGTCTACGAAGCCCGCCCCCTTCCATACGCGGAGGCCGGCTACGGATATCCCGAAGCCGGCCAGACGGTCGTGAACGTCACCGATGGGAAGCTCATCCGGCTGCTCGTGGACGACGAGCCATTCGACGTCCGTTACGGCGAACTGCGATTGCACAAGCGGGTGCTGGACATGCGAGCGGGCACGCTCTCACGCGAGACCGAGTGGCGCTCGCCCGCGGCGCAGGCGGTGCGCGTTCGGTCGGTGCGCCTCGTCTCCCTCGTCCAGCGAGCGGTGGCGGCGATCCATTTCGAGGTGCAGCCGCTCGAGGCGCCGGCGCGGCTCGTAATTCAGTCGGAGCTGGTGGCCAACGCACCGTTGCCGGAGCCACATGACGGCGATCCGCGCACCACCGCCGCGCTGCGTTCCCCGCTCGTCTCCGAGCACTCCGCCCTGCACGCCCAGCGCGTCTGCCTCGTTCACCGGACGCGGGCCAGCCGCCTGCGAGTGGCCGCGGCCATGGACCACCTGGTCGGGGGGCCGGAGGGCACTGAGGTATCGGCGGAGGTGACCGGGGACCTGGGCCGGCTGACGGTCACATCCGACCTCCCGGCCGACGGGACGCTGCGGGTCATCAAATTCCTGGCCTACGGCTGGTCCGCTGTGCGCTCGCTCCCCGCCATGGTCGACCAGGTGGAGGCGGCAGTGGCCGAGGCCCGCCACACCGGCTGGGACGGGCTGGTCGCGGCCCAGCGGGAGCAGCTCGACGACTTCTGGAGCCGCGCCGACGTCGAGCTGGATGGTGACCCGGAGCTCCAGCAGGCCGTGCGTTTCGGGCTCTTCCATGCATTTCAGGCGAGCGCGCGGGCCGAGCAGAGAGCAATCCCGGCGAAGGGGCTGACCGGCCCGGGCTACGAGGGGCACGCCTTCTGGGACAGCGAGACCTTCGTGCTGCCCCTGTTGACATACACCGTCCCCGATGCCGCGCGCCAGGCCCTTCTATGGCGCCACTCCATTCTCCCGCTCGCGCGGAAGCGGGCCGCCGAGCTGGGTTTCCACGGAGGGGCCTTTCCTTGGCGCACGATCCACGGCGAGGAGTGCTCCGGGTACTGGCCGGCGGGCACGGCCGCCTTCCATGTGTCCGCGGACGTGGCCGGCGCGGTGTTGCGCTACGTCGACGCGACGGAGGACCACGCGTTCGAACGCGACGCAGGCGTCGAGTTGCTGGCGGAGACCGCCCGCCTCTGGAGCTCGCTGGGCCATCACGACCCGGTGGACGGCTTCCGCATCGACGGCGTCACCGGGCCCGACGAGTACAGCCCGGTCTCTGACAACAACGTTTACACAAACCTCATGGCGCAACGGAACCTGGTCGCGGCAGCCGAGGCCGCCGAGCGGCACCCCGACTCGGCGAAGCGGCTCGGGGTGGACGATGCGGAGATCGCGTCCTGGCGCAGCGCGGCCGAGGCCATGGTCGTGCCCTGGGACGAAATGCTCAGCGTTCATCCGCAGTCCGAGGGATTCACCCATCACCAGGAGTGGGACTTCGAAGCGACCCCGCCGGAGGCCTACCCCCTGCTTCTGCATTTCCCTTACTTCGACCTGTATCGCAAGCAGGTCATCAAGCAGGCCGACCTCGTGCTTGCCCTGCACTTGCGCGGCGACGCATTCAACGACGAGGAGAAGGCCCGCAACTTCGAGTACTACGAGCAGCGAACCGTCCGTGACTCCTCGCTCTCCGCCTGTACGCAAGCCGTCCTGGCGGCGGAGGTCGGCCATATCGAGCTTGCCTACGACTACTTCGGCGAGGCGGCCCTGATGGACCTCGACGACCTGGAGCACAACACCCGCGACGGGGTCCACATCGCCTCGCTCGCCGGGGCCTGGATCGCCGCCGTGGCGGGCTTCGGCGGCATGCGCGACCACGGCGGCGAACTGGCCTTCGCCCCGCGTCTCCCGGAGGATCTCGGGCGCCTCTGCTTCCGGCTCATGTACCGCGGCCGGCTCCTGAAGGTGGAGGTCCGGGACGACACGGCGTCCTACACGCTTCTCGGCGGCGAGCCGCTCGAGGTGAGCCACCACGGGAAACCGCTCCGCCTGAGCGGCGACGGCCCGGCCACGCGCGAGGTCCCTCCGCCCCCCGCCCGGGAGCGACCATCGCAGCCGCCGGGTCGGGAGCCGCGCGAGCGGAGGCGGGTCTGGGAGAAGACCGCCTCTGGCTCGGACTAGGACCGCCTCTGGCTCGGACTAGGACCGGGGGGCCGGGCCCAGCAGCGCCCGATTGAGCCGCCAGCGTTCGATCTCACACGCGTCGGTGAGCGTGAACCGCGCCGAGACAGGCTCGCCGCCGAGCGTTCCGTCGATCGTCGCCACCGCGGGCCCGCCGTAGACCTGGGCGCACACCCTGTCCTCCGGTACCGTCGCCAGGTCCGCGCGCGTGAGCCCGCCGAGGCGACGGCAGGTCGCGCTCGACGCGTCCGCGCCCAGCACCTCGCACTCGACCTCTACGTGGCGCGCCGGCGTTTTCCCCTCCGCCGGGCGGACCACTACCTCGAGGCGCGCCGCGGCGCCGGGCTCGCCACTCGGCTCGTCGGCCCCGTCGCCACCGCCCGCGGCCGCGAGGGCCAGTGTGCACATCGCGGCCGCGGGGAGGAGCTTCATGCCCCTTGTTGTAGCGGAGAGGCTGCCCGTGCGCGAGGGCCGGGCTCGGCCCGGACCGGAGCGATGGCTTTCCGTTATGCGGCGAGCGCGTGGGCCGGAGCCGGCTCGAGCGCCAGCCCGAGCACCTCGTCCACGGTCATGACCGGGTGGAAGGTCATGGCCTCGCGCACCTCCTCGGGCACGTCGTCGAGGTCGCCCCGGTTGCGCTCCGGCAGGATCACGTCCGTGAGCCCGGCCGCGTGGGCGGCGAGCACCTTCTGCTTCAGCCCGCCGATCGGCAGCACCCGGCCCTGAAGCGTGACCTCGCCGGTCATGCCCACCGTGTGCTTCACCGGGCGCCCGCTCAGGAGCGAGGCCAGCGCCGTGGTCATCGTGATGCCCGCGCTCGGACCATCCTTCGGGATCGCGCCCGCGGGCACGTGGACGTGAAACTCGCGCTCGTCGAAGGCGTCCTCGTCGATGTCGAGGGCGTCGGCGTGGCCGCGCACGTAGGACAGCGCGATCCGAGCCGACTCCTTCATGACGTCGCCGAGCTGGCCCGTGAGCACGAGGCCGTCCTTGCCCCGCATCGAGGTGGCCTCGATGAAGAGGACGTCGCCACCGGAGCCGGTCACGCTCAGGCCCGTCGCCACACCCGGGACGGCCGTGCGTTCGGCCGACTCCTGGAAGAAGCGCTGGCGCCCGAGGGCATCGCGCACCGCGTCGACATCGAGCGCCACAGGCGCCTCGATCTGTCCAGCGGCGAGCTTCGTCGCCGTCTTCCGCAGCAGCGTGCCGAGCTCGCGCTCGAGATTCCGGACACCGGCCTCGCGCGTGTACTCGGTGACGACCGCGCGCAGAGTCGCGTCGTCGATCGACACCTCGTCCTCGCGCAGCCCGTTCCGCTCCCGCTGACGCGGCCAGAGATAGCCGCGCGCGATCGCGACCTTCTCGTCGGTCGTGTAGCCGTCGAAGCGCACGACCTCCATACGGTCGAGCAGCGGCGCCGGGATCGTCTCGGCGATGTTCGCCGTGGCGATGAACACGACTTCGGACAGGTCGAGCTCCACGTCCAGGTAGTGGTCGCGGAAGGAGTGGTTCTGGGCCGGGTCGAGCACCTCGAGCAGCGCGGCACTGGGGTCGCCCCGCCAGTCGGCGCCGACCTTGTCGACCTCGTCGAGCATGATCACCGGGTTCATCGTCCCGGCGTCGCGCAGGGCCCGCACGAGCCGACCCGGCAGCGCGCCGATGTACGTCCGCCGGTGGCCGCGGATCTCGGCCTCGTCGCGCACGCCGCCCAGCGACATCCGGACGAACTCGCGCCCGGTGGCGCGGGCGATCGAGGCCCCGATCGAGGTCTTGCCGGTGCCGGGGGGGCCGATCAGCGTGAGGATCGCACCGGAGCGCTTGTCCTCCTTGATGCCGCGCTCCTGGCGCAGCTTGCGTACGGCGATGTACTCGACGATGCGGTCCTTCACGTCCTCGAGTCCCGCGTGGTCGGCGTCCAGCACCTCGCGGGCATGCACCGGGTCGAGCCGCTCGTCGGAGCGCTCCGACCACGGGACGGCGATCAGCCAGTCGAGGTAGCTGCGGATCATCGACGCCTCGCCGGAGGCCTCGCCCATCCGCTCGAGCCGCCCGAGCTCGCGCTCGGCCTGCTCGCGCACGTCGTCGGGCATGCCGGCCTCTTCGATCTTCGTCCGGTACTCCTCGACCACGGAGGCGTCGTCTTCGCCCAGCTCCTTGCGGATCGACTCCATCTGCTTGCGCAGGAAGTACTCACGCTGCTGCTTCTCGGCGCCGGACTGAACGTCCTCACGGATGCGCGCCCGGACCTGCAGCTCGGTCAGCCGCTCGCGCTGGAAGCGCAGAGCCAGCTCGAGCCGCTCGCTCACGTCGAGCGTCTCGAGCAGCTCGACCTTCTGTTCATAGGAGAGATCCGGCGAGTAGCCAGTTGTATCGGCGAGCGCGCCGGGCTCGGTGATCGAGCGCACGAAGGCCGCCACGCGGCCGTCGTCCCCGCGCAGCTCGAGGATCTCCTCGACCACGGCGCGGTACTCGCGCTCGAGGTTGCGGGTGCGACCGTCCACCGGGACGTCGTCCGGGTGTTCGGTCACGTCCACGCGCAGCGCCCCGCTCGCGTCGGTGCGCGCCGCTCCGACGAGGCCCCGGTGGAGCCCGTCGAGGGCCACCGCGCGAGCACCGCCGGGCAGGCGCACCCGGTCGGTCACCTGGGCCACCGTGCCCACGCTGGCGAACTCATCGCCCTTGCGCGGGACAAGCACGACCCGGTCCTCGGACCCGGCGTCGATGGCCAGCGTCACCTGCATGTTCGGGTAGACGACAGAGTCGTCAACCGGTATCAGGAGCAAAGTTTCCATTCGCCTCTCCATCAGCAACTTACGTTCGGTAAGCAAGAGTCTAGCGATGGTCAGGGCGCTTGACTGCTGATGGTGCCGAAAATCTCAGTCCATGCGGCTGAGATCCATTTTCCTGAGATCGGGGACCGACGCGCGTGCCTGCCACCGGCTTTCGACGCCCGGCAAGACGGTAGTGACCATCGATCGCCGCCGTAGGCGCTCGACCCCGCTCGTGCGCCGTGCGATCCTCCCGCTCGTGAGCGACGACGACGTCACGGCCCGCGCCGCTGCCGCGTCCGCCGCGGCCGAGCTGGTCGAGCCGGGCATGACGATCGGGCTAGGCTCGGGACGGGCGGTGTGGAAGGTCGTCGAGCTGCTCGGCGAGCGTGAAGCGGTGCGGGCGGCGACGGCGTCCGAGCGCACCGCGGAGCTGGCTCGAGCGGCCGCCATCGAGGTCGTGGAGCTGGACGGCTCCCTCGAGCTCGACCTCGCGCTCGACGGCGCCGACGAGGTGGACCCCCGGCTGCGCCTGATCAAGGGCGGAGGCGGGGCGCTGCTCCGTGAGAAGATCGTGATCTCGGCGGCGCGGCGGTTCGTGGTGGTGGCCGAGACGCCGAAGCGGGTGCAGCACCTCGGCGAGCACCATCGACTGCCGGTGGAGGTCGCGCGCTTCGGCTGGCGCGACACGCGCCGACGGCTCGCGCCGCTGCTGCCGGACGCCGTGCGCCGCGCGACCGACGGCGAGCCGTTCCGGACGGACGAGGATCACTACATCCTCGACTGCGCGCTCGGCCCCGACGCTGACCCCGACCTGCTCGCCCACGAGCTGGAACACGTGCCGGGCGTGATGGAGCACGGCCTCTTCATCGGCATGGCGGAGCGCGCGCTGCTGGGCCGGCCGGACGGCGGCGTGGACGTGCTGGAGGGCGGGTAGCAACCGCGGCGGTCACAACTCGCCCTCCGCGATCGACGTCCTACCACTGCGCGCCTCGTCCCCCGGCGGGCGCACGAGCAGCCGGATCTCGCGGCTGAAGTTCTCGGCCGCCGCGAGATACACGGCCTGTCTGAGACTGACTCGCAGGGTTGCAAGGATCGTCCCGGTCCTCGCCGCCCCCTCCATCTCGCTCTCGGGGCCGGCCGCGGTCTCCGCGCCGCGGAGCCCGAGCAGCTCCACGTCCTGGAGCGCCACGAACGTCTGACCCGCGCCCTCGCGCGCCTCCGTCGAGACGATCGCGTCCACGCGCGCGCCGGGCGCCGCGCCGGCGAGCGCGCCGCCACCGGTGACGGCCACCTCGACCGCCCGTTCTCCGCGGCGGAGCCCCATTCCCCGCGACCCGTCACCGCCCGGCCCCTGGAGATGGCCGGCGGTGAGATAACCGCCTGCGGCAACCGCGGCCGCGGTCCGGGCCCCTACCACACGGGCCGCACCCCGGAGCACGTCGGGAGGGGCATAGCCGGCGGGCACACGTCGCAGCGCGAGCGACCCCCGCCCGATCCGGGAGTCGGCCGGCAGGTCGCGGGTCGCGACGACCACCGGCACGAGCGGCCCGACTCGCGCCTCCACCCTGTGCTCGCGTTGCCGCACCTGCGACGCGGCCAGGCCGCCGCTCGCAAGGGCCAGCGCGAGAACCACGAGCCCGCGCCGCCGCCGCGCCTTCACGCGGCGAGGTCCGGGCCGAATGCGCCCGGCGGGCCGAGCGCGCCGGATGGACCACCCGCCCCGCGCGCCAGCTCCGAACCGTCCCCGGAGGCGGGATGCGCTCCGTCCGAAGCGCGCGACGCCGGCTCGGAGCCGTCCGCGGTGGCGCGGTGCGCCCGGTCCGAAGCGCGCGACGCCCGCTCCGGACCGTCCGCAGAGGCGCGACGCGCCCCGTCCGAAACGCGCGACGCCGCCTCGAGACCGTCCGCGGAGGCGCGACGCGCACCCTCCGAGGCGCGCGACGCCGGCTCCGGACTGTTCTCGGAGGCGGGATGCGCTCCGTCCGAAGCGCGCGACGCCCGCTCCGGGCCTTCCCCCGAGGCGCGGGCCGCCCGGTTCGAAGCCGGCCGCTCCGGCAGCTCCAGAACCGCCAGAGTCCCCGCTGCGTGCACGTCGACCAGGAGCCGCCCGCCCAGATCGCGCGCGGCCTGGGAGGCGATCGCGAGTCCGTTCCCGCGTCCCGGCCGGTTCGTCCCGGCGGCCCCCCGATCCCCTTCACCGGGCGTCCGCATCAGTTTCCGATTGCGATTGCGGAACTCGAGGCGGATCCCTCCAGGCATCCGCCGTGCTCTCAAGTCGAGCTCGCCCGCGCCGTGCTCGGCCGAATTCGCCATCAGGTTCCCGACCGCCTGGGCGAGGCGGCCTCGGTCCGTCAGCGCGGTGGCAGGGCCGGCCCGCCAGTCCAGCGAGCAGCGTCGGAGCGCCGCCCGCCACGGCTCGAGTGCCGCTCGAACGAACGGGGCGAGCTCCACCTGCGACAACGGACCGCCCGCGGCCCGCCGGCCGCGCCGGGCGGCCCCGAGGTCGGCGAGCCCGGCACGGAGCCGCTCGAGCTGAGCGTCGAGTACGTCGGCGTGACGCGCCGCTGCAGGATCGCGGCGTATCTGCTCGCAGGCGAGTGCCAGCGCTGTCGCGGGACCGCGCAGCTCGTGCTCGGCGCGGCCCATCAACTCGAGCCGCCGACGTAGCTCCCGGAGTGCGGCGAGCCCAACGGCCAGACAGGCCACGGCGACAACGAGGCACGCGATGCCCACCGCGCTCACAGCGCCTCCGTGAGCTTGTAGCCGACCCCGCGAACGTTCACGATCCACGGTCGCGGCGACGGCCGCAGCTTCTTGCGCAGACGGCAGGCGTGGGCATCGAGCGTGCGGGTGTTGCCCGCCGAGAGGAAGCCCCACACGTCGCGCAGCAGCTCCTGCTTGCCGTACACGCGCCCCGGATCCTCGGCCAGGGCGTGCAGCAGGGCGAACTCCTTGGCCGACAGCTCCACGCGGCGGCCGCCGAGCCGCACGGACCTCGTCAGCGGGTCCACTGTCAACTCGCCCACCCGCAGCACGCCCCGGCGGCGCCGCCCCTCGGCTCGTCGCAGCACGGCCCGGATACGCGCGAGCAGCTCCGCATAGAGGAACGGCTTCGACAGATGATCGTCGGCCCCCCGAGCGAAGCTGCGCACCCGGTCGGCCTCGCCATCGCGGCCGGTGAGCACGATCACCGGCAGCTCAGGGTCGATTCTCGACGCCAGACCGTCGGCCGCCCTGACGCGGTCGAGCAGGTGGAGGCCGCTGCCGTCCTCGAGCAGGAGGTCGAGCACGACGAGCGCGGGCTGGCGCACCTCGATCGCCCGCAGACCCTCGCCCACCCCGCTCGCGCCGGCGACGCGGAAGCCGTCGGCGGCGAGATTGTCGAGCAGGAAGGCGCGCGTCGCGTCGTCGTCCTCCACCACAAGGATCAAGCGCTGCTGGTCCACATCCCAAGAAGGACGGCGAGCAAGAAGCTCGCCCCGGCTGCCCAGCGTTCCGGCTCCGGCCTACAAATGCCGCTTGCAATGGGCCGGCGCGGCAGCACGACGAGCGCCCGCTGGCTCTTCAATGGTCATAGACTGAACGCCACCGGGAGCCTGGGCGGCGGCGAATTTACAGCAGCTCAGGGACGCCACCCGCTCCAGCGGAGGCGGTCGCTCGCCGCTCAATGCGTGACCGCTAGTCCAAGCGTCAAGATCGCACCAAGGGACGACAGGACAGTAAGTGCCCATTCGGGCCTGATTGCCCAATGCGTCCGGGGCGGGCGGTGTAGGGTTGCGCGCCGCCGGCGCGGTGACGGCATCGGCCAGGCCGCAAGGCTCCGCATGTCCGGCGCCGCGCCCTCCGATGGCCCATTGCCTAGCGGATGGGCTGCCTGCTCGCGGCCGCTCGTCAGCCCTGTCGCTGATCGCCTCCGTGCTGCGGCGATGTCGCTCCGCTGCGCCCGGGCCCTTCGATCAACACTGTGCCCATCATGCCGTTGTCCTCGTGGGCAAGGATGTGGCAGTGATAGACGTACTCGCCGGTGAAATCGACGAAGTGCATGCGGATAACGATCTCGCCGCGAAACGGCAGTGGGAAGGTGTCCGCTAGGCCGCGGGCGTTGTACGGGCGCCCGTTCACCGACATCACTTGGAAGTCGTTCACGTGGATGTGGAACGGATGCCGCTCGCGGGTGACGTTGCGGATGGTCCACTCCTCGACCGCGCCCAGTTTCACGCGCTGGTCGACGCGGTTGTCGTTGAACTGTTTTCGGTTGATGAAGAACTTGTTCGTCTCGGTGTTCTCCGAGAACACAAGCGTTCGACGGCGGTCGACGTTCATGTTTTGAAGATCCGGCAGCGGGCCCATCGACGTGGGCAGCTCCGCGCGCTCGAGGGCGGGCCGATTGGGCCGCACCGTCGCCAGAATGCGGGTGGGATATTTGTCCCCGGCAGGCCCTGTGTTCATCTTGAGAGTGCGCAGGTGATAGTCGCCGCCACCGTGGCCCTGAACCAGCACGTCGTAGCGCTTTGCTGGCGGCAAGGTGAGCTTCTTTGCGCTCCATACTTGCCCGACGGGATTGCCGTCTTCCGCGATCACATGGAAACGCGACCCGTTTAGCTGCAGCCGATACCAGATGTCCGCGCTCTGATTCCCTAGACGCCAGAGCTGCGTCTCACCCGGGCCGATGCGTAAAACGGGGTTGACCTGGCCATTCACCGTGCGTGTCGTGGGCGCGCCCGAGTCGATGCTGCGAAAGACGATGCTGTCGGTCTTGGTCAGCTGAACATCCTTGAGGACCACGTTTCGCTCGACGATGTTGCGCAGCGCTTCGGGCAGTCGCCCTGTAAGGCCGTCGACGATGAGCGTCCCTGACAAGCCTCCCATTACCTGCGGCTCCGCGTTGCCCACGGGCGCGTCGTGATAGTGGGAGTGGTACCAGTACGTGCCGGGGGTGGCGTCGAGCGGGACGTGAACCACGTACCGCGCGGTTGTCCCCGGCGGCACCGTGCGCAGGACGTTGTCGGACCTCCCCGACGGCGACACGTGCATCCCGTGGAAGTGTATGTTCGTCGGAAACCGCAGCTTGTTCACCAAGGTGAGGAGCAGCGTGTCGCCCGGGCTGAGCCGAAGAGTCGGTCCGGGGAAGGAATCGTTGTAGGCGCGCCCCAGGACGCTCCGGCCGCCCACACGCACCATGCTCTCGTTCGCCACCAATCTCGCCCTCAGCACGCCGTTCTCGCTCGCAAGGGTCCGCGGGGCCTGGAACGGCTTGCCCTGTTTAGTCGGAAAGGTGGTTTTGACGCGCGGTACGGCGGCGGTCACCACACCGGCCGCGGCGCAGCAGGCGAGCGAAACAACGGCTCCCAGAGCAAGTCGAGCCCGGCGCTCGTTCACGGCATGAAGTCTCCCATCGAGGTCTTTGCCGTTCGAGTCACAGTTAAGTGTACGAGAAGCGCCGCCGCCGACGCAACCAGCGCACCGCGACCTGTGGCACAGAGGCGATGGCCTCCGCCTCGCAGAAGTCCACCACGTCCTCGTACTTGCGCTGGGAGAGGTTGTACTCGTTCTGCACGGCAGCGATCGGCACCACGGCTCGTGCCCGCTCGATCTGCTCCACGCTCAGCTCCGAGACGCCGACGTGTCGGATGCGGCCCGCATCGCGGTACTCCCCGAGGACGCTCAGCGTCTCCTCGAGGGGCATCCCCGGGTGGACGCGATGAAGGTAGTAGAGGGCGATGGTGTCGGTCCGAAGCCGCTCGAAGCTCTCCTCGAGCTCGGCGCGCAGCCGCTCCGGCCTACCGCCGCCCGGGCTGTAGCCGCCCTTGGTGGCGACTAGCAGCTCGTCGTCCCGGAACGGCGCCAGCGCGGCGCCGATGGCTCGCTCGCTCTCGCCGCCCGCGTAGAGGTGGGCCGTGTCGATGAAGCCCACCCCGGCATCGACGGCCCGCCTCAGGAAGTCGCGGTTCTCCGGCCTGTCCGTGAGCCGGTTGGTACCGAGCCCGACCCGGGCGACCTCGTAGTCACCGACGGTGGTGGCCCTACGGACCGGCATCCCGGCATTCTTCCGATGAACCCAGGCTGCGCTAGAACGCCACCGGCCGGAAAGGCAGTCCCGGCCTCACACCCCAGCCAGGAGGCTTGCTGCTCATGCGCTTGGGGAAGCCATCGCCGGCGATGCCCGTTGCGTTGCTCGCGCGACGAGCCTGTCCTCCTCCATCATCGGCACCTGTTCGCGGAGCTTCGCGAACGCAGCCGCGGTCCCGACGCCGAGTTGGGGCCGGCCCCTAAGGTCGATCGCCTGGGCGGCGACGAGCAGCTCGACCGCGAACAGCTCGAACGCAGCCGCCAAAGCGCGCCCGGCCATGCCGACGCTCTCGACCGCCATCGTGGCGTGGTCCTCGATGCTGCCCGCCACCGGCACGTAGTCGAGCGATGCCGGGTTGGCGGCTAGGCGCACCTCGGAGTTGAGCGCGGTCGCCGTCTTCTGCACCACGCCGAGGCCGACGTTGCTCCCGGGATCCACCGACAGATAGGGAGGCAGCCCGGTGAAGTGCGGGTCCATGAGGCGCACGACCGGTTCGCGGCCATGCTCGTCACCTGCGCGAGCGCGATCGCCACCGTGTCGAAGGCGATCGACACCCCGGCCGGATGGAAGTTCCCGGTGCCGACCATCTCACGCCGGTCGACCAGGACCATCGGGTTGTCCCCGGTAGAGTTGAGCTCGGTCTCGAGCGTGCCGCGTGCCGACGAGAGGACGTCGAGCATCGCCCCGTGGACCTGGATCGCGGAGCGAAAGCTGATGGGGTCATGCACCTCGAGGGTCGGGTCGGACGTCCACAGGTAGCTGTCCTCCAGCAGCGCCCGGGTCCGCTCGGCGCAGGTGAGCTGGCCCGTGAACCGGCGCGCGGCGTCGACCTGCTGATCGAGCATCGCCGTGTGGCCGCCGAGGGCCTCGAGGCTCAGCGCCGCCGCGATCTCTGCGACGCCGAGCAGTGCGCGCGCATCGCTGAGCACGAGTGCGCCGTGACCGATCGAAGCCGAGTTGGCGCTGACGAGCGAAAGGCCGTCCTTGGGGCCCAGCGTGGGCAGCTCGATCCCGGCCGCCTCGAGGCCCGCGGCGCCGCTCATCCGCTTGCCCTCGAACTCGACTTCGCCCTCGCCGACGAGCGGCAGGCCATGTGGGCCAAGGGGCGCCAGATCGGACATCCCGATCGAGCCCCGGGAGGGGACGATCGGATGCACGCGCGCGTTGAGCATCGCCAGCAGGGCATCAAAGACGGCGGGCTGGACACCGGAGCCCCCGCGCGCCATCCCGTTCAGCCGGGCGAGCATGATCGCTCGCACGACGTCGATCGGGAACTCGGGCGGGATCCCGGTCGCGTGGCTGAGCAGGACGTGGCGCTGGAAAAGCGCCTGGTGGGATGGGTCGAGGCGCTGGTCCTTGAGCTCGCCGACGTTCGTCGTCAGGCCGTAGACCGCGTCATCGCACGCGGCCAGCTCCTCGACGACGGCCCGGGCCTCCTCGAGGGTGCGGCGCGCATCCTCGCCCAGCGCCACCGGTGCGCGGCCGCGCGCCACCCGAGCGACCTCCTCGATCGTCAGATCCCCGCCGGTGACGATCACGGTCGGCGTCCGGGCGGCGCGCTGAAGCATGCGGCGCAGCCGGGCACGGACCAGGAACATGTTGGCGTCGAGCGCCGAGCTCGTCACGCCGGCGGGGAAGAGCTGCCGTCCGGAACGGGCCGCTTCACGCTCGCTCATGATCACCGCTATGGCTCGGTAGAACCGCGCGGCGAAAGAGGAGTCGAAGTCGAGCTTCGCGAGCAGCTCGGGGTAGGCAATCTCGAGCAGAGCGGTCTCCACCGCGGCGCTGGCGCTGTCGAGGGCTGCGTCACCACCGAGCAGGCCGACGCCGCCGACGACGTTGCCGGGCTCGAGGCGCTGGCGGTACCCGTCGCTGTAGCGCAGGTCGAGCTCCCCCTCCAGCACCAGCATCAGGGACCGGATTGGCTGCCCGTCGCGGAGGAGAAGCCCGCCGGCCGGAATCGTCGAGCGGCGCCCATGGTCGATGAGCCAGTCCACGTCGTCCTCGCTGAGCGTGCCGAGTATGTAGGCCCCGATGCTGCCGGGGCCGCCTCTTCCCTGCACATCGCCCGTGCCGGACAAGGGTTCAGCCATCCAGGCGGACGATGACCTCAGCCTGTGATCGATCGCGACGCGGCACGGGACGAACGTACCTGAGAAGGGCTACGGGTGCAGATCCGGCGATGGAGCTTAGAGGACCCCGTGAGGGACCTTGGTCTGCCTGCCCCGACTAGCCGCGCGGGTGCCACTCGCCGGGGTTCGTCGAGGCACGCGCACGGGGAGGTCGATGTGTTGGCAGTAATCCGGTGTGTGCACGAAGCTAACTACGGCGCTTATGGATCCGGACGGGTGGCGAAGGTGCTGCAGCGCCAAGGCGCCCTATCGGCGAGTGTGAGCGAGGTCCTCAACCCGGTCGCCCCGGCCGCGGAGTGACCGCCTTTCGGGAGGCCCAGTACCGCGGTACCCCACAGCGAGCCCTGGTCGACGGATGGTCGACGAGGGCGAGACACCAGCCGACTCGCGCATCGTGCCCAATCGCCGGTTTCCGCTCGTCAGCAGGTAGTTATCGGCGTTAGTCAGCGGCGGTCGGCGCGCGTCGGGGACGCCGAGACGGATTATGAGCCCACTGCTCAGGTGCTCCACGCGCGCGTAGATGTGCCTCCCGGCCGCGAGTATCACCTTCCCACGTGACGGCGGGGTTGGTCCCGACGGCATGCACCGGTCGTGCCTAACTCCGGGGTTGGGAGCGCCGCGGAGAGCGACAGCCCGCTCCAGGAGTGGGATCTCCCGCTGCGGAAAACGACACGTCGGCTTACTTAGGTGATCGTCAGCTCCGCGGGCGAAGCTGCGGACCCGGTCGGCCTCCCCGGCGCGGCCGGTGAGGACGACCACAGGCAGGTCCGGGTCAAGGCGCGAGGCCAGGCCGTCGGCGGCCCGCACGCGATCCAGCAGGTCGAGCCCGCTGCCCCCTTCGAACACGAGGTCGAGCACCACGAGGCTCGGCTGACGGACCTCGATCGCGCGC